>CAYJLS010000033.1:0-10352 GCA_964371065.1 uncultured Anaerolineaceae bacterium | reverse complement strand
GAATTCACGGAACAGGTGATGGTAGCGCAACCAACGGCCATCCGACCCAACCGGCAGGACGAACAGGTTGTTCGCCAGAATAACGTTCACCAGGCTGGGCCAATCCAGCGGTTCAGGGAACAGGTCGCCCAGCACCGAACGACACAAGTCGGCGTCGAACTCTTCGAACAGGGAGGTATACAGCAGAACCATGTGGATGACAGGTGGTTGAGGAGCCAGAACCTGCTCGTCGAAATATTTGTGCAGGTCCACGCCGCTGGCGCGCGCCACGCGCATGTGATCCGTGATGCCGCCGGAAAAACCCGCCAGTTGCAGTCCCGTGATCCAGCCTTCGCTTTTCTCGGCCAGTTCACGAGCGGATTCTTCCGAGACATCCATATGATAGTTCTGCGCCAGGAGGGCCTGAATCTCCTCGGGGCGGAAGGCCAGTTCTGAGAAATCGAGTCCTTCCACCTGTTCATTGGCAATCATACGCGGCAGGTCGGGCAGGTGCGTCAACCGTCGGGAGGACAACACCAGATGGCAATTCTCGTCCGAGAGCTTTACGAAACGGCCGAGAAAATTGCGGATTGCGGCGGCATCCTCCACGAGATGGTAGTCGTCCAACACCAGGATGAAATGCTCCCGGATCTTGTCGTAGATCTCGTTGGTCAGCGTGACGATCAATGCCTCCAGATTTTCTTCCAGAGAAACCGGGGCATTGAGCGCCGCGCTGGATTGCGCCCCGAAAGACGGGAAGCGTTCCGCCAGAGCGGCAATAAAATAGGTCACAAAACGCTGGGGATCGCGATCGAGTTCGTCCAACGCCAGCCAGCAGACGGGCAACTCGCTGTGATGAGCCGCGTCCACCAGCAGGGAGGTCTTGCCATAGCCGGCCGGGGCGGTGATCAGAATAAGTTTTTTATCGAGGAAGGTATTAAGCAGATGGAGCAAGCGCGGCCGCGCGAGCAGATCCTCGCGGCGGCGCGGCAGGATGACTTTGGTGCGGCTGAATGGGGAGGCCGTGGGAGATTTCATGCCTGCTCACATTGTGACACATACGATCCATTTCTTAACAATAATCAAAGCCCCATTATTCTACCGCAAGTGCGCCGCGGCGAAACGAATTTTGCCCCGCTCCTTTTCGGACCTACGGCTGGTTCAACACCTCAACCATCTTCTCGTACAACTCCGGCCCAGCCGCCAAAATGGAAAGCGGCGGCGCAAGATAATCCGCCTCGCCCTGCAAGTTGGTGACGCGCGCCCCGGCCTGCTCGGCGATCAGCCCGGCCGCGGCCACATCCCACGGCTGGAGCGTCAGTTCCCAAAAGCCGTCGAAACGGCCAGCCGCCACATAGCACAGGTCCAGCGCGGCGGAACCGAGACGGCGCACTCCCTGCGTGAGGCGCGCGAAGCGTCCGAAATATTCCAGGTTGTTGATCTTCGCCGTCCACGTGTCGTACGGGAATCCCGTCACGAGCAGGGACTGACGCAACTCCGCAACGCGCGTGACGTGGAGCGGGTGGCCGTTTAACTGGGCGACGCGGCCTCTTTCGGCGCTGAACATCTCATCCCGCATCGGGTCGTAGACCGCGGCGAGACGCGTCGTCCCGTCCCACGCGCAGGCGATGGACACACAGAAGATTGGCACACCGTGGGCATAATTGACCGTCCCGTCCAGCGGATCAATGTACCAGGCCAGTTCGCCGCGTCCGCTTTCGCCGCTCTCCTCCGCCACGAAACGGCTGTCCGGCCAGCGATGCGAAATCTCGCCAAGCAAAAACTTCTCGGATCGGTGATCAATCTCGGTCACGAGGTCAATCACGCCTTTAAGCTGCACATCGTGATCCTTTTCGTAGCCGTCGCGCAGGATCTGTCCCGCGGCGCGGGCGAGGGATTCGAGGTCGGGGAGAGTGGGGTGAGTCATAATTCCTTTTTCTTTCAATCCCGAAGGCGTTGTGTTGAGCCTGTCGAAACAGATGGAATGATCGTAGATTGGGCGGCAGTATATTCCCAACCCCGAAGGGGTGGTATGGTTTGCGAATCATGACGTCCCTTTGGGATTTGTTCCAGTGCGTTCATCGGTTTACAATCCTGGCATCCCTTCGGGATTGGCGTCGTTTCGCGCCCTTCGCGGTGAATCAAATTACGCGCCATCCCCATTCCACACGCGGCGACCGAGGGCGGAGAGTGCGAATTCCACCGCCAAAATCGCGGTCTGGTTCTGGATATCGAGAATGGGATTGACTTCCACCAAATCCATGCCGACCAGTTTGCCGGTCTCCGCGGCCAATTCGCAGACGAGATGCGCCTCGCGTTGGGTCAGCCCCGCGGGGACAGGCGTCCCCACGCCCGGCGCGTGACGCGGGTCGAGCGCGTCCATGTCCAATGAAAGGTAGATGCCGTCCACGTCGCGGCTGACGCGCTCGATGGCCTTCATCACCACCTGGTACATGCCGAGGCGATCAATCTGCTCCATGCTTTGCACCATCACCCCGGCCTCGCGCAGGTTGGTTTTTTCGCCCGGGTCGAGGTCACGCGCGCCGATGACCGCGACCCGCCTTGGGTCCACGACCGGAACCGCTTCGTCCCCAAGTTGAACGAGGCGCGGGTCGCCGAGTCCCGCGAGCGCGGCCAGCGGCATCCCGTGGATGTTGCCCGAGGGAGTCGTCGCCGGGGTGTTGAAGTCGGCGTGCGCGTCCACCCAGATGACGCCGATCTTGCGATGCTTCGCCGCGCCGCGAATGGACGCAAACGCCAGGCTGTGGTCGCCGCCGAGGACAAGCGGGAAGTGACCCGCCTGCGCGCTGGTGGACACCGCGCCCGCCACGCGGCGTCCCATCGGCACGATGCAGTCAATGTATTTCAGGTTTGGCTCGGAGACGGAACACATCTCCGCGATGGCGACTTCCACGTTGCCTTTGTCTGCGACGGTATAGCCGAGCTCTTCGAGATGTTTTTGCAGGTGGGCGTAGCGGATGGCGCTGGGGCCCATGTCCACGCCGCGGCGGTCCGCGCCGAGGTCCACGGGAACGCCGATGATGTCAATTTGCATGGAATACTCCTGTCATTTGCTTTGCGGATTGCAAGGACTTCGGACCCGTGAAAACAAAAGTCCGGTTCTATTCAGCGCCCACCTGCAAATTGGCGTACATTTCGTTTACCAGCGCCAGGAATTCGCCGGACGGCCTGGGCTGGAGGATCTTTTTACGAGCCTCGCGGTCCAGGCTTCGCAGCAGCAAATATTGGATGGCGTGCTTGCGGAAGAGTCTCTGCCCGTCCTCCTCGCCATAAAACTGGATGTTCCGTTCCAGGTGGGTGCGCAGCGCCTGCTTGACCTGCGCCGGCGACACCTGCTCGCGGTCCAGCCGCGAGAAAATCCACGGGTTGAGGATGGCGCCGCGCCCGATCATGACCGCGTCACAGCCGCTGTGTTTTTTCAAACGGTCAATATCGGCAACCATCCGGATGTCCCCGCTCCCGATGACCGGGATTTTCACCAGGGACTTCACTTCGGCAACGGCATCCCAGTCTGCCAGCCCGCTGTAACTCTGCTCCTTCGTCCGCCCGTGGATGGCGATCAGCGAGCCGCCATTCTCCTCCACAATGCGGGCGACCAGTTTGTAGGAACGGCAAGTGTCCCAGCCCAGGCGGATTTTTCCCGTGACCGGCACTTTGAGCGTCGCGCTTAACTTTTTAAATATGTCCGCGATTTTCAAGGGGGTTTTCATCAACCCCACGCCCGCGCCGCGGTGCGCGATGCTTTTGGAGGGACAGCCCATGTTGATATCAATGATGTCCGGGCCCAGTTCCTGGACCTTGAGCGCGGCTTTCAGGATCAAGTCCGGGTCATCGCCGTAGATTTGGAACACGACCGGGCGTTCCGCTTCTTCATAATATAATTTCGCCTGCGGTTGTTTGGAGCGGCTGAGAATTTTTTCCACGTGCACGAACTCGGTGTAACTCATGGCCGAACCAAATCCGCGGCAAAGCGAACGGAACGGCCAATCCGAGTAGCCGTCCATGGGCGCGAGGATCGTGTCGCCGTAGACGGGAATGTCACGGACATGGAAGGTGGGGGAGGCGGATGGTATCAACTAAAGACTCTTTCTGAATTCATAAATCTGCTCGAAGTGTATCGTCTCGTCTTCGAGTTCAGCCTGTAAAAGCCGCGCAATTGTAACTTTGATTCCTTTAGCGCGCACGCCCATATCGAGTTTGAAATCCTCCGCAGGCAGGGTTTGCAGGTAATCGATCAATTGCTTCTGCGCCTCGCGGACAAGTTCGATCTGTTCCCTGAAATCGTCGCGTTTGTATTTTGCAACCAGCGCGGCATTGTAGGTTTTCCAATCCTTGTCATGATGCTCGTAGAATTCTGGAAGCAAACCGTCCAAAATATCGCGTGCGGCTCGCAGGTTGGTGAAGTCCCAGCCTGCGAGATGGGCGAGCAAATCCATCACAGACCATGTCCCGAGGAAAACACGGCCGCATGCTTCCACGGGAAGCGCGAGCGCCTCAGAAAGAATGGACTCGCGCACGGCTTTGAGTCCGAAGAGAAGGTCATCTTTAAGAGCGGAGGGGGTCCGTTTCATATTTCTTCTTCCATTATATCCTCACAGAATCAAGAGCGCAGAGGTTGTCAGTTCGGACTGCAAAATCTTCGCGGAGCATCCCTGTGGGACTAGATTTTGTCCAAAGTCGGGAGACTTTGGACTCCATGCCTGACGTGGTTTGCATGCACACCTCTGCGCTCTTGATTCTTACACGGCCTGCTTTTTCAGCCTGTCCACAAAATGTTTGCGGAACTTGACCACCTTCGGCGCGACGACTGCCATGCAATACGGCTGATAGGGATTGTTGGCAAAGTATTCCTGATGATAATCCTCGGCCATGTAGAACTTCTCGAACTTCGCCACTTCCGTGACGATGGGATTCGGCCACAGCTTGGCGTCGCTAATTTCGCGGCGGACAGCCTCGGCGTCCGCGCGCTGCGCTTCGTCGTGGTAAAAGATCGCCGAGCGGTACTGAGTCCCCGCGTCCGCGCCCTGGCGGTTGAGCGTGGTCGGGTCGTGGACGGTGAAGAAGACGGTCAGCAGGTCGCGGAATGACAGCACGGACGGGTCGAACGTGACCCGCACAACCTCCGCGTGACCCGTGTCCCCGTTGCAGACTGCGCGGTAGGAGGGGTTTTCGACATGCCCGCCGGAGTAGCCCGACTCAACGGAGACAACGCCGTTCAGTTCGTCGAAGACCGCTTCGAGACACCAGAAGCATCCACCAGCCAGGGTTGCGATTTGATGATTGGGATTCATGATAATTTCTCCTTCACACTAAAGTTGATGACAGGACTGTCTATTCCAGAGATGAGACGGGAAGGGAAAATATTATTAAGATGAGGTTATAATCTGCCACAGACGAATGGAGAAAATCATGACCGAATACAAGTTCACCATTGTGATTGAACGACAGACCGAAGGAGAGTATCTGGTCTCGGTGCCTGCTTTGCCCGGCTGTTACACGGAAGGTCAGACGTTGGAAGAAGCGCGCTTAATGGCGCAGGATGCCATTCAAGCCTACTGCGCCAGCCTCCGCAAACATGGGGAACCGATCCCGTCCGAGACGCCGACTGAGCAATTTGTCGGCCAAATGAGCGTCATGTTGGAGACGGCATAATGCCTCGTTTACCGATGGTAACGTCCCGCCAAATGGTTGCGGCTTTGGAGCAAGCAGGCTTCGTGATTGACCACCAAACTGGAAGCCACATTGCTTTGTGGCGGGAATCAGACGATCGGCGAGTCGTTGTCCCTTTTCATAATCGCGACTTGGGACGCGGCTTGACATTGCGGATCATCAAAAGCGCGGGATTGACGCGTGATGAGTTTGTAAAGTTTCTCAAATAACGTGAACCTAAACCACAAAAAGAGCGCAGGGACTTTCATCCTTGCGCTCTTGCGTTTCAAGGCGAAACGATCGCGATAAGTTATCAGGCATGTTCGGCTAATTCGCGCAATTTCGGGAACAAGTCTTCCACCGTCTTTCCCGTGATCCGCATGTACAGCGCGTCCGAGTCCATATCCACATCCTCGTTCCAGGCGATCTCGCCGCTTTCTCCGATGCGGACTTGTTCGAATTGGCTGTAATCATTCCACAACGCGAACACGCCCCTGCCCGCAAATTCAGACAGGTCAACCTCGCCTTCCACGCCGTCCGAAAACTTCAAATGAAGGCGATAATCTTTCAGGGCTTTAACTTCGATTGGTTTGAGCATGGCAACCTGACCTGTTGTCCCGCAGTTCAACTGCGGGACAACTTTTACATTACAAACTCGGCTCGGGAAGCGCTTCGGGGACCTCCGCCTTCACCAGCACGATCTCGCCGTCCTCGCCCACGTTGACCAAAATCGAATCGCCGTGGATGAATTCGCCCGAAAGCACGCGGTCGGATAACGGGTCCTCCACCTTCTGCTGGATGACGCGGCGCAGGGGACGCGCGCCAAAGTCCGGGTCGAAGCCGAGTTCGGCCAGCGCGGACAACGCCTCGGGCGTGGCGGTCAGCGTGAGTTCGTGCTCGGTCAGGCGTTCGGCCACTTTGTTCAACTCGAGCGAGACGATCTGTTGGATATCCTCTTTGTTCAACGAGCGGAAGATGACGGTGGCATCCAGGCGGTTGATGAACTCGGGGCGGAAAGCGCGCTTGAGCGATTCGTTCAGGTTCTTGCGCATCTCCTCGTAGGACAGTTTCTCGCTGGCGGCTTCGTCGCGTTTCACCTGGAAGCCCAGCCCGGTCTGCTTCTTGATCAGGTCGGCGCCGATGTTGGAGGTCATCACGATGATGGCGTTGCGGAAGTCCACCTTGCGGCCTTTGGCGTCGCTTAGGTGGCCTTCCTCCATAATTTGCAAAAGCATATTGTGGACTTCGGGATGCGCCTTCTCGACTTCATCGAACACGATGATCGAATACGGTCGGCGGCGCAGGGCTTCGGTCAATTGTCCCGCGTCCTCGTAGCCGACGTATCCGGGAGGCGCGCCCACCAGGCGGGAGGCGGTGTGCCGTTCCATGAATTCGGACATATCCAACTGGATGGCGGCGTCCTCGCTCCCGAACATGAATTTGGCCAGGGTCTTGGTCAACTCGGTCTTGCCGACGCCGGTCGGGCCGAGGAACATGAACGAGCCGATCGGCCGCTTCGGGTCCTTTAACCCGGCGCGGGCGCGGCGCACCGCGCGCGAGATCGCCACGATGGCTTCCTCCTGCCCGATGATGGATTTTTGGAGTTCCTGCTCCATCTTGAGCAGGCGCTGGGACTCCTCCTCCGCCAGTTGCATGAGCGGCACGCCCGTCCACATCGAGACGACCTCGGCGATGTCCTCCGCCGAGACGACGGGGCTGTTGGCGCGATCCCAGGCGGAGCGCAGGCGTTCGATCTGGCCTTCCAAATCCAGCGTGCGTTCCTCCCATTCTTTCACATCCTCCGGGTTGCCTTCCTCCTGCGCCAGCGTGCGGTTCTGACGCGCCGAACGCAGTTGACCAAATAAATCCTTGGCGTGTTTCGCGGCGGGACTTTTGTACATGCGGACGCGCGAGGAGGACTCGTCAATCAGGTCTATGGCCTTGTCGGGCAGGAAGCGCTCGGTCACATACCTGGACGACAGGTTGGCCGCGGCGTCCAGGGCGTCATCCGAGATGACCAGGTGGTGGTGCTCCTCGTACGCCGAGCGGACGCCTTTGAGGATCTCGATGGTCTCATCCACAGACGGCTCGTCCACCTGCACGGGCTGGAAGCGCCTCTCGAGCGCCGCGTCGGTTTCGATGTATTTGCGATATTCGTCCAGCGTGGTCGCGCCGATGACTTGCAGTTCGCCGCGTGAGAGCGCGGGCTTGAGGATGTTGGCCGCGTCCACCGAGGAACCGGCCGCGCCCGCGCCCACCAGCATGTGGACTTCGTCAATGAACAGGATCGAGCCGGATTGTTTCAACTCGTCAATGATGCGTTTGAGGCGTTCTTCAAACTGGCCGCGATACATGGTGCCGGCCACCAGCGAACCCACGTCCAATTGGAGCAGGCGCTTGTTCATCAACGGGGCTGGCACATCGCCGTCCACGATGCGCTGGGCGAGGCCTTCCACGATGGCGGTCTTGCCCACGCCGGGTTCGCCGATCAACGCGGGATTGTTCTTGGTGCGGCGCGCCAAAATCTGGATGACGCGCTCGATTTCCATTTGCCGACCAATGACCGGGTCGAGTTTCTTCTCCTCGGCCCTGCTCGTCAGGTCGGTGGCGAGCTGGTCCACGAGCGGGGTCTTCTGCCCGGGCTGGCCGGGACGCGCGGGTTGGGCGGGTCCGGCCGGGGTCGGGGCGGAGGCGGATTCGTTCAGGACGCGGCGGGTCTGTCGGCGGATCTGGTCGGGTGTCACGCCGAGGCGGCGCAGGATTTCCATCGCCACGCCTTCCACGCGCACGAGCGCCAGCAGGATGTGTTCGGTGCCGATGTAGTGATGGCCGAGGCGGCGGGCTTCTTCCACGGCGAATTCCAGCACTTGCTGGGTGTCGGGGGCGAGGTCAATTTTACTGCCGCTAAAATGTCCCGCCGGGGAAACGCGTCCGACCATTTCGCGCACACGCGCGGATTCCAATCCGAGTTCCCGTAAGACTCGTCCGGCAACTCCGCCATCTTCACCCGCGAGGCCGAGCAACAGGTGTTCGGTGCCGATGTTGACCTGGTGAGCGTGTTCGGCCTCGGTGTGGGCGAGACTCAGGACGCGGCGCGCGCGTTGTGTAAAGCGTTCCATGCCAGCCATAAATTCTCCAATTTTTTGTACGCACGCCAAAGTGATGGGATGTTCGCTGTTCGGGCGGCAGTTGAACTGCCGCCCCTCGGTTTGGCGCGCTAACAATTTTTTCAATCACGACCAGGACTGTCAGGAAAGATTCTACCAAACAACGCGGGGATTCCCGCGTTGGAATTAGATTAGAGTTTCCAGTGCAGATTGCCTATCGGTTGTCGCCGTCGCCGCGGATTTGGCCGCGCGCCTGGCGGTCGAGCAATTTGGCGAGATTGGACTCGGCGGCATCGTCCATCGAAATATCCAGTTCGGTGCAGACCTGCGCCAGGTACCACAGCACGTCGCCCAGTTCGGCTTGGAGTGCGCTGCGTGTCTCCGCGCTGATCTCGCCGTCCCTGTCGCGAAAAACTTTTTTGATCTTGCCCGCCACCTCGCCCGCCTCGTTGGCGAGTCCCAACACGGGATAGATGACGGGATGCCCGATGGAGGGATATTGCGCGGTGGCGCGGGATTTTTTTTGATAGTCGGAGAAGTTCATGGGTCACCAAAGATGAAAGATGAAAGATGAAAGAAACTATTCGACCAGCCGCGCCGGGCCGCCGACTTTCGCCAGCAGGACATCGCCGACTCCCGGCAGACTCCGCAGACGGCGTTCCGCCTCTTCCTGGACCTCGCGCGGGCACAGCACGTGGACGTTGGGTCCCGCGTCTACGGTGTACGCCACCGCCAATCCGCCCGCGCGCCACTCGCGCACTGCATGGAAAACATCCACGGTCGCGGCCTGCCAGTACATCAGCGGCGGGTTGGAGGTCATCATCACCGCGTGCATCATGTCCGAATCCAGTTCGATGATCTGCGCCAGCGCCTCGAAGTCGCGCCCTAAAATCGCGCGGCGGCAAAGTTCGAGGCGACGCGGCGCATCCTCCACGCGCGCGGCCTGCAGGGGACTCGTCCCAGCCAGCGCGTGGCCCTCGGTGGAGCCGGTCTTCTTGCGCGCCGCGCTGACGATGGCGACGCAATCCGCCAGCTGCCAGTGATCGGGCGCGGCAATCGAGACCGCGAATGAATCCTCGTCGCTCGCGCCGGCGCGCCATTCCACGAATCCGCCGGGGACGGAGCGGCAGGCGGAACCCGACCCTCGTCGCGCGAGCCGCGATAACTCCGCCTCGGGCAGGGACAGTCCCGCGGCGCGGGAGGCGGCGAGCGCCAAGGCCGCGAAGGCCGCGGCCGAGGAGGCGATCCCCGCGCCCGCGGGAAAGTTGTTCCCGCTAACCACTTCCGCGTTGTCTTGGATGCCTGCTCGAGCGCGTACCAGATCGAGGATGGTGGAAACGCGCTCCAGTCCCTTGCCCGCCACCTCGCGGCTGTTGATGCTCAACTCGTCGAAACGAAGCGACGGCTGAAAACTAACGGAGGTGCGCGTGAACAATCCGTCCAGGTTCATCGAGATGGAACCGTTGGCGGGGAGGCGCAGGGCGTTGTCGCGGTTGCCCCAGTATTTGATGAAGGCGATGTTAGCGCAAGCGACACTGGTTGCGGTTCTGGTAGACGTGGATTTTGCACGCGCGGTCTGCAAAATGTTTTGAATGT
>CAYJLS010000032.1:0-30985 GCA_964371065.1 uncultured Anaerolineaceae bacterium | reverse complement strand
AGATACCGGAAAGGGTTGGAACGGTAGGCATATTATTCTCCTTATAAGGAATCTAGATGAATTGCAATTATTTTCTTTGAATCAACGGTGGTGCAGATTCTTCAGCCGATATTTCACGGATCAAATGAGGCACACAGACATTTTGACCAGGTTCATTAACCAGTTCCGCCAGGTACATCGGTTGTAGTGCCTGGTGATCTTCACGACGGAATGTATACAATCCTTTCGGCCCATCAAAGCTCATGCCTTCCATGGTGGAGATCAAAAGCTCGGTATCCACTGAGCCGTTTGTCTTTTCCAGAGCTGTAACCAATGCTACCGCCGCTGAAAAACCACTTTCGGTAAAAACATCAGGTGGTTCGCCAAAGCGCTCCTGGTGACGCGATACGAGCCAGTCATTGACCGGGTTCTTCGGGAATTCATAGTAGTATTTGACCGAACACAACATCCCTGCAACTGCATCTCCCACGTCTTTGATCACGTCACGCTCAGCCAGACCGCCCGCAATCTTGCTCAACTTGGTCACCCCCGCTTGATCCAACTGGATCAGTAACTGCCGTGTCCCAGACCCGGCCCAGGATGGGATCACCACATCCGGACTCTTGGCTAAAACTTCCTTGAGATACAGGTCAAAGTTGGTTTCGCCCGGTGCCACCAGCGTATCGCCAACGATCTCTCCGCCGTATTGAGTGACCACCTTCCACCAGGCAGCGCGACTTTGCTGGCCCCAGATGTAATCAGAAGATAACAAGAAAACCCGTTTCCCAAAATGCTCCATCAGATATTTACCGCCGGCCATCGCATCCTGGGACGTGGAAGATGCAGTACGGAATACATGGCGATTAAGCCATTCGCCCGTTAATACATCTGTGGCTGCAACTGCCACCATGAAAATACGATTCAAGTCAGGGTAGTCATGGGCAATCTTGACAGCCACTGCGCTGGAGCCACATCCACATAGAATATGGGCCTGTTCGACTTCTAACAATTTCTGGGCTTTCTCCAACGCGATTTTGGGATCGCCGGCATCATCATCAATGATCAGGCGGATCTTATGCCCGGCAACCTGCCATGTGCCTCTGGTAGCATATTCAAGTCCCATTTGAAATCCCCGCACCGCGGTAAACGATGAATAAGCCAAAGGCCCTGATTGACTGGCAAGCACACCAATGCGAATATCCTCACCTTTGGCTTCCTCCTTGGGAGAATCCTGTTCCTGCTTTTTGCCGCGCAGCAAGTCAAAAAAACGTGTCAACATGGTCACTCCTTTTCGATCATTTGCTCGCGCAGTTCGCGCTTGAGAATCTTCCCCGCCGCGGAAATAGGCAGGACTTCCAAGATCGCTACAGACTTTGGGACTTTGTATTTTGCCAAACGTTCTGTCATAAACTTCAATAGTTCTTCTTCCGTTACCGATTGACCAGGCTTGAGCACCACACATGCCTTCCCGACCTCGCCCCATTTCGGATCGGGCAATCCGATCACGGCACACATATGAACGGCAGGATGCTGATACAAAACCTTTTCGATCTCAGCAGGATACACGTTCTCGCCGCCGCTGATAAACATATCCTTTTTGCGGTCAACGATGAAGAAATAGCCTTCTTCATCAAAATAAGCGACATCGCCAGTGTGGAAGTAACCACGCTCATCAACAGCAGCTTCAGTTGCCTCTGGATTATTGAAATAGCCCGAACAATACGATGGCCCTTTGAGGACCAACTCCCCCGCTTCATTCGGACCGAGGAAGCTGTTCCCGTCATTGACGATTTGCGCGTCCACGAAGAAGTTTGGCCTACCGATCGAGCCTGCCTTGCGAATGGCATCTTCCGGGGCGAGCGCAAATATGCCGGGACCAAACTCGGTCATGCCAAATCCCTGCTTGAAGCGGATGTTCTTCTCTTTTGTGTACTTCTCGACCAATGGCACTGGCAACGGTGCGCCGCCGGATGTGCAAAACCGCAACGATGATAAATTTGCTGAATCCCAATTGGATGCTGTCGTCAACATTTGATACATCGTCGGCACGGCAGCGAAGATGGTGACGTGTTCGCGCTCGAGCAAAGTTAACACCTGCGCCGGCTCAAATTGACGGATGAAGATCGTTGTCCCACCAAAGATGACCTGCGGCAGGGTGTAAACGAAAAGTCCTCCCGTATGGAACATCGGGAAGACGTTGAGATAGACATCGTTATGCGTTACATCATGGATGACGGTGTTGAGCGTATTCCACGCGATCATGCGGTGGGACACTTCCGCGGCTTTCGGAAGGCCTGTCGTTCCGCCGGTAAATATCAAGGCGGCGATGTCCTCTGCCTCGAGGCTGGGACAGGTCACGGCGGAGTCTGAGGCGGATTGGAGGGTGGATTCAAAGGGCAGGCTGCCCTCAATCCCGTTTCCGTCAAGGTGCAAAATTGGTAAGTGGTAATTGGTAAGTAGATTGGCAACATTGTCTTTGAAGTCGTCGGAATAAATCAGGATTTTGGGATTTGTGTAACGGAAGATTTCGAGAAGTTCCTGCCAGTGCAGACGCCAGTTGAGCGCGGTGTGGATCGCGCCGAGTTTCGAGCAGGCAAAGAAAACGTCAAGATGTTCGTAGCCATCGCGGGCAAGGATGGCGACGCGGTCACCTTTTTGGACGCCCTGCGATTTCAACCAGTTCGCCAGTTTGTTTGCGCGGCGATTCGCATCACGGAAAGTTAATCGCCATTCGGGAGATTTGCCCGCGTCAATGAATGCGAGTTTATCGGGTGAATACAATTCGCGCCGTGCAAGATAGTCACCTATATACATCGCTTTTCCTTTATGCAAGAAAGAGGAAAGAAGAAAGAATATTCTTCTCCATCTTTCCTCTTTCTCCTTTCTTCATTATTTCGCCGTCCACTTCCACACCGAAGAGGCCATCGTGATCCCGCCGCCACTGGCACAGAAGAGGATCACATCGCCGGGTTTGGGACCTTTGCCTTGCGCAATCGCGTCATCGAGCGCCATGACCACGCACGGCGAGCCGGTGTAGCCCCACTTATCCATGACCCAGTGCGTCTTTTCGATGGGTTGCTTGAGCAAGTCCATCATCGCTTCGATGGTGCGGAGATTTAATTGGGTGAAGTAGTAGTGATTGACATCATCAAACGTCAGTCCCGCTTTGTCGAGAGCACCTTGCATAAGTTTCGGCCAGTATTCAGTGTTGAAGGTCTTGGGGAATTTTTTGACGAATTCCACCTTCGGAGCGCCGAACTGCGCCATGTTCTCCGCCGTGCATGGACGGTAGGTTCCGCCCGTGTAAATTCCGAGCGCGTCGTGGAACGAACCGACCGCCAGCAAATTGCTACCGAGGAAACCCTGTTCATCACCCACACCCAAAACGACCGCCCCTGCACCATCCGCGAACAGGTTGGCAGTCTTTTTGTCTTTGAAATCAAGGAAGCGGCTCATGCCGTATCCGCCCGCGACGAGAATATATTTCATCGTCGGCTCGGTCATTAGGTAGCGCGCACCCTGATCCACGGCGGTGACCCAGCCCGCACACGCGGAGTTGACATCGTAACAGCCAGCCCTGTCCGCGCCGAGTTTGTATTGCACGACAACGGAAGTGCTCGGAGATAAATAATCGGGCGTGTCGGTGGAAACGATGATCAGGTCGAGGTCACCAGCTGAAAGTCCAGCGCGAACGAGGGCTTTTTTGGCGGCTTCCACGATCAGGTCGGAGGTTGTCTGCTTGGGCGACATCCAGCGCCGTTCGCGAATGCCGACATTGGCAAGCAGCCACTCGCCGGTGGATTCGCCCATCAGCGCGTCCACTTCGGCGTTGGTGACAACTCGTTCCGGTACATAACTTCCTGTGGATAGAATTTGTACGTTGCGGGTCATGGTACCTTCTGTGATGGGAGGCCAACGTCACCAGACGTTGGCTTGTTATTGCGCTGTTCCAAAGTCAGGAGACCCTTCGACAAGTTCAGGGCATCGCTTTGGAGTCCTTAATTCTTCAAGTGGGACAAAACGGCGCACAAATTCAACGGCTTCCTTCCACTCGTTGAAGTTGATCTCTTCCGCACTTTGGATGTGGCGGATCGCGCCGCGGTAAACAGGCTGGACTTCACCCGCGGCGGATACACTCTCAATCACAAATCGAATCACAAACGATGAAATGGTGGGGGGGACGCTGGCTTCCATTGCCAACAAGATAACAGAAGGCAGTCACAAGGCAGTTACAAAAAAAGGCGGGGCTGGGCCTCCCCTACGTATTGGTCAGCTTTTCGTAGAGTTCCTGCGTTTCAGGGGAGGGAGAAACATCCAGTTCTTCGCGCAGGGATTGGACACAGCGTTGATAAGTCCGCCCTATCTGGCCGCGGTCACCGAGCTGGTCATAGGCCAGCATCAAGTGACGGTAGGCGCGTTCCCAGCATTTATCCTGCGCGAGCACGCGCTGGCACAGGCCAATGGCTTCGGTGAATTTCCCGTTTTGGATGCGCAGGTCGGAGAGGCGGTCGGCAGTTTCGAGGAACATCGTCGAGAGGCGTTCGCGTTCCTCCGCCGCCCAGATCTCGTAGAGCGCATCGGGCAAAAACTCACCGCGATAAGAATCAACCGCCTGCTGAAGCCAATGGACATCAGACTTCCTGGCCTGGCGCACGGCATTCACGAATTGATCCGCGTCCAGCCAAAGATCGGTGTTCGGACGGATGGAATAGGTGGTGCCTTCCCGCAGGATAAAAGCCGATTCACTGCCGGGATCGCGTTCAGGCTCCAGGACCTGATACAAAGTATTCAGCCCGATCTTGAAATTGCGCTGGGCAATGGCTGGGTCCGCTTCGGGCCACAGGTATTCGCAGATCTGGTCGCGGTCGAGCGGAGAGTGACGATAGGTTAGCAGTAACTGAAAAAGCTGACGCGCCGACTCGCGCCGCCAGCCATTGGACGGAATGGCCTCGCTTCCCCTCCAGACCTGAAAACTGCCCAGCGTTTGGACGCGGAGTCTAAACCCGGGATGGATCGTCACACCCGTGAGGTTCATCCTCTCCAGCAGGCGGTCAACGTACGCCGTCTCCCATCCCTGCGCGCGGGCGTACAACAGCAGAGGGACGAGGATGCGTTCATCGGAAACACCCAGCAAGGACGGACGAGTGAAGAGGAAGTAATATCCGTTCTGTTGGCAGGCTGCCAATATCTCAGGCAAGACCTGCGCGAGGCGTCCGAATTGTTTCTGCTTGAAGTAACCAAAGGCCAGCCACAGACGCGCGGCGCTCCGCCCAAAAGGATCACTGCATTCCTGAAAACCTGCTATGGCGCGGTTGAGCCAGTCTTCCGCGGCTTCGTAACGCGCCGCCAGCACGAGACTGGCTCCCATCGTCAGGCGCGTGAGGGAAGCGATCCACTCATCGCCTGCCTGCGTGGCGATTTCAACCGCTTCCTGCGCGCAAGCCTGTGCGCGGTGCAGATCGCCCTGATACCCATACGTTCGGCAGAGACCCCAGTCCGCTTCGACGAGCAGGCGCGGCACATCGAGGGTACGGCTGATCTTCACGCTTTTTTCAAATTCATCGAGCGCGCGCACAAAGTTCTCGTTATGGATGTTCGCAGAGACATTGAGGGAATGCCCCTGGCGCATGTGACCAACGGCAGTCACAAACGGAGACTTCAATTCATCGCCTCGGCGAGTCCCCTCCAGCGCGGCCTGATAAGCATGTTTGCTCATGCCCATCAACGAGTAGATGAGCGAGAGCAGCAACAAAGTTTCGCGATGTGCGCGCGGGGTTTGGACTGGATTGCGTTTTTCGGTTTCAGCCAGTTCTTCCAATCCGCGGCGGGCTTCTTCGAGGCGGCCGGTCCGCAACAAAACGCGGAACCATAACTGGTCGTTGGACGGGCCTTCGGAATGCAAATGCTCGGCGCGCTGGCGCAGACGTTCGGCCTCGTCCACGCGGCCTGAATTCAGTTTATTCTCGGCCAGCAATTCGTAAAGACGGACTTGCGCCTCGCGGTCTTCAAAGCCATCGCTGAGTCGGATCGCTTCTTCGAGCAGGCGTTCGGCCTGAGATGGGTTGACCGTGTCGAGATAGACGCGTGCCTGACCGCGCAGAGCGCGGGCCACGCCATCCTGCTGTCCGCGCGAACGCCAGGTTGTCTCGGCCTGCTTATACCAGCCCTGCGCCTCGTCGAAGCGGCTGTGTAAACGCGCCAACTCTCCCAGCGTGAAAACAAGCATGGGATGTTGATGCAGGCTCGAGGGCGGCAATGAAGCGATGTACGTCGCAAGCGTATCCAACCGCCCCGTGGAAAGAAGCGTCGGGGCATAGATGTCCAACAGCTCGGCCACGTCATCCCAGGCCTGCGCCTCGAGCAGGTGATAGATGGCGGTTTCATGTTTCTTACCGGAGATGAAATATTCTGCGGCGATTTGATTCCATTTTGTGCGCTGTTCGTTCGAGGATTGCTGGCGCAGAAAATTATGAAAGATGTGATGATAACGGAGCGGCCCCTCGGCAGTCTCCACAACAAAGAGGTCCTGGCGTCGAAGGTACGCGAGCATGGAGGCCGAATCGCCGGTGGGATCGCCCACTGCTTTTCGTAACGCGTCGCAGGCTTCCGGGAGAAGGTCGCGCAAGGTGGAGGTGACCAGCAGGAAATCGCGCACGTCCTGGGGCTGTCGCTCGAATACTTCGCGGGCGAGCATTTGAAATAACGCTTCCAGTGAGTCAGCCTGCCAGCGCAGGGGAAATTCAAACGTCGCATTCCCGCTCGTCTCTTTTTGACGTGGTGAGGCAGATTGACTGCGAAGGCTTTGCCAGATCAACTGCAAGGCAATCGCCCAACCTTCGGTGTAGGTCAGCAAAGATTCGGCTTCTTCGGCGGTGAGTTCGAGGCCATAGTGCAGGGCAAACAAGGAAGAGATTTCGGTTTTCGTGAAAGTAAGGATGGACTGATCCAATCCAAGATACTCACCCTGTGCGCGCCAGCGCGCCAGGGTGGGCAATGTGATCGCAGGCCTGCCGGAAAGAAGCACGTGCAGATGAGCTGGGGCCAGCCCGATCAAGCGGTCCAGGATGTGGGCAACTTCCCCCACATCCGCCACAACGTGCGCATCATCCAAAATGAGAAGCGCTGGGGCCGAGAGCGAATAGGATAAAACGTTGATGATCTGATCCACCACGCCGCGCCACGGAAGCGGACCCTGCGTGCCGTCCCAACCCTTCAGGAACGCGGTCGGCAAGTCTGCGATTTCGGGCAAGGCGTATTGAATTGCGTGGCACAGATGCAGGAGAAAGACCAGCGGATCGTTATCCTCCTCGTTGACCTGGTACCAGATCAGTGGCTTGACCTCTCCTGCCAGCTCGGCCAATGCAGTGCTTTTGCCATAACCCGCCTCGGCTTGCAAGATGGTCAGCCGATATTCGAGCGCCTGCTTTAGAACCTGGCTGACGCGCGGGCGCGGCAAGGTCCGTGCGTTGCGCGGAGGAGGAATGATCTTTGTGCGTAACACGGAAGTGTAGGGTTGCGCCATCGGAAATCCAGCCTTATTTTATTGCGATTCGCGGGAATGTGCGAGGAAACCGTCCCGACCAGTTTTTGGCGCATCGAAGCCCCGCGCGTGGATTACGAAAAACCGACCAGTGACCGCCTCGGGAAATCCAGCGCGGACATCCGCGTCCGCGTCAAGTCGGCGCGGGCGCGGTAACGTGGTCAGCAACTCAGATATGCGCGTGACCGAGGTGCGTCAGCCGCAGGCGCAAGATGGATGAGACCAGCGAAAGCCTCGCGCGCGAGCCCGGCTCTTTGTAAGCAATTTTGTCGCGTTC
This sequence comes from uncultured Anaerolineaceae bacterium, assembly GCA_964371065.1. Lineage (GTDB taxonomy): Bacteria > Chloroflexota > Anaerolineae > Anaerolineales > Villigracilaceae > Denitrolinea. The sequence continues at coordinate 23,189 of CAYJLS010000032.1, read as the reverse complement.
TGGATTCGTGAGGCCTTCGCCATCACACTCCTGGCACAGGGTAAAAGCTTAACCCCAGGGTTCCCGGTCCGGCGTGTGTGCCGATGACCGGTCCGGCTTCGGCGATTACCAGTTCGGCGCAATTGAATTTTGCTTTGACCTGTTCTCCAAGTTCACGCGCTTCCGCGTCCGCCTCGCAATGCAGAACGGCGAAATGTGTTTCAGATTTACCAACCTTCTCTTCCGCCAATTCCAGCAGACGGGCAACCGCGCGCTTGCGTGTGCGCACGCGTTCCAGCGGCTCGATGCGTCCATCTTTAACATGGAGAATGGGTTTGATGCTCAATGCCGAACCCAGGAAAGCCGTCGCGCCGCCGATGCGGCCGCCCTTTTGCAAGTATTCAAGCGTTTCTACAGTGAACATCACGTTCATGGACTGCTTGATGCGCTCCACCAACCGGATAACCTGTTGCGCGTCTTGACCCTGCGCGGCTGCGCGGGCCGCGGCAATTGCCACCATCCCCAACCCAAGCGAGACCGACTCGGAATCACTCACATGCACGGGAACGGTCTTAAACTGCTCCTGTGCCATCAGCGCGGACTGAAGCGTGGCGCTCATGTGATGGGAGACAACCACTGTCACGATTTCATCCACATCTTCTGCCAGCTTGGTATACAAGTCTACAAAATCCTGGGCGGTGGGTTGGGCGGTGGTGGGTAATTTTTTGTTGGAGCGCAGCAGACGGTAGAATTCTGCCGCATCCAGATTTACGCCGGACTGATAAGTCTGTTCATTGAATGTCACATGGACGGGTACAACATGCAGGCCGTAGTCTTTCCCCATGGCGGGGGTCAGAGAACTAGCCCCATCGGTAACAACCGCGACTTTTTGCTTTTTCATGTTCGTTTCTCCTTTGGTGAAATGGGGTTATTTTTTGCAACGGGCGCGCCAACCGATGCCACGCACATTGCCGATCAACAAGTTTTGGATGTTTGCGAGTCGCGCTCATTCCGTCGAACAGGAAGACCGAATGCTTGCGTCTCGGGATGGTGGTGGGATAGGCCGCCGCTGGATGACTCACCCTCCATTTTCTTTTCGTGGAAACCGTACCATTCCTGCCCATCAAGGACAGTTGCAAGAACACGCCGCGTGATCTGGCGCGGGTCGGCTTTGCTTCCGGGCAGATCGTGATGAATGGGCAGGATGTAGGGCGCAGCAAAGCGGGAGGCCATTTGAATCAAAGCATCTTCATAGTGTTTGGAGCCAAGAGGCATGGTGCGCCAGGGCAGGCAAAGAATATCGGGGCAGGTAGGGAGCCGCGCTTCATGGGCATCGCCAATATGCAACAAATCTGCTTCATCCTGCACAAGGAAGGAAAGAGGCGTACCGCCTGGGTCGGGGAACCGCCATCGAAAAAGGAGGGAGAAAAAGGTGTAGATCGGATCGTTGACGCGGCTATAACCCGGTAGGATTTGGATGTTGGCAACTTGCTCGTCCGGTACAACGGGGCGCAGGCGTTCACGCGGGACCCCGAGGCTGGCCGCGATTTCACAGACATCCGCCGCGGCGAGAACGATACCCTCCGACACGTCAGCCGCACGACCAATGTGGTCTTTGTGCGCATGGGTAATGCAGATGTACTCCACACCCGGATCCGGATTGCGGGTAAAGTCGGGGTCAATCAAAATATGGTGCTTACCGATAATTTCAACGCAGGAATGACCAAGATAGCGGATTTTCAAATCCTACCTCCAGATTCGATGATTTGTATCAAGCTGTACATCTGCGCAACAGTCGCCTGTTAAAATTCCGAATAAACCGAAAAAATTAGGCAAAAAAAAACGAGCGACCCTACATATTATAGGAGCGCGCCACCTCGCGAAGCAACTCTCCCAGGCGGTTCAATCTTTCAGAGTTAAGTGCAGTTATTGCTGACAGAATCTGGCTGGCTCTGCTCAACAATAAATTACCCAAACGGTAATACAGTCGCTTGGAAATGGCAAAATTGATGCCCAAACCCATCAGCGCACTCAGGCCTGCAATCCCAGGCAATTCTTTTTTCGATAGGGCGCTTTGCACATTTGCTACTTCCTCTTTTGCTTCCAGAAAGTTCAAGTTAATCAAGATCGCCGTTGCAATCTCTGCAAGATGAGAAAGAGATACCGGTTGATCGGGAACGTATTCGAGTAGCTCGTCCAGAAGCGCTTCGTGATCTTTATTCTGGGAATTCTGGAGTTGTTGTAGAATGCGCGTTTTGACCTGTTCCCATTCTTCCTGGCCGCGAAAATCTTTTCCGGCAAGCAGCCTCAATCGTCTTGTAGCTGAGAGGGTTGGGCGAAAAACCACCGTTGAACGGCCCGGCCCGCTCGTTTCCTCAGGCCGCTGATATTCCGCCTCAACCAGACCATGCTTTTCCAATAGTCGCAGCATTTCATAGGCGCTTACCCGCCCCACGCCAAGGTGTTCAGCCAACATGCCATAATGGACCGGTTCTCCGCCTTCATGGTAGAGATCCAAAAATTTGTTCAACACTTCCTGCTGGCGTCTGGTTAGGTCAGTCATTTTTTCTTTTCCGAAAGAACCGAAAATATTATAACATTGTTTCAGCGCTTTGCTAATTCAGTTTGACAAATCAGAGAATTGACCTCTTGCAAAAATAAACTATAGACCTTAAGAAAAAGAATTGGAATTTTGCACTTTGAAAACAGAGAGGGACGTCTTATCCTTGAGCCAAAGACTGACAATCCGAGGCAAAAGGAGACATCCCATGATAAGAATAACTTTTTCCAAGTCGCATGTCAAGCGATTGCAGCAGGAATTGGAGAAGGCGTACGCGTGCGGTGACGAGCGTGCCGTGCGACGTCTGTCGGTATTGCTCATGATTAGCAACCGAATTGCATTGGAAATGATCTTGTCGGTATGGAATGTATCGCAACAAACGGTCTACAACTGGCTGAACGATTTTCTTGCCTATCGTTGGGATAGTTTGGAATACTGCAAAGCGCCTGGACGCCCGCCGCGTTTGACCAAGTCGCAAAAGCGAAAGTTGTCGAAATGGATTGAAGATGGGCCTGAAGCATGCGGGTATCCGACCGGTTGCTGGACGAGTTTGCTGATACAGGATTTGATTTATCGGAAGTTTCATGTGTTGTATAACCGTTTTTACGTGTGCGAATTGTTACGCAACTTGGGTTTCTCGTTCCAGAAAGCTTGTTTTGTGTCGGATCACTTGGACGAGGAAGCTCGGCGACACTGGATGAAGAAGGAGTTTCCCAAGATTTTGAGGCAAGCCCAACAACTGGGCGCACCGGTGTACTTTGGCGATGAGGCCAGTTTTGCCTTGTGGGGCTCCTTGTCCTACACCTGGGCTCGCAGGGGACAACAGCCCCACATCAAGACCACTGGCTTGCGGAAAGGCTACAAGGTCTTTGGTGCGATTGAGTTTTTCAGCGGTCATTTGGTATATCAAGGAACGGAGGCCCGCTTTCAAAGTGAAAGTTATCAAGCGTTTCTCCTGCATTTGCTTTCTCAGGTCTCCGGCAAGATCATCCTGATCCAGGATGGCGCTCGATATCACACCAGCAAAGCCACACGTCAGTTCTTTGAACAACACAAAGAGCGTCTGATTGTGTATCAATTGCCGTCTTACTCGCCGGATTACAATCCAATCGAGTACTTGTGGAAGAAGGTCAAGACCAAAGCCACTCATAATCGCTATTTCGCAGAATTTGTCAAACTGATCCAGTCCGTTGAGGAAGCCTTGAAGGTTTTGGCATCCCAAGCCGATGAAATCCTGCGCCTGATGGGTGTCTACACCAAGAACTTGGCTGTTCCTCTGGCAGCATAGCTTTTCAAAATATTTTTCTTAACCACTATAATTGCGATTGCCGTGGTTTCGCCCATCATTAAAAAGAACAGACGGTGCGCCCGGTCACATGCGAGGGCGCGCCGCCTATTTTTCGGACGAAGCGATTGACCTGGCTTTTTATTCTTTCGCAGAGACGATCAACGCATACCCCGCGTAGCCATCCGTCAGATATCGGCTGAGTTGCTTTTGGCTGCGGATAAGCTCCAGCACTGGGCCAATTCCATATTTCGAGAGCAAACGGGGGATCAAGTTGAGTTTTTCCCGCGTGGTGAAAATATCGGCGGGGGTGCTATTGGGGCCCCATTTGAGACCGGGTCTGATCTTCAACGCGTTCTCCATTCCCGACCAATCTTCAACCATCTTTGGAACCGCCCCGGCTTTGACAAGCATCTGCTTCCATTCATCCACGCTATACGGCGTTGTCCCCAAACACAAGGACGCCTCCCGTCTTTCCTCTGCGGATAAATTCTTGAGCCATGTGCTTTCGTGGATCACAAGCGTGCCGCCGGGTTTGGTCACCCGCGCCATTTCATCCAGCACACGTTGCGGTGCGTTGATGGCGGTCAGCCCGACGGCGCATTCGTTGACAACCACATCGAACTCGTTGTCCTGAAAAGGCAGTTTCCTGGAATCGCCGATCTTGAATTCGACTTTATCAGCGACACCTTCATCCTGCGCTCTTTTTCTGGCAAGATCAACAAAGTGTGGGCTGAATTCAAGCCCGGTAATTCGAGAACCAAATTCCTGGGCATACAGGCAGGCGAACACACCTTTGCCGGATGAAACATCCAACACATAGGTGGAAGGGGTGAAATTCACCACTTCACCGATGCGTTTGCTCAAGTCAAAGCCGCCGGGGTGCAGGGTTTCGACGCCGCTCATTTCAAGTACGTCTTCACCAGAGATGATCATTTTGAATTCTCCTTTTTCGGTAATGTAATTTCAGAAGTTGGTCAACGTTCTATTCCTTCGAATAAATCCCGTTCCATATGCGGAGGAGGCGCGGCCGGGATCGCACGCATAAACGTATCATTTCTGCCAAGCCAGCCTTGTAGCCATCTCACCGGTCCGCTGAAACCGCCACCCTGGCTGGCATGACAGGCGGAGGCTTGTTCTTTCAGCCGTAATACCTCGCGAATCGAAATCGTTGCGTGGATGGGAAAATCGCTCTCCACCAGCGAGGCCAGGTCAATATCCTTGTTCTTACCAAAACGATGCGGATCCTGTCCCAGCAACGGCAAGAGGCGCACTACCCCGCGTAAGAAGCGGCGGGAGAATGTGGAGTAATACAGTTTTTGGGGAGAATAGGGTGGCAAGCCATTGATGTCCCAACTGGGGTCTCCCGCCATGCGGAAGGCTTCCACGGTTGCCCGGTGGATGGCGATATGATCTGGGTGGCGATAGCCTCCAATCGGGTCGAATGTGATGACGACCTGCGGACGAATCTCCCGGATATAGCCAGCCATTTGCTGTGCAACCTCGTTCAATGAAGCCGTTGCCAGAGCCTGTGGGTGATGATTATCCGGCGAGCCGGGCATGCCCGAGTCGCGGTATCCGAGAAAGTGAACGGCTTTCAAACCCAGCACCGAAGCGGCGCGGCGCAATTCGTCCTCGCGCATCTCACCGATGGAAGCAAAGCCGTTGAGGTCCGCCGGCGCGTCGCCCACTTCACCGCGGGTGGCGCAGATCAGATGAACATCGACTCCGCGCCGAGCGTAAAGCGCCAGGGTTCCACCCGGTCCAAACGATTCATCGTCTGGATGAGCAAAGACAGCCAGTAATCGGCGGTTCGACGGTTTGGATGAAGAGGGAAAATTAGTCATCCCGGAAATTTTTCTCACGGTTTTTGCGCCACGACGATTTCCACGGGCAATCCCCAATACGGCATGGTTGTCTTATCCACGACTTGAAAGCCCGCCTCTTCCAACACCCTGCCAACATAGATCGGGCGGCAGTCAATGTAGTTGGGTAATCTTGCGTGCCCCCACTCGTAGAGTTTCCGCGCCGTGCTGTCCTTGCCCTCTTTGGACATGGCGACCACCCCAATCCGTCCTCCGCTCCGAAGGACGTTTCGACATTGTTGTAAAACGACTGGGATTTCCGGCGTATCGAAAAGCTCCAGAGTGAAACTCGTAAAAACCGCATCGAAAGAATTAGCTTCGAAGGGAAGATGCGCAGCGTCGCCGAGTTTCAACTCCACGCGCTCAGCCAACCTGGCTTGCTCTACCCTTGACTGGGTGATATTGCGCATGCCCTCCGAGAGGTCCAACCCATAGACTTTGCCCGCGCCGCCGACGGATCGAGCCAGGGCGAGGGTACAATGCCCGGTACCAAAGCCGATTTCGAGAACCTGCTCGCCTGCCGCGATGTGCAACTTGTCCAAGCCAACGTCTCGATATTTTTTCTCGCCCCACCCAACCAACACATCGTACCAGCCGCTAATCCTATCGTAGCTGGCTTTGGCGACTTGCTTCGACCTTGTGACCCGACTGATTTGTGCTACATTCTCAGGCATGTTGCATCTCCCTTGACTTCTCGGGCTTGCTTAGAATCGCCAGAGCCGCTGTCCCGCCGGCAAAGCGACCCAGCGACACCATCCCTGGAAAGCGGCGGTACGCGTTTTCGTCGACTCCATAGGAAGTATGGGCATTCAACAATTTCAATAGAGGTGCGACGAGGTTGACCCAACCCTGCTTAACCATGAACAGCAAAATCAGATGACCGCCGGGCACCAGTCGCTGCTGGGCATTCTCCACCACGCTTACCGGATCGGGAAGATGTTCGAGTACCCAGGTGGAAATAACGAGATCGAAAGGTCCTTCGGGTAAAGGTTCCTTCGACAGATCCATCTGTTTGAAATCAACCTTCTCCAAGTGACCGAACTTGGCTTTGGCTCTCGCCAACATCTCCTCGGAGAAATCAACTCCAAAGTACGAACTAAAGGGCAACCCCAACGCCGACAGTCGTTCCACGTTGAGACCTGTCCCACAGCCCAGGTCTAGGATGCGTCCATTGGGAGACAAATGCGCTTGAAAGGCGCGGTTCAGAGCCAGGTACGCCTTGCGCGTGGGCAGTTTCCACCAGGCATCGAAGGTATCGTAGTCGCGGGCAAAGCGGCGATAGAGCTGGCGCACCTGCTCCGAGTTGTGACGACCGTTTCTATCCGCCATAGAGCACCTCACCAACCTGGCGCAAGGTAGACACATCCGAAACATCGCGATCCAGTAGCGGGAGGCGCGTCCGGACGAAATCGCCAAAACGTTTTTCGATTTCACCCAGGTAGCGGGTTTGCAGATTGGCTCTTGCCGCCAAGAAGCGATTGTCTTCGATCACCTCCGGCAGAATGCACTGGTTGATCACAAGCGACTGAACGGGAATACCCAGCCGATCCAAACCCGTAATCGCGCTGTGGGTTTCTTCGATGGGCAAACGCTCCGGCAGCAACACCAAGTTGAAGATCGTGGTCGAACGATTCCGCAGGACGTTGAGCGCATTCTCGTAGCGCTGCTTGTCGCGTTCCAAGCCGTCGAAGGAACCCGCATCCATGCTCATCAGACTCGCCAGCTTCTGACCTTCTTGGATTTGCTTCTGCATGAATCCTGCCCAATCAAACGGCATGGCAAGCTCGCGCAAAGATTTGCCGGTGGGTGCTGTATCGAAAACGATAACGTCGCTATCGGGTTCTTCCAGAAAGGTCACGAACTGGTCGAAGGTCGCCATCTCTTCCGCGCAGGGCGTGCTGATAACATCGTTGCCGAACGTGCCAGTCATCTGTCCCATCATACTGTTGAGCCGTCGCTGAAAGACTCCTTTCGCATCATTCGGATTGATGTTGAGTCCACACAAGTTGGATACGTGGCGAATAGGTACGCGCGCGTCGCCGCCAATGTGCTGGTCGAACATTGCCGAAAGACTCACGGTGGGATCGGTCGAGACGATGGTGGTGCGGTAACCGTGATCGGCGAACCACACCGCGGTCGCCGTGGCGAGCGTCGTCTTGCCGACGCCGCCTTTGCCGCCAAAGAACAGATATTTGGTTGCCCCATTGGGCGACATTAGATTGATGAGTTCGTTATTCATTGAATTTCTCCTGAATCATATTTGCGGCTTGAAGAAGTGCGATTTCGATTTGCCCGGCCTCTGGCACGCCAAACGAAATAGCTTTCCCGTTGATCAGGATGGCTGGTAATCCGATCTGGCCGGACTGATTGTATTTTCCGATGAGTTGCACAATCACTTCTTTCGGCGCGCCACCCATGTAAGCGGTAGTGGCCGGCAACAGTTTCACCTGTGCGGTCACGCCAGTTTTGGAGATGGCTTGCTCCACTACTTGGCGGGCGCGCTCTTCGAGGGGGGCCATGCCGGGGATACAACAACTGCCGGCGATAATCACAATACCCACCGGCGTTTCCTTTCGGCGAAAATCAAGTTCCATTGGTTTTGTCTCCTTTATTTGCAGATTGCATTATTTGTATATGCTAAATATGTTGGCAAAAAAAGAGCGCAGACGCGCGCTCAAGGACAACCACTCTTACGCACTTTTTCGATGGCCGCGACGACCCGCTCCAAAACCTGGAGAATACCATGTTGCTCTTCCCGCGGAATTTCGGTCAATACCAATCCGAAAAAATATTGCTGTGCCTGCTCCAGGTTGCGCCGCGTTTCCTGCCCTTGCGCGGTGAGACCAACTCGCACCACACGGCGGTCCTCGTTATCAGCCTCGCGGCGGACAAAGCCTTTGTCAACCAGTTGATCTATCATGCGCGTCATCGTGCTGTTGGCTAGTCCCATGGCTTCGCTCAACGCGTTCATCGTCATGCTTTCGCTTTCCGGGAGGGTTAGTATTGTATAGCCTTGGGAAGCCGTCACGCGGTATTGCCCCATGCACATCTGATCGCAAAGCTCGTATGCTCTGACGAGTTGGTAAACTTGTTGCTGTAAATTGATGGCAAAGGTATCTAGGGGGCCTACACTCATGGATAGTAATCCTTGAAAATTTGTAGTTGAATATATTTGTATTATACAAGCAATTTTTGTTTTGTCAAGGTTCGTTTGCTTGGCTCTTATCTCGAGGCGTTTTGGGTTGTCAGTTGCCTCTGGCGCGCAAGGAGAGCAAACCCTAACAAGAAGACCGCCAGCGGAGCGTAGATAACCCACGGGCTTTCGGGGGTCATGCCGACGAAATCCAACGGAACTGTTCCTTGGATGACCAAATACATCCAGGAGATATAAACCACCTCGAAGGTTTTGCTGTTGCCGGTCAATACGCCGAGAGCGAGCGCCAGCGATGGGATGAATAGCGCGCCTGTTATCCATGCGAGCAGGCTGGTGAATTCGCCCGCCAGAAGAAAACGCAGGAATGCGCCCGATCCCATCAGCGCGGTGATGACAAGGGCGGACAGCCATGCAGCGGGGAGTTGCCTGCCCAGCGGGCGTGGGGCGGAGAAGACGATCTGTCGCGTATCGAAACGGGATTCGCGGCAACCCAGTCCGCTCAGAATCAAAACGGGCCATATCCACGTGATGACAAGCAAGACGCGGGTGACTTCGGGTTCGTTGAACAATTGAGCGGCGACCAGGATAAAGGAGATGGCGTACCACCACCAGCGCTGTCCTTTGAGGAGAAGTTTTATTTCAGCGAGGAAAACGTTAAAGAAACTGAATCGGTTCGAGGCTGCGTTAAGTGGAGTCAGATGAACGACGGGTAATGCTTGTGAAACGGGAGCAGGTTCAGGCGCAGAGTCGGATGCGCTGGTCTTCATCCGCCTGGGCTTGCTGTGCGAAGGATCGAATCTATCGAAGAACAGCGCGGCAAGTAAAGTCACAAGAATCGCAATGCCGATGTATGCGAAGCGTGCCAGAATGATGCCTGGCAGCCAATCCACGCCTGACCAGATGAACGTGTCGAACGCTTTTTGGCTGTCGCTTCCGAGCAGGAAACTGCCGTTGTAATCGGGGTAGACCGCCAGCGCGGCTTTGCCCATATTGTCCATTAAGAGTCCGAGTCCGAGCGGATCGAGCGCGGGATAAGTTTTGCTTAATTGTTCGCCAAGCGGAAGGGCAAAGATAAACGCGAAGAAATAAACGATGTTGCCGAAGCCGCCCGATAAAAATGGAATGGTTTCGAAAAGCACGGCAAACGCGGCGACCAGCGCCATGACGGGCATGACGATAAAAATGAACGGCGTGATAAATGGCATGAGTTCGATGCGCGCGTTTTCGCCCTGCAACAGTTGAATGACAATGCCCGCCATGGCAAGCACTGCGACCATGGCCATCAATACGGCGAAGTTGCTTGCCCATTTACCCAGTGTGTACAGCGGGCGTGTGAGCGGCGTGGTTGCCATGATCTGTCCGACGCCTGTTTCTTTATCGCGCGCGACGGAATCCTTGACGAGATAAAAACCGAACCAGCCGATAAAGAACGTTGCGATAATGGACATCATCGCGCCAACCCATGCGGAATTAAATTCACCGCGATACTGGCCGAGTTGCAGGGTGACGTTGCCGATGGCGGTTTGGTAACCAAGAAACACAACCAACATCAGCATGGCGAGAAAACTATAACGGCGCACACGCTCGAGAAAATCTGCGCGCGCAATCTGATAGACGACTCGCGCGACGCTCATGACTTGCCTCCGATGAAATACAGATACGCGTCTTCGAGATTCGGCGAAACGTTCTCTGCCTGGACTTCTGGACTGCTCCCACTTACGACGCGCACCTGAACCCCGTCGCTTCGGCGGATTGTCCCGCTGATGATGTGCTTCTGTTTCAGCGCGGGCAGGTCGTCGCTGTGGACGGTCCATTCCCAGACCTTGCCTTCGAGTTCCTCGAGCAGGTCTTCGGGCGCGGCCGCGCGTAGGAGTTTGCCTTTGCTCACGAGCGCGATGCGCGTGGCAGTGGCTTCCACATCCGAAACAATATGCGTGGATAAGATCACGATCCTTTCGCCCGATAAATCGGAGAGCAGGTTGCGGAAGCGGACTCGCTCCTCGGGGTCCAGGCCGACAGTCGGTTCGTCCACGATGAGCAGTTGCGGGTCGTTGAGCAAAGCCTGCGCGATACCGACGCGCTGCTTCATGCCGCCCGAATAGCCGCCCAGCGGACGCTTTGCCGCGTCCTTGAGATTGACAAGTTGCAGGAGTTCGTCAATCCGTTTCTTCGCGGAGGGCGCGCTCAACCCTTTGATGGCGGCCATGTACTCGAGGAACTCGATTGCATTGAGATTGGGATATACCCCGAAATCCTGCGGCAAATATCCCAGCACGTCACGCAGGGTATCGGGCGATTTGACGATGTCCACGTCGTTCCATAGGATCGTCCCTTCCGTGGGCTTCGTGATGGTGGCGAGCATCCGCATGAACGTGGACTTACCCGCGCCGTTCGGTCCCAGCAGGCCGAGAATGCCAATACCGAATTCGAGGCTGAAGTCGCGCAATCCCCAAACTTCGCGCTGGTATTGCTTGGACAGATTTTCGATGACGAGTTTCATGGTTGGAATTATTCCTTTGTTTGAGTTTCGATGAGAGTACACCCGACTCGCGATGGATGATCTTCCACGAGTTGACCCGACCTCACACCTCGAATCAACCACAAGACCAGCACGTCGCCGCCTGCTCCTATCGTAAAGAGAAAGCCGAAGAACATGATCCAGCCGTTTCCTGTGAAGATGCCGATCAACGCTGGCAGGATGCCCATGACCAGCAATGGCATGGCCCCCCCAAGGCGATAGGCCTGCACTTCCATCGGCTCATGACAATGGGCATAAGGGGTCAACGTCTTCCACTGAAAGCCAAACTTGATCGCGCTGAGCGGCTTGTGACCAAAATATGCCCAAGTGAAACCATGAATGAGTTCGTGGAGGATGGAACCCAGGATGATGATAGCAGCGAGGATGAGAATGAAATACAAGAAATCTGCTGACCCTTCGATACTTACATTCAGATCAGTGTTCCATCGCCAGGTGTAGAGGTACATCAGAAGGAAGGCCAATGGCATGCCAAACACTACGCTCCACAAAGTGGCTTTGGCGGTCGAGATGGATAGATCCTTTTTGGTGATTGGTTGGGGGGATTCAGTCATTGTTTGTGCTCCTGCTCCTGCCCACATTTGCATTTGAGTTTGGCAATATATAATGCCCACGGTCACAAATTGCGCTTTCTGCCTTCTAAAAAAGCGCAATTTGTGACCGCCCTGAGTATCGCTTCATATTGTTGGGCTGAGTGCCTGTCTTTATTACGAAGCTATTCCCTGAAAGTTGCGGCCTGATGGCTGGTGTTAACCTTCGAAAACGATTTGCCCGCCAAAAACCGTCATTACCACCTGGGTCTGGGGAATCTCCATCGGCTCGATCTCGAAGATGTCGCGATCTAGAACAACCAAGTCGGCAAGTTTACCGGGGGTGATGCTGCCTAATTCTGCCTCACGGCCACAGACCAAGGCCGCTCCCATGGTAGAACCCCAAACCGCCTCAGCTACGCTTAGACATTGATCTGGATACCAGCCGCCGGTTGGCGTGCCATCCCAGTCCTCCAGGTGGGTGATTGGCAGATCTGTAATTTCCGGCAATGCGTACTGGATGGCATGACATACATGCAGAAGAAACACCAGTGGGTCGTTGTCTTCTTCATTTACTTGATACCAGATCATGGGTTTGATCTCTCCCGCCAGAGCGGCCAGGGCTGTACTCTTCCCGTACCCCGCTTCCGCCTGCAATATCGTAAGACGGTATTCCAGCGCCTGCTTCAAAAGCTGACTGACGCGCGGGCGTGCCAGTGTCCGTGGATTGCGCGGAGGTGGGATGATTTTTGTGCGTACTATGGGAGAATAAAAGCGGGCCATACGATGTCATCTTATTTTAATTCGAATCGCGAGAATGTGTGAAAAGTCATCTCAGGATTCTGAACCAATACTTCACCACTTGTGAAATCTATTGAATTCACCCCGAACATCAGGATGCGATGACCCAAATACGGATGGCAGAAGCAAAGTGGCAGCGATAACAACAATGTCTCAAGGCCGCTGAGTTGTCTGTCCTTCACGCGCCTACATTCCTGGTTCCTCTCTCAGCCCCAGCATACTGCTCCACACCGCATCGCGCATCCCGTCGGACATGCGGAGCATGACGGCAAGCATGAGGCGCGCGTCCGGCGTGGCGATATAGCGCGCGCGGGGATTCCTGGTTGTCAGCGCGCGGAGGATTATTTTGGCAACCGCATCCGGCGATGAACTCATTCCCTCGATCTGCCCGATGAAACGCATGAACGGAACTAGGAAGCGGTAGTATGGCGAGCTCATATTTGTAGTGTACTGTTGCCCAGACTGACTGGCCGCCGCGTTGAAATTCGTACGCACGCCACCCGGCTCGACCAGCACCACCCGCACGCCGAAGGGACGCGTTTCCATCCGCAGGGCATCGCTCATCGCCTCCAACGCGAATTTGCTGGCGTTGTACGAACCGATGAACGGGATCACAACCCGCCCCCCCATCGTGCTGACGTTAACGATGCGCCCTGCACCCTGGGCGCGCATGGTTGGCAATACGAGTTGCGACATCCGCAACGCGCCGAAAGTATTGGTCTCGAACTGGCGGCGGACTTCCTCCATGCTGAGCTCTTCCATCGGGCCTGCCTGTGCATAACCAGCGTTGTTGACCAGCGCGTCTATGCGCCCGCCTTGAGCCAGGGTTTGCTTCACAGCCACTGCCATGCTTTTTTCGTCGGTCACGTCCAGTTGAACTGGAGTGATGTGGTCGCTTGCCAAATCGTTGACGGTCTCCAACCGCCGGGCAGAGGCAAAGACGCGCCAGCCTTTTTCGGCCAACAGCCGCGCAGTTGACCGCCCGATTCCGGTTGAACAGCCGGTGATAAGGACTACGGGTTGATTAGTATGTTCGTTCATTCTTATGATCCTTTTGGTGTTTATGATTTTCAGATGCCCCAGTGAATTGGCTGGTATCCCAGCAACGCCAGTCCACCGCTGACCAGGGCAACAGCGGCGACAGCGATGAGCAGGATTAACAGGGTGAGACCCAGATGACCCGCCCAACTCCTCCGGTTGTTTTCCACAGTCCGTCCGGTCACGCGCATGGGCAGCCACAGGAGAAAACCGTTCAAAAGAAAGTTGTTGATCTCCCACAAAATCAACAGCCACAATGGCTGGAAGCCCATTGCGCTGCCTTCCATCAAAAAGTAGAAGATGTAGCCCATTGCGCCTCCATACAGGAACGACTGTTTCTCTGTCAGTGGGAAGCGAGTCAACAGCAGGGCTATGCCGGCGAACAAGAGGAGATAAACCGGTCCCATGTGTATGAAGTCGTCGGCCAGACTGACCCAAGGCTGGGATTTGCCCTCAAGCAGGAGACCGAAGTACCACAGCGCCTCTTCTGCCAGCCCCAAAAACAACCCGAAGCCAACCAGAGAAAGGCTCGGCGGCAACTTGAGGCTGGTCACAACTCGGCGCAGAGGGCGGCGCGCCAGGCAGAGTAAAGCCATGAATGCCAGATTGGCGAGCGCCGTTTTCGAGTCCATCAGGATGGCGATCATGGCAAAGAAGATGCCCAAGCCGATCAATCCAAGTGACATTTGACGATTCATCAGGTTCTCAATCCATCGAATGGCGAAGGGTACTGGGGATTGTCATAGCACGAAGAAGTAGAACACGAGGATACTTGCCACATACTGCAAGTAGTGGAACAGCACCGGCGCGGCGATGTTGTTGTGCCGGTGCATTAGCCAGCCGGATACCAGGCTGACCACCACACCCATGATCGCGCCACTCACGCCCGAATTGAAGTAATGGTAGACGCCGAAAAGAACTGCCGCGCTGAAGGAGGCCGCCAGCCAGTTGGTATGACGCTTGAGGCGGGTGAACAGGAAGCCGCGATAGAAAAACTCGTTGCCAATGGCGGCCAGCAGGGTAAAAAAGAGCATGAGGGGAAACAGTCGTTCCGGCGGGCCAGCAATGTTTCCAAATTGACCTTGCTTTAGCAGATCAGCCACCTGGATGGCGCTGGCGGCGATGTAATCTACACTGGCGGGGACGAAAATAATCAGCCCATTCCGTACCAGGCTATATATCAAGGTCACCAGCAAGGTCTCTGCAACTACGCGTCCCATGTTCGCGCGCGTCAGCCCGATGCCGGCCCCGTCTCTTGCGATGAAGGCGTAGAGCAGGGGAAACAGAATCCACACCATCGTGACACCCAGGGCAACGGCAGGGTTTTCGAAAACTCTCGTCAGCGTGAATACGGTCACTGCCCAGAGAATCAAACCGGACATCAACCACAAACTATTTTTTGGAGCTGTCCGGTCTCGTTGAATTGGATACGCCTTTTGATCTGTAAACATTTCAATTCTCCTCGTTCATAATCCTGTCAGTGCCTCGCTCACCTGCCACAGCCGCGCAGCCGCCGCGCGGTCGTGGGAAGCGGGCGAAGATTGGGCTTCTTTTTCCTTCACGAAATACTTGCCGGTCACGCCCTCCACATCCTGTGAGGTTGCCAAATAAATGGCCGTCTGCGCTCCCTGTTCCGGGCTGATCGCCACTAGGGCGTATGCACGCCTCAACAGGTTCTTCGACCATCCGTCGTTAAGACCAAAGTTATTCAAGCCAAAATTGGTCGCCACCAAGCCCGGATTAAGGGCGTTGACTGTGATGCCTGTCCCCGCCAACCGTCGTGCCAGCTCGTAAGTGAACAGTATATTCGCGAGCTTGGACTGTCGGTAGGCTTGCATACCGTCATACCTCTGCCGGAATTGCAGGTCGTCAAAATTCATACGCCCCGCTTTGTGTCCATAAGACGAAACATTGACAATGCGCGCAGGGGCGCTGGTTTTGAGTGTATCGAGCAGCAAGTTTGCCAGCAAAAAGTAACCCAGGTGGTTGAGAGCGAAAGTCATCTCGATTCCGTCCACGCTTTCCTGGTGCCTGGTCAACCATGCTCCAGCGTTGTTCACCAGTACGTCCAGGCGCGAATACTTGCTTTTGAACTCTTGGGCCAGTTGACGAATCTGCGCCTGCGACGATAGATCCGCCAGCATGAATTCAACCTGGGCACTGGAGGCGGCTGACCTGATGCGTTGAAGTGTGTCCGCACCGCGTTGCGGATCGCGCCCCACCGCGATCACCGTCGCGCCCATTTGAGCCAATACACGGGCTGTCACTTCGCCAATACCCGAAGTCGCGCCGGTGACCAGGCAAACCTTGCCATTTAAACGATCATCCATCGGTATCATCTGAATTCATCGTCTCCTTGAATCTATTGGCTTTTGCTTTGGATCATCTTGCGGTAGAGTTTGGCTCGCAGCAGAGCGTGAACCAGGTCAGCCGTCTCCTTGAGTTGTTGGGCGCGTTCGATGGGAGGATTGTCACTGCCAGCCAGTTTTCGGAACATGTTGAATTCCTCCTGCACGAGGGCGCGCATGGACTCTCCCAGAGGCGCGAAATCATCTATAACGGCATTCAGTTTCAATTCCCGCGCGACCAGCTCTGCCATTTTCAGGTCATCCTCGTCGTAACGAAGCCCATTGCCGTTGGCATAAGGGAAGAGCAGCCCCATTTCCTCCATGCGGACGATGTCGGCGGGGGAGAGGCCGACGCACTCGGACAGTTGCTCGCGGCTGAGGGGCTTGAAATCGGGATCGTAACTGAGTGGGGTGTACAGCGATTCCAGGAAAGCCATCTCCGCTTCGGTGTTTTTTGCCTGCTTCAATTTGCCCAGCATGTGGCGGATGGTTTCCAGCGGGTAATAGCGCTGGGATTGCAGGCGCTTGATCAGGCGGATGCGGGCGATATCCTCATCGCTGTAGAGCCGATGACCTCCCTGGGTACGTTGGGGTTGAAGCAGGCCTTCCTTTTCCAGGAAGCGCAGACTGCTGAGGGTGAGGTCGGGGAACTCGGCTTGCAATTGCGCCAGCGTGTCGCTGATGGTGTAGTATTTTGGTTCAGTCATTTTTACTCCTAAATATAAACTTAAACTTTAGGTTTATTGTAATTAAAACTAAACCCGTTGTCAAGGTTTAGTTTGTGGCGGAATGAACACTTGACGTGTGCTTTGTATTATGCTATTATCAGTTCGTCTAGTAAAACTTAGTATCGCTCAGTAAAACTTAACACCCTCAACAACCTATGTCAAACTCCCGTTACAAAATTGAAGCCCTCGCACACGGATTGGAAATTCTTTCACTTTTTACAACTGAAAGACCGTCCCTGAATCTGACCGAGATCGTTACAGCCACCCAGTTCACCAAAAGCACAGCTTTTCGGTTGGTATCTACACTGGAATTGCTGGGATATCTCGAACGCGACCCCGAGACCCGCCGCTACCGCCCCGGCTTGAAAGTACTTCAATTGGGTTTCACAGCTTTGAACAGTTTGGAATTAGCTCAAATTGCGCAGCCTTACCTGAAATCCTTATCTGATGCAACTGGCGAAACAACGAACATGGCGATTCGTGATGGCGTGGATATCATTTATGTCGCTCGAAACGCAACTCAGAGGATCATCGGCGTCAATGTTCAACGTGGCTCTCGCGCTCCGGTTTACTGCACATCAATGGGAAAAGCCCAACTCATTGATTTCTCAAGGAAGGAGCTCTTTGATCTATTGGGTGAAGGTCCGTACCTCAGGCAAAGCCCAAACACCATTGCCAGTCTGGATGCCCTGGAAGCTGAAATATGCCGGGTACGACAGAATGGATATGCCATCAACGATGAAGAGTTGGCATTTGGTCTGCGTTCTGTAGCAGCACCGATTAGGAATTCAGAGGGGAAAGTGGTCGCGGCAATTAATATCTCCTTTCCCGGCGGACGCTTATCACGTCAGGAGATAGAGGCAAATATGGCTCCAAAAATCGTTGACACCGCCCGCCAGATTTCATCTGCACTAGGCGCCAGCCCACACTAACGAAAGAAGATACGAATGGGTGAAGCGCGGCATTATTCTAAAAATGGATAAACTATCTCAAGTAAGCCAGCCACACCTGAACCCTTGGCCGTTTATCACGATCGGTAGAAACGGCTCAGAGGTTTCACGCTGGCGATTTTCTATCCCAACTTCTGGTGGGCGACATATTCCGGCAATCAGCGAAAGGAGGGCGGATATCAAATTATTCACGTAAATATTCAAATTCCACATAACTATGATAATCAAAAAAACTAAAGGAGAAGATCATGTTACGCATTTCACGTTTCATCTTTCCTGTACTGACCATCCTCGCCCTAATTTCGACAGCCTGCCAGCCTCAAGTTGTGACCCAAACGGTCGAAGTCACGAAGGAAGTGCCCGTTATCATTACGGCAACGCCTCAGCCGCCTGCGGAAGCAGAGACCATCCGCATCGGTGGCGTCGGGCCGCTTTCCTCTCCAGGCTATGTAGTCGGTGGTATTGCCATGCAGTACACCATGAACCTGGCTGTGAAAGACATTAACGCAGCAGGTGGCATCCTGGGCAAGCAAGTCGAGTTGATCTTTGGCGACACTGAGGGGCTGCCGGAACGCGGCACGGCAGTCGCTGAGCGTTTAATAAATAATGAAAAGGTTGTGGCTATCGTCGGCGAGGCCCACAGCGCCGTAGGTCTGGCCGAGCTCGAGGTGGCTCACAAATATGGCATTCCGGTTGTATTCGCAGAAACCTGGTCAGACGCGATCACCGAGACCGGCTATCCAGAAGTCTTCCGCATCGCCCCGGCCTCTACCATGAACAGCCGCGCTTCAGCCGAATGGCTGTCTGCGGTGGGCAGCAAAACCATGGTACTCATTGCCGAGAACACTGACTACGGCACCGGGCAGGCCGCGTCAGACAAGAAGTTCCACGAAGAACTCGGCATCAAAATTCTCGATACGATCTTCGTAGAACCGAACACTACGGACTTTCAACCCATCCTCGCCCGCATCCAGGCCATGGACCCCGCCCCGGATGTTATCCGCGTGGCCATAACCGGCGCGGCCAGTTACAACCTTGAACAGCAGATGGTTGACTTGGGACTCGCTCCTTCGGAAAAGACAATCGGCGCGGCCAGCACGGACGCCATGGCCCCCGAGTTCTGGAATAGCGTGCCCAATGGGAATTACTACGTGTTCTCGTACATTGGCCTACCGCCCAGCTTGTACAACGATACCACGAAGCATGTAGCCGAGGAGTACAGGAAAGCGTTCAACACTGAGCCGGCGAGCGACGCGCTGGAGGCCTACGATTCTGTCTGGATTATCGCCGACGCCATCAAGCGGGCTGGCACGACCGAGTCCAAGGCTGTCATTGCCGCGTTGGAGGAAACCGACATCGTTCTAGCTCAGGGACGTTACTGGTTCAAGTACACCAGCAAGAATCCACTCCCTACTGACGGCAGTGTGGCAGCTTATATGTGGCACCAGTGGCCCGATCCGGCCATCCTCTTTATGCAGTACTTCGAGCCCAACCAGGCATGGCAGGACGCGGCTGTCATCTGGCCGCTGGCCTACCAGACGAAAGGCACATCGTACATTCCTTTTGGAACGAAACCATAAAGTCTGACTTGTGTTTATGAGGCGTGAGGCGTAGTTCTATGCTTCACGCCTCATATTTCACGATTGGATAGGCAATCCTCATAAGGACTGTAGTATTATGAATATCCATCCAGTGATCGTCATCTGGTTTTTGTTTGCCGGGCCAGCTTGGGCTATGCTTGGCACCTGGGGTCTCCCTCGCCTCTACCGTCGTAAGGGGTTGGAAGACGCGCCAGCCCGATTTATTGGTGGTATGGCGGGTCTCACGCTGGGACCTCTGCTACTCGTTCCGCTGTGGTACTTCACTCCCGATCTAAGGCGTTGGTATTGGAGCGGAGGCACAGGCGTTCTGGCGGCAGTTGAATTGTATGGCTTGTTTGCTTTTCTGAATCCTAATAACCTTTGCGTTACAAATTTCGGTTACGTGGCCGATCAGGTTGCCAATGGTCTTACCATCGGTTTCATCTATGCATTGATAGCCATTGGCCTGACGCTGATCTACTCTGTGCAGGGCGTTGTCTCTTTTGCTCATGGCCAGTTCTACATGTTGGGTGGATATGTTTCTTACTACTTCCTGCAACTATTTGTGCATATCAATCCCATTGTAGGCATACCGGTAGCCGGACTGGCAACCATGCTAATCGGCTTTGCCTTCGAGCGCTTGTTCTTGCGCCCCATGCACCAGGGACAAATCGAGCGGGCGGGTGAGTACGCAATCCTGATCACCTTTGGCCTTGGCTTCTTCCTGGAATATACGGTACTGGCTGTCGTTGGGCCGTTTTCCCAGAAAGCGCCCGTCTTCACTCAGGCGCGTGTCTTGACTCTCGGAGCATTGACGCTTCTTCCCAACCGGCTGGTGGCAGGCGCCGTCGGCATCCTGTTGACCTTAGCCCTGCTGTACCTCCTCCACCGTACCTGGCTGGGCAAGGCGTTGCGGGCGGTGAGTATGGATAAGCAGGCCGCGGCGGTGGTCGGGATCAACCCCTTGACTATGAACACCCTTTCCTTTGGCATCGGCACGATGCTGGCCGGGATGGCCGGCGCGGCCTTGATCCCTGTCTTCACATGGGTACCCTGGGTGGGTGGCCCCGCGGCGGTAAGATCATTTGTCATTATCGTCCTGGGAGGCATGGGATCAGTACCGGGTGCGTTCCTTGGCGGGTTAATTATTGGACTGGTCGAGGCGTTGGGCGCGGGTTGTTATCCAGATCCGAGCAAAGGAGCTGCCTATAAAACGGCTTTTGGTTTGATCATCTTCGCTGCCATGTTGCTCCTGCGTCCCAATGGGTTGTTCGGGAGGGACACATGATTCTCCTCAACTACCGCCAATGGGCGGCAACAGGTGCGCTTATTGCATTGCTAGTATTTGCCCCCCTTTACCTGAATCAGTACCCTTATCAAATGGCTGTCATCACGGGAGCCTTCTTCTATGCGATCCTAGCCTCCAGTTGGTCACTGCTGGCCGGAACGGCTGGACAGTTCTCGTTCGCCCACATGGCTTTGATGGCCATCGGCGCTTATGCCAGCGGATTGCTTGGCCGGGACCTGGGAACAAGCCCGCTGACCGGCATCCTGCTTGGCACATTGCTGGCAGGGATTGTCGGCCTGACAATTGGTTTACTGTGCCTGCGCCTGCGTGGCGCCTACCTTGCATTGTTCACTATCGCCTTCTCAGAAATCCTGCGTATTTTCCTGCTGACTGAGTTTACATACACGGAAGGTAGCAATGGGCTGGAACTGGCCCCGTTGTATGCAGGCATCACTGCCCAAGCCGAGTATTACATCACACTGGGGCTGCTACTTGGCACGATGGCGCTAATGTATTGGCTGATTAACTCGCGCTTTGGCCTGTTTATCCGCGCCATGCGCGAGGACGAAGATGCGGCGGCCGCGATGGGGGTAAATGTCGTCCACTACAAAGTCCTGGTTTTCGTAATTACCAGTATGATCGTCGGGCTAGCCGGGGGAGTCTTCTATCATCAAGTGGGTATCATCACGCCAAATACAATGGAACTATTGCAGATGTCGCTGATCGTCGCCATGGCAGTCATCGGAGGCATGGAGAGTCTGTTCGGAGCCGCTGTCGGGGCAATCGTCAGTCGCATCGCTTTGGAACTGCTGCGCGAGATCAATATTCTGGGTTTACACATTGAACTCGGGGCATGGCGTTATGCGGCCTTCGGCCTGGTGCTGATATTCACCTTGCGGTTCGCCCAGAACGGTCTGCTCTATCCAATTATTGACCGGTTATTCTTGCGGCGGGTGCGCCAGGAGACAGTTGCCAAGCGGATAAATAAGGGAGGCCAAAATGATCCAGCTTGAGGTGCGGGATGTGCATAAGAGTTTCGGCGGTATGCACGCGCTGAATGGCGTGGCCTTCAGCGTGCGCGGCAACGAGTTGATCGGGCTGATCGGCCCCAACGGGGCAGGCAAAACGACGCTGACCAACGTGCTGGATGGCGTCCACAAGCCCAGCCGTGGCGAGGTGTGGTTCAACGAACAGCGGATTGACGGTTTGCCCCCCTACGAGATTGCCCGGCGCGGCATCGGCCGCACTTTCCAAGTCACACGCGCCTTTCGGCGCATGACCGTGCTCGAGAACATGTTGGTGCCGGCCATGGCCCTGCACCCAACGGCGCGCCAGCGTGATTTTCACCAGCGGGCGATGGAAGTGTTGACTTTCCTGACCATCGAGCATCTAGCGAATGAATACGCGCGCAGTCTGTCAGGCGGGCAACAGAAACTACTTGAACTGGGCCGCGTGCTGATGCTCGACCCCCAATTGATCATCCTCGACGAACCCTTTGCCGGTGTTCATCCAAAACTACGCGACACAATCTGCCGGTTCATCACCACGGTTCATGCGCAAGGCAAAGCCTTTATCATCATCAGCCACGAAATGGAAACGATCTTTTCTTTGAGCCAGCGTCTGTTGGTACTCAACTTTGGTCAATTGATTGCCGATGGTCCGCCCCAGCAGGTGCGCGCGGACCCGGTTGTGATCGAGGCATATTTGGGCCGTGAAGAAAAAACGGAGATTCCATCTGGTGAGGAGGAACACGATGACCACGACAAGTGAGCATAATGAAGTATCTCCCGCCATGCTTGAAGTGCATGACATGTATGTCGGCTATTACAAGGACCTGCACATTCTGCAGGGCG
This sequence comes from uncultured Anaerolineaceae bacterium, assembly GCA_964371065.1. GTDB lineage: Bacteria > Chloroflexota > Anaerolineae > Anaerolineales > Villigracilaceae > Denitrolinea. The sequence goes on along the minus strand of CAYJLS010000032.1, from coordinate 694 downwards.
TAAATTTGGTCGCTCGCAAGGCCAAGATTACGGCAGTGCTCGGCGCTAACGGCGTGGGGAAATCCACTTTGCTCAAAGCGATTTACGGTTTCCTGCCGCCGGCCTCAGGGGAAGTGACGCTGGATGGCCGGAACCTGACCGGTATCCCGACCCACCAACGCATCCGCATGGGACTCTCGTATGTTACACAGCAGCCCAGCGTCTTCCCCTGGATGAATGTGGAGGAGAATCTGGAACTCGGCGCGTGGACGTTCAGGAATGACCCGCAGCGTATCCGGCGCAAAATCGAGGAAAACTACGAACGTTTCCCTGTTCTGAAAGACCGCCGCAAATCCAGGGCTGGCGCGCTGTCCGGCGGGCAGCAACGCATGGTGGAACTGGGACGCACCCTGATGACTGAACCCAAGGTGATCCTGGTAGATGAACCAACCGCCGGGCTGGCAAAGATGTTGACCGAAGAGGTGTATCGCATGTTGGCCGGGCTGCGGGACAACGAGGGCATCACACTTGTCCTGGTGGACCAGGAGATCCGCCAGGCGTTGAAGATAGCAGATTACGTTTATGTTCTGGAACTGGGCCGCAACAAGTTCGAAGGGCCGGTCGAAGAGTTTACTGACCTGGAAAAAGCATTCTGGGTGTAATTCAATACTTGGTCGAGAGCGAGGCGCACATGCCAGACATGATTTTGTATAAC
>CAYJLS010000031.1:0-31371 GCA_964371065.1 uncultured Anaerolineaceae bacterium | reverse complement strand
CGGAGGAACGGTCGAGCAGTTTCACGTCGCTGACCGATTGGATGGCGGCGGCGATCTGGTCAATGATTTCGGGTCGCCGCGCTTCGGAGAAGTTGGGGATGCATTCGATTAGTTGGGTCATGGGATTTTCGATTTCAGATTTTGGATTGACGATTGGTGAGGGCAATTATAAGGGAGGAAAGGCAGAATTTTGGAAACCATCTCGAACGGAAGCAAGCAATTACTCCATGCTATAATTCAATGAACAAAAAACCTTCCGCAACCAGCGAAGTCGATAGTATAGTGAATCACAAGGAGAGAAAGATGGATGAGAAGCAATATAAGAAATTAATGGATACCCTCATGGAAATTAGAAATTTGCTTATTTTGAATGCGTCCAAATCTGGAGCAACATCACCCGAAATTAGCAAAATTCTCAACACAAGCGATAGTCGCGTCCGACAGATTCTTACCGCTACTGGCGGTAAGAAAAAGAAGAAAGAAGATTCAAACGCTAAAGAAGGAGGCATGAAATGAGCAACGAAAAAAACTCAGATGAAATCAACCGCAAATTAGATACACTTCTCAGATTATTGGCCTATCAAACTGTAGGAAAAATGACTTTATCGGAAGGCGCGCCGCTACTGCGCAGACTTGGTTTTACCGCAGCAGAAATCGCAGCAATTTACGACAGCACTGCCAATGCCGTAAATGTACGACTAGCAGAGGCCAAAAAGAAAAAGAAAGATAAGCAACAAAAAGAGGTATAACCTGTGGTTAATCGCGAAGTAAAGCGCGAATTATTATCTAAACTTCAAGTATCGCCCCAGGCGTTAAGTCAAAAGGCACAACGTATTAAAGACAAATACGGCCCAATGACCACCGAAGAGGCGACTTATATTATTGCCCACATCGAAGGGGTTGATTTAGCAAAATATTTATCTCTTGAATCACTAGATAGAATTCGTTCCCTGATTCCAAGAGAGATAAAACCTGTATCAACTTTGCCGCAAATCAAATCATCAAAGAATAAGAAATCGAAGCGGCGGAAAATAATAGTTTCTTATCCATTGGTTCAAAGTAGTTTTATCCAACAAGCAGTTGTGATTGGAGATGAGGCGTTCCCACAAGTTGTTGTATTGGAAAATTCCATTCGCATCCTAATCGAAAAAACTCTTTCTGCAATAAGACCAGATTGGTGGGATACTCTTGTTCCACAAATTATTCAAAAAACCGTTCAGAGAACCATAGATAAAGAGAAAAAGTATCCTTATCGTGAAAAACGGGGGAATAATCACTTAATGTATTGTAACTTTGCCGACCTAAAAGAAATTATCGTTACCAACAGCAATGAGTTTCGCGATGTTATTGTTAATGTTGAATGGTTCAAAGTAAAGATGGATGAAGTGTACATGGCTCGAAATAATCTGGCTCACAGTATCCTGCTCTCTGATGACGATATTTCGCGTATTGCACTTTTTTATAGAGATTGGGCAAGATTGTTGGAAGCCGCGAATATCAAGTAATACAAATCAAATTACAGAACACCGTTTGAAAAGTCTTCTGCCCGCAACAGGAGATTTTTGTTTGTGGGGTTGGATGAAACACCTGACATGTCTCCGCGAAAGTCTTGCGTTCGGAGTCCCACGTCCACGCGAGGAACACGGTCAACAGCGGCGCGGATAAGTCATGTCAGGTTTCCACGATGTTTACAAAAAGCCCCCGTCTACTGACGAGGGCTTTGTCTCATTTTGTTTTGGCCTGGCGTTGCTTCATAATCTCCCCGCCAATTTCGCGGATGGATTTCTTCGGCAGGAGTTTTTTGCGGTCACGCGTGTAATCGCCGCGGCCTGTTTCGTATTGCTGGATAAAACGAATTGCGCCTGCGGGGCCAAGTTCACGAAGCAGGGCTTCAAAGCCAATGGTACGAATTTCATAAAGGGAAAGGGTTTCAGTTGTCATTTCAACACCTCTTCCAGCCATTTCACTGGATTGATCACAACGAACGGGAATAATTGTTTGTTTCGATTTGCAACCTTTAGCAGATTATCGTCAGTGGTCAGAAAAATATCCACTTTTGCCTGCTCGGCAGACGCAAGATGAATTGCGTCGTAACTCTCAAAACCTGATGATTCTATTCTTTCTGCTCGATCTAAAATTTTTTCGGTCGTCTCAACTACATGGTTTGATTGTCCTGCCAAAAGCATTAATCGTTCTCTGCGCTCCGCATCTTTGGTTTGACCAAGTTCATAGACGAGAACATCACTGCCAATCCATTCCAATTCGCGCTTGTGGATTTTCTCCAATATCAGCGTTACGGCTTCAGACTCCAAACGGACACGAGGCTGGCGCTGATCATCAAAGGGGCGATTTAGACAGCAGGTATCGAGGTATATCTTCATCGTGAGGCGAGTATAGCATGAATTTTTAAATGTTGCGGCGCGGTTGAGGGGTCGCGAGTCCCACCTGACATATCTCCGCGAAAGTCTTGCGCTCGAAGTCCCACGTACACGCGAGGGACACGGTCAACAGCGGCGCGGGTAGTCATGTCAGGTGTTTGGGAAAATCTTCCGAAAATCGTGTATGATTGGGACAGGAGATTAACCATGACTGATCTGGAACTTCTTACTCGGATTACCGTCAACCCCAAAGTGATGGTGGGTAAACCCGTCATTCACGGCACACGCTTAACGGTTGAATTCATCCTGAATTTGCTCGCTCACGGCGCGACAATGGAAGAAATCATCAAGGAATATCAGGGGCTTAAAGTTGAGGATATTCGCGCCTGCGTTCTGTTTGCCACCAAATCATCGGCGATTGCTTGAACAATACGCGGACAGGTTGGAAAACCGATTTGTGACTGTTACTGAAAACTCAGTCCGATTTGCGAAATCGAAATAGACCATTGAAATCTCCCGTCTTCAGACGGGAGATTTTTGTTTGCGGGGTTGAGTGAAACACCTGACATGTCTCACCCGCGCCGTTGACAATCATAACCCGCACGTGGACGCGGATCACCGATCGCAACACTTTTGCGGAGACATGTCAGGTGTTTAGAAAAATCTTCCAAAAATCGTGTATGATTAGGACAGGAGCAAACGCATGCCGGCCAATATCCGCAAAGTGCTAAGTAAACTTAAGAAGGAACTGCTTCGGATCTATGGGGAGAGCGTGGACAGTATTATCCTCTACGGCTCGCGCGCCCGCGGCGACGCGCGTGCGGATTCGGATATTGATATTCTGGTTGTGCTGAAGGATGATTTCAACTACAGCGAGATGCTTCGACTCAGTTCGGAATTGGTCGCGTCCCTTTCGCTGGAGAACGATGTTGTGATTTCACGGGCATTTGCCACAAAGGCTCAATACGAGAAATTACAAATCCCGTTCCTGATGAATGTCCGCCGCGAAGGGGTGCCAGTGTGATTCCGGAAATCAAGGCATTGCTCAAAGCCGCATGAGATTTATGTCCAGACCTCTTTTAAATGGGAATTGTCAAACTATGCGAGAATCCCCCAAAAGGAGATTCCAGCCATGTCCGCAACCAGGGAATTCTTCCGAGTTAGCGTCAGGCAATTGACTCTCCACAAGATTTTGTATTATTTCAAACTTCAAATCGGGAAGGATAAAATACCATGTCAATTTCTGTAATTTGTCCATCATGCAATGAAGAGAATTATGGAAGCGCACTCCTGTGTAAAAAGTGCCAAACCAGTCTAATTGGGGTTCTTCGCACTGAAACTCCGACACCGGAAACGGAAATTGTTGCCCAACAAAATGAGTTTGTTGCAGGAAACGTGGCTGGGAACGAAGAAAGGCCAGCGCAACTGGATGGTTCGATCGTCAATGGGTATACAGCCATGCTCGGAAGAATCCGTTCCTGGGGACTGTGGTCGCTTGGGTTGGGCGCATTACACATTTTCACATCCGGTTTTCTGAGCGCGCCCTGGGGAATTTTGCTTATCCTTGTTGGCCTGGCTTCCTTTTACTTTCGCTCGGCATCCATGTTCATTATTTATGGCATCACCCTAGGCTGGGCAGCTTTTTCCAATCTAACCAGTTTTGAGACAACCTGGGTAGTTTTCGCACTTTTTCAATTTTATCTGGCATTCCGCGTCTTCCAGCAATATCGTTATTTTCGGAATATCGAGGGAGAATATCACGCGAACATAACAGATAATCCCAATGTGGAACAAGTTCAATCCAATCGCGCCTCCCGTTTCTTCCCCTGGTTGGGATCCTTATTCGGCTGTTCCTCGATCATTGGCTTTGTGTTCGTCATACTGATTGTATTCGTGATTGCGATTGGATCTGAGGGAGAGGCGGATATTCCCGAATACTTTGGATTCATAGAGGGATTGATTTTGAATTTTGGCATTTTGGGTATCGCAATTGGATTGGCTTCCTTACTTTCCAGGTATCCTCGAAAAGCCCTGGCAATCATTGGTTTAGTGGGCGGCATTCTTACAGTTTTAATTGAACTTGCTTTTATTTACTTGCTGTAAAAAAGTGTGCAATTTCGCAGAGACGTTTCCGCCGAGTCTGCATCCCGCGCGATAAAATCCCCAAAAAGGAGAATCCAGCCATGACCGCAATCAGGGAATTTTTCCGAATCAGCGTCAAGCAGTTGACGCTCCGCGAGTCGCCCACGGTTCTTTCCAATATTTTGGACAGGATTGCAAGAGGTGAGATCATCGAAAAATATGGGGCGAACGACAAAGGCGACTGGATCAGGACGAAACACAACGGCATCGAAGGGTGGCTGTATAAACGCTGCATGAAGCAGGTGGAGCCTCCCTGGTTTACTGTTGCAAAAAACGAACTCGGGGTACAGGAATATCCCGGCGCGGCGAACAATCCGCGCGTGGTGGAGTATCTCAACGAGACAACCAACATCAGCGCGACGCTCCGCTCGAAGGATGAGACTCCGTGGTGCTCGGCCTTCGTCAACTGGTGCATGAAACAGGTGGGGATCGAGGACACCAAGTCCGCGCTGGCGCGCTCCTGGCAGGGATGGGGCGAACATATTGACGAACCGTACCAGGGCTGTATCGTTGTCTTCCAGCGGGAAGTGATCTTCGGCCACGTCGCGTTCTATTTGGAAGAGACCGCGACGCACATCAAAGTATTGGGCGGAAACCAGCAGAACCCCGAAACAAAGATCTTCGAAGTCAGTGAAAAAACATATCCGAAAACCGACTTTCTGGAATACCGGGCGCCCAAGCAAAAGTAACTGGGTTTTTGCGCGGTTATAATCCGCCGCATGGACATCCCCTCCCGCCTCATCACCCTCGCAGAACTCCGCCGCAATTCGGGCGAGCGCGGCACACGAAAGTTTATCGCGTACAAAGGCGTCGTTTATGATGTCACCGATTGCCCCAAATGGCATCCCGATTTGCACGAGCAGTTGCACTTCCCCGCGCAAGACCTCACGAGCGAACTCCCCGACGCGCCGCACAAGGAAGAGGTTTTCCAGCATGAGTGCGTGAAGATCGTCGGAATACTTACAGAAGAAAGCGTTAAACGTTTAACCATTGGAAAAACCGATTAGAATACTTCCCATGACAGCCGAAGCAGAATTCACCGCCGTCGAAAGCAAACCCCCGCGCCCCTCCTTCGTCGCGCTGTGCGGACGCGTCTTCCGCTCGGACCCCGAATTCTTCCCGCAGGCCGAATATCGCGGACGCACCATTTGTCTCTGCACCGACGCCTGCCTCGGCGCGTATCTTTCTGACCCCAATCGTTTCGTCGCCGCGCACAAAAAGAAATATGCGAAAAAGGGCGAAGCCTCCACCACCTCCGAAGTCTGCCCACCAAACGACTAAAGTCGTCACTACGTGGAACGCCATGTAGTGACGACTTTAGTCGTCCTTATCGGTAGGAGTTTCCATGCTCGAACCCCGCAAACCCATCCAATATTTCCAAGTAGATTCCACCCGCAATGAACCCACCGACGGCAGTACCATCGTCGAGACGCCCGTCTCGCTCACGGTCAACGGCGAGGCCTGGGTCTCGTTCATGTGCACGCCCGTCCTGCTCGAAGCGATGGCGATCGGCTTCCTCTTCAACGAGGGTGTGATCGAATCGATGAACGAAGTCTCGGACGTCCGCTTGTGCGAGCACGGCGATAACGTGGACGTCTGGCTGAACCACGCGGTGGACAAGCCGACCAAGTGGACGCGCACCTCGGGCTGTTCGGGCGGGATGACCGCCGTCGATTCCATCGCGCGACCTCGGGCGGTCTCCGCGCCGAACGGCGTAGTCCTCCCCGCCAGCGCAATCAGCCACCTCGTCGAGATGTTGTTCGAGGCCCAGGATTTGTATCGCGAGACGGGCGGAGTCCACACGTCCGCCTTGAGCGACGGTGAGCGCATCATCCTCTCCGCCGAGGATATCGGACGTCACAACACGCTCGACAAAATCGCGGGGATGTGTCTCATGCAAAACGTCTGGCCTGACCGACGCATCCTCATCACCACGGGACGCATCAGCTCGGAGATGTTACAGAAAGCCGTGCGACTGGGAGCGAGCATCCTGATCTCGCGCACCTCGCCCTCGTCCCTTTCGATTGAGCTGGCCGAAAAATGGGGAATCACGTTGATCGGCTACGCGCGACGGAATCGATTCAATTTGTACGCGCATCCCGAAAGAATATTGACCGCGGTTCCCGATGTCAGTGCGTCGCACCTCACCGACTGACTTCTCTCATTGAATAGAATCCGCCTCCCCTGAAACAAATCCCGATAAAGGAAGGTGCGACGCACTCCCGCCAAGACAGGACGAATATCCCCTCAACCCATGAAGAAAAGGACTAACGGAGATTTCCCCGACAAGCGATAATAGAAGAAACCTTTATTGGTACACGAAACCAACACCCATTCCGTCATTGCGAGGAGGGCGTTCTTCCCGACGAAGCAATCCCCTGTTCGACGAGGAGATTGCTTCGCAAAGAGCGCTCGCAATGACGGCGCAACACGAGGCCTCCATGACCAACAAAAAAATCATCTACAACCCTATCCAGCCCGAAATCCTGGAACTCGCCGCCGAGCACGGGAACAGTCCCGAAGCCGTCCTGGAGGTATTGAATGACATCCAGGCGGAGTACGGCGGCCTTTCGCGCCCCCACATCACCGACACCGCCCGCGCCCTCGGCATCCCCGCCCACCGCGCCTACGGCATGGCAACCTTCTATTCCATGCTCTCGCTCGACGAACGCAAGCAAGTCCTGCGCGTCTGCGATGGCCCCGTCTGCTGGCTGAAGCGCGCCTCGGTGGACGGCTGGACGAAGAAAATGCCCGCGGACGATTGGACGGTGGAGCGGACATCCTGCCTCGGACTCTGCGACCGCGCCCCCGCGGTCCTCGTGGACGACGAGCAGGCGGGACCCGCCGCGGGGCGCGACGCAAAGCGCGTCTGCGAAGGCTGGCGCGGGGTCGCGACCGACTACTCGAAGCCGCGCCCGCGCGAGGTCCGCGTGATGACCGCTCTCATCGGGAAGATCAATCCCGATTCGATTGACGACGCGTTGTCGCACGATGTCTACAGCGGACTGAAGTCCGCGCTCCTGAAAACGCCCGAGGAAGTGATCGCGGTCGTCGAGGCGAGCGGACTGCAAGGACGCGGCGGCGCGGGCTTCCCCGTGGGACGCAAATGGAAATTCGTCGCGGCGGAAAAACGGACGCCGCGCTACATCGTCTGTAATGCAGACGAGTCCGAGCCACTGATCTTCAAAGACCGCGTGCTGATGGATACGAATCCGCATCAGCTTCTGGAAGGCCTACTCATAGCGGGATACGCTTGCGGGGCGTCCGAGGCGTGGATTTACATCCGAGGCGAATACGAGTATCAGGCGCGTCGGTTGGAAAATGCCATCGCGCAGGCCGAGGCGAAAAACCTGCTCGGCGAAAATATTTTGGGGAGCGGGTTCTCGTTCTGCATTCACGTGCACCGCGGCGCGGGCGCGTACATCTGCGGCGAAGAGACCGCGCTGATCGAGTCGCTCGAAGGCAAGCGCGGCGAACCGAGGCTGAGACCGCCCTTCCCGCCGCAGTGCGGATTCCGCGGCCAGCCGACCGCGGTCAACAACGTGGAGTCGTTCTGCGCCGCGCCTCATATTTTGAAACACGGCGCGGACTGGTGGAAGTCGCTGACGGGCTACGCGACGGCTGGCACGAAAGTTTATATGGCGCTCGGCCACGTCAAGAACCCTGGGCTGTTCGAAGCGCCGTTCGGGCTGACGCTGCGCCAGATCATCAAGCTGGGTGGAGGGATGGCTGAGGGGTCGAAGTTTCAGTTTGCCCTGTGCGGCGGCGCGGCGGGGACGGTTGTGGACAAGTCGCTGATGGATGTGCCGCTGGATTATTCGTCCGCGCAAAAAGGGATTTCGCTCGGCGCGGGTTCGTTCCTGATCTGCGACCAGAGCGTCTCGCCTGTGGCTTTCCTGCGCGAATTGTTGCATTTCTTCGCGGTGGAGAGTTGCGGCAAATGTACGCCCTGCCGCGTTGGGACCTGGCGCTCGCTGGCAATCCTAAACCGCATGGCAGCTGGCGAGGGACAGGCGGGCGACACCGATGAGTTGAAGACTCTCGCCGCACTGATGCTGGACTCATCCTTCTGCGGGCTGGGACAGGCGGTGCCGATCCCGATGAATTCGGCGATGAAGAATTTCAGTGAGGCGTTTGAAAAAGCGGAGTCGTGATTCGTGTTGCGTATTGCGTGTTGCGTAAAAGAAAAATGAAAATCGGGAGGCATTGTGTGCCTCCCGACTCAGAACCTTGAAAACCGATAGCATTTACGCCGCGAGCGGCGCGGGCATGACTTTTGGCATCCACTCGACTTGCTGAACTACCTGTTTCGTCATGCGAATATAAACGAGTGGCGCATCCTCAGGCGGCTTCGGCGATGATTTCACCATCGCGATGTTGGCGCGATTGAACTCTTCATCCTCTGGATCGAGTAATACGAGAACCGCGCGTTCTGGCAATTCATCGAGAATATCAGGATGAGCGAAAACATAATGGTTGAACTGTTCCATGAGTTCAAACACTTTATCGGCTACAACTTTAGGATTTAGTTTGTCCATTTCTTGTACCTTTCCGTATAGAACTCGTAATTCACACGAAAATCGCGAACGGCGAAATTCAACGCATCCTCGTAGTTTGGAAATACCATCGGTAATGTTTTTATCTGTTCACCGTTTGGTTGAAGATCGTCGCGATGAACAAAGCCATGAGAGGTATCGTAGCGAGAAATTGGCGTCCAATCATCGTTCCAGTAGATTTCCAATTGAACCACGAACCACAGAAAGTGTCCGCGGTCTTTGAGGTAACGAACCCGAATACGTACCGAGACGCCAGGATATTGAAAGTATTCTCGCTCGTTCATCTTGGCAAGTATGCTATCACAACTTGGACAAACCTTCAAGCAAGGAGAAATCCTGAATGAGTATAAACATCACAATAAATGGACAAAAAATCGAAGCCCAAAACGGGCAAAACATTCTCGACGTGGCACGCTCGCACGGACTTGACATCCCCACCCTGTGCTACCACAAAGACCTTTCGCCCACAGGCAACTGCCGCATGTGCGTGGTCGAGGTCAAGGGCGGACGATTCCTCTCCGCTGCCTGCGTGACACCGATTTACGAAGGGATGGACATCCAGACCCACAGCGAGAAAGTGGTCAAGGATCGCAAGCTGACCCTGGAACTCATGCTGGCAAATCATCCGCAGGATTGCATCACCTGTGACGTGAGCGGCGAGTGCGAGTTGCAGGATTTGGCGTATGAGTATCAGGCCTCCGCTCCGAGTTGGGGAACCAAAGGGACGCGCTACCCCGTCAACAGCGACCCGAATCCCTTCATCCGCGTGGATATGAACCGCTGTATCCTGTGCCGCCGCTGTGTGCTGGCCTGCGGCGAGATTCAGGTGCGCGATGTCTGGGGCGTGGCCAAGCGCGGTTTTGACGAGATCATCGTGGCGGGCGCGGGCACGGACATGCTCGAAGCGCGCTGCGAGTCCTGCGGTCAATGCGTGGCCTACTGTCCGACAGGCGCGCTCTCGAACAAGATGAACTACGGACAGGCGCGGGCGCATCAGGTCAAGAAGGTCACCACCACCTGCGCATATTGCGGCGTCGGTTGTCAGTTCGACCTGCTGGTAAAAAAAGACAAGGTGATCGGTGTCTCGTCCAACCCGAACGCCCCCGTCAACGGGATGGCGTTGTGTGTGAAGGGACGCTACGGCTACGATTACATCCATCACCCTGACAGGTTGAAGAAGCCGAGGGTGAGGCGGTATTTATTGGAAGGTGGAACGAAAAAAGTAATCAGTGATCAGTCATCAGTGATCAGTAGTCCGTGGGAATGGGTGGAGACTGATTGGGATACGGCTCTCGATATCACTGCCCGCAAACTAAACGAAACACGCAACACGTTTGGGGCTGACAGCATTGGCGTGCTCACTTCTGCGAAATGCACGAACGAAGAAAACTATCTGATGAACAAACTGGCGCGGCAGGTCTTGGGGACGAACAACATAGACCACTGCGCCCGTCTCTGACACTCCAGCACGGTGGCCGGTCTGGCCGCCTCCTTCGGTTCGGGCGCGATGTCCAATTCAATGGATGATGTCGCCAAGCAAGCCAAAGCATTTTTCATCATCGGCTCCAACACCACCGAACAGCATCCCGTCTTCGGGACGATGCTTCGCCGCGCCGTGAAATTCCGCGGAGCGAAACTGGTGGTGGCTGATCCGCGTCGCATTGACATCACCGATTTCGCCACGTTACACATCCGCCAGAAGCCTGGCACTGACATCGCCCTGGTCAACGGGTTGATGTACATCATCCTCGAAAAAGGTTGGGAGGACAAAACCTTCATCGAGGAACGTTGCGAGAACTTCGATGAGTTCAAAGCCACACTGATGAATTACCCGCCCGAGAAAGTTAGCGAGATCACGGGCGTGCCTGTGGAACAACTCTACGAAGCCGCGGAGATCATCGCCGAGAACAAGCCCACCGCGGTCATTTGGGCGATGGGTATCACCCAGCATATCTCGGGCGTCCGCAACGTGATGGACCTCGCCAACTTCCAGATGCTGCTCGGTTATATGGGCAAACCTGGCGGCGGCGTCAACCCCCTGCGTGGACAGAACAACGTGCAAGGCGCCTGCGACATGGGTGGACTGCCCAATGTGTTCCCTGCATATCAGCCGGTGACGAATCCCGAGGTGATTGAGAAGTTTGCGAAGGCGTGGGGGCTGAAGAAAAATTCAGAATTCAGAATTCAGAATTCAGAATTTGGTCTCTCAGACAAGGTTGGAATAACAGTAACGGAAATGATGCCAGGGATTTTGGAGGGCAAAACCCACGCGCTGTATATCCTGGGCGAAGACCCCGTCATGTCCGACCCCGACACGCACCACATCCGCAAATGCCTCGAAACGATTGACTTCCTCGTCTTGCAGGAAATCTTCCCATCCGAGACTTCGGCTTATGCGGACATCCTGCTCCCTGGCGTGACCTTCGCCGAGAAGACGGGCACGTTCACCAACACGGAACGCCGCGTGCAGATGGTGCGGAAGGCCATCCCCACGCAAGGGGACGCACGCGACGATTGGTGGATCACGTCCGAGATTGCGAAGAGAGTAATTCAATTCAGAATTCAGAATTCAGAATTCAGAATTGATATGGACGCGCCGTGGGCGAAATGGGATTACAAAGACTCGTCCGCGATCATGTCCGAGATCAACGCCCTGGCCCCGTCCTATGGCGGGATTACACACGCCCGTCTCGAAAAAGGCGAGCGACTGCAATGGCCGTGTCTCACGCTTGAGCATCCCGGCACGCCCATCCTACACACCAAGGCCTTCTCACGCGGCAAAGGCAGGTTCATGCCGATTGACCACGTGCCGCCCGCCGAGGAACCGAGCGTGGATTACCCCTTCGTGTTGAGCACCGGCCGTGTGCTGTATCACTGGCACGGCGGAACGATGACGCGCCGCGCGGCCGGCCTGATGCAAGTCTACGGCGAGGCGCTGGTGGAGTTGAACCCCGAAGACGCGGCGCGGTTGGGCATCAACCCTTCGACACTTCCTTCGGTCGCAGGGCAAGTGGAAAAGAAGATCGTGCGCGTCACTTCACGCCGCGGCTTCATTGAAGCCCAGGCTTGGGTCACGGACCGCGTCCCGCCCGGCATGGTGTACGCCAACTTCCACTTCCCCGAGGCCTCGGCCAACGAATTGACCATCGCCGCGCTCGACCCGGTGGCGAAGATCCCCGAGTACAAGGTCGCGGCGGTGAAAGTGGAGTTAGTTGGATAGTTGGATAGTTGGGTAGTTAGGTGGTTGGGTAGACGGATGGTCAGAACCCACCTCGCCAATGAACTACAAAACCACCAAACTACGAAACAAGGAAACTAAAAATGGACATCCGCAAAGTTCTGAAATACGCCCTGCAACGCGAATACGAGGGCAAGCGCTTCTTTGACGAGAACGCGTCGAGATTGCAAAACGCCGCCGCGGCAGGCGCGTTTAAGGCCATCGCCGTCGAGGAACAGCGCCACATCGAGTTCATCCAATCTCAACTCGACTTGTTGCTTGTTGGACACATGTCCGCGCCCGAACTGCCGTCCGCGGGGTTCTTCGCGGACCGCGCCGAGAACGAACACATCGCGGACACCGTCGCTGAATCCATGGTTTCTGATCTACCCGTCCTGCGCATGGCGTACCTGATTGAGCGCGACTTCTCCGAGTTCTACGCCCAGGCTGCCTCCAAAGCCGAAGGCGAAGCCAAGAAGACTCTCAACATGCTCGCCCGCTGGGAAGCCAGCCACGAGCGGCTGTTCAAGTCCATGCACGATAAGGCCTTTGAGTTGTATTCGGGAATGCCGTGGGGAGGGTAAGATCGAAAGATGAAAGATGAAGGATGAAAGAAGACCTCCGAGACGGTTGCTTCGGAGGTTTTTTATTTGTGAACTTGGCATGGGACTCTGTTCCCGCCAAGGCACGCTCCAATTTCATTGCCTCCATCTTCCAAAATTTCCTCCCAAAAGTCAAGCCGCGCAGACTGAAAACTGATGACTGTTCACTGATTACTGATTACCGTCTTTGGTACAATCCCCTCCATGCGAAAACCCGCCTTCCGCCTTCTGCCTTCCGCCTTCCGCCTTCTGAGTTCCTTCCTCCTGCTTTCCGCGTTCCTGCTCGCCTCCTGCGCGCCCGCGACCGAAGTCCCCACGCCGACGCCTCCTACCTACGATCCCTTCGTCCCGCTGGACGGGAGTTCGCCCGTCGTCATCCCCACCCGCGCGGACGGCACGCCCTACGTTTTTCCGACGCCCACCGAGGGCCCGTTCATCGTCCCCACCGCGGTGCCGCTCGACCAGTTGCTCCCCACCCCGCGGCCCACAGGCATGCCCATCTACACCCCCACGCCCGATGGGCCGCGCGTCCTGCCCACCGCGCGCCGCGACGTGGAGCAATACGTTGTCCAGCCCGGGGATACGCTCGGCAGTATCTCCCAAACGTACGGAGTCAGCCTCGAGGCGCTGATGCAGGCCAATGGTCTCGCGGACCCGAACTTGCTCGAAGTCGGGCAGATGCTCGTCATCCCCGTCCCCGAAGCGGGCGCGGCCGGCTCATCGTTCAAGATCATCCCCGATTCAGAACTGGTCTACGGCCCCGCCAGCGCGCAGTTCAACGTAGAGAATTTCATCAAGGAACGCAACGGCTACCTCGCCGGGTTCAGCCAGGAAGTCAACGGGAAAATTCTATCCGCCGCGCAGATCATCACGCTGGTCGCGCAAAATTACTCCGTCAACCCGCGCCTGCTGCTGGCGCTCATCGAACATCGCAGTGGCTGGGTCAACAACCCCGCGCCTTTTCAAACAGATTACGCGCTGGGCATCGCCGACCCCAGCCGCCCCGGCCTGTACCTGCAACTGACCTACGCCGCCAACGAACTCAACCGCGGCTACTACCTGTGGCGCGTCAACGCCCTCTCGGCTTGGGTGCTGGCAGACGGCTCGGTCGTGCCGGTGGACGCGGGCATCAACGCCGGGACGGCCGGCGCGCAAAACCTGTTTTCAAAATTGGACGACCGCGCCACTTGGCAGGTGGATGTGGGCGACGCCGAGGGCAGTTTCTTCTATTCTTATTTTTTCCTCTTCGGTTCACCCTTTGACTTTGCAGTTGATCCTGTGGTACCGGACTGGCTCCACCAACCGCGGCTGGCGCTGCCCTTCGAACGCGGCGTGACGTGGGCCTTCACCGGCGGCCCGCACGGCGCCTGGGCCGATGGCTCCGCCTGGGCCGCGCTCGACTTCGCTCCCATCGGCGACGTGTTGGGCTGTTTCCAGTCCGAGGATTGGGTCACTGCGCTGACGGACGGACTCATCCTCCGCACCGGCGACGGGCAAGTGGTCCAGGACCTCGACGGCGACGGCAACGAACAGACCGGCTGGGTCATCCTGTACATGCACATCGAGGCGCGCGACCGCGTCGCGCCGGGGACGCGCGTCCAGGGCGGCGTGACGCGCATCGGGCACGCCTCCTGCGAGGGTGGTTTCTCCAACGGGACGCACGTTCACTTGGCGCGCAAATACAACGGCGAGTGGATCAACGCCGACGGTCACATCCCCTTCGTATTGGATGGTTGGACTCCTTCGAGTACAGGCGCGGAGTATGACGGTTTCCTCGAGCGCGCAGGTGTCACGCTCGAAGCGCTGGAGGGGATTTTAGATGAGAACATGATAACAAGGTAAGGCGAGATATTATCTCGCCCTACACGGGTATAATTCCCGCCAGCATGAAACGGCTCCTCACCCTCCTCACCGCGTTGACGTTGACCGCCTGCGCCACTGAATCCTCGCTGTGGGGAGTCCAACCCACCCCCACCGCGCGCGTCCCCTCCGCAACCGTCCCCGCCTCGCAAACGCCCACCGTCGGCCCGACGGAACCCTTCGTCCCCACCGGGACGTTTACGCTCGCGCCCGCGCCCACGAATTCCGTCCCCACCCAGACCCTGGTGCAGGTTGCCACCCCCAATCCCCAAGACCCACCGATCCAGTATAAAGCTCAAAGCGGCGATAGTCTCGCGGCAGTGGCGGCGCACTTCGGCGTGGACCAGCAGGAGATCACCTCGCCCAAAAACCTTCCAGCGAGCGGACTGATTGATAACGGGACCCTGCTCATCGTCCCGGACCGAATCGGGACGGAGAGGACGCCCAACGTCATGGTCATGCCCGATTCCGAAGTCATCTTCTCGGCCTCGGCCACCGATTTTGATATCGCCGGTTTCATCGCCCAGGCGGGCGGATATCTCAGCACATACCGGCAATATCTGGGCACCACCGGCAAGACCACCGGCGCCGAAGGAATGATACGGCTGACGAAGGAAAACTCGGTCAACCCGCGGCTGATGCTGGCCCTGCTCGAATACGAAGGCGGCTGGGTGTATGGCACGCCCAGCGACATGCTGCGCGAAAAATACGCGCTGGGATATCAAAGCCAGAAATATGAAGGGCTGTTCATGCAAATGGTGTGGGGAGTCAACCAGTTGTTTACAGGCTATTACGGCTGGCGCATCGGCGCGTTGACCGAACTCACCTTCCCGAACGGGGAAAGCCTGCGCCTGGCTCCCGAATTGAATGCCGGCACGGTCGCCATCCAATATTTCTTTTCCCGCACGCACGACCGCGCCGAATGGGCGCGCATCCTGGACCCCAACTCCGCCAGCGGATTCCCCGCTTACTATGCGGAGATGTTCGGCAACGCGTGGGAGCGCGCCCAAAGCGTGGAACCCATTTTCCCACCCGGCCTGACCCAGCCCGCGCTGGCGCTGCCCTTTGAACCCAACGACCAGTGGAACTTCACCAGCGGCCCGCACGGCGCGTGGGAACCCAGCGAGCCCCTGGCCGCCATTGACTTCGCGCCCGCCTCCAACCACAAAGGCTGCGACATCTCCACCCTATGGGCGACGGCCTCCGCGACCGGGCTGGTGGTGCGCTCGGACAGTGGCGCCGTGATGCTGGATCTCGACGGCGATGGGGACGAGCAAACCGGCTGGAACCTGCTCTACCTGCACATGGCCGATGAAGGCCGCGTGGCGGTCGGCGCCTGGGTAAAGACCGGCAACCACATCGGCCACCCGTCCTGCGAAGGCGGCTCATCCACCGGGCGGCATTTGCATTTCGCCCGCAAATACAACGGTGAATGGATCATCGCCGATAGCGCCCTGCCCTTCGTGCTAAGTGGGTGGACCGTCCATGCGGGGGCAAAACCCTATCAGGGCACGTTGACGCGCGGCGACCGCGTCGTCACGGCTGACCCGTACGGGCAGTCCTGGTCGGTCATTATCCGAATGCCAGATGAATAAAATAGTTTTTCGCCTCAGCCTCCTTTTTATCGTTGCACTCGCCGCAGGCGCCTGCCGACAGGTCCCCGAAGGGGGCGCCCCCTCCGTCCCCGCTGAATTAAGTTCCTCCTCGGGAGAATTCCTGGCAACGCCACCCCCCCTCCCCCCCCTGCCCACGCGTCCCAACTTCAAACCCGGCGAACTAGTGGATTACACCGCCCAAAGCGGCGACACCCTGCCCGCCCTGGCAGTGCGCTTCAACACCAGCGTGGCAGAAATCCGAACCGCCAATCCCTTCATCCCCGAAGATGCCACCACCATGCCACCCAGCATGCCGATGAAAATCCCCATCTACTATCTGCCGCTGTGGGGCAACCCTTACCAGATCATCCCCGACCATGCCTTCGTGGACAGTCCCACCGCCATCGGCTTCAACAGCGCGGCCTTCATCGCATCCCATGAGGGCTGGCTGAAAAAAACCCGCGAATACGTGGGCGGGGAATGGCGCACGGGCGCTGGCATCGTGGATTACGTCTCCGCCAACTTCAGCGTCAACCCCCGGCTCTTGCTTGCCATCCTCGAATACCAGTCCCACGCCCTCACCGACCCCAAAGCGCCGGACACTCCCTACGTGCTCGGCTATGCCGACCGATCCCACAACAGCGTCTACCTGCAATTGGTCTGGGCCGCCAACACCCTGAACAACGGCTACTACCGCTGGCGCATCGGAAGCCTGACTAATTTTGACCTCCCCGATGGAAGCCAATACCGTCCCGACCCGTGGGAAAACGCCGCCTCCGTGGGACTGCAATACTACTTCTCCATAAGCATGTCGGGAAATGATTTCGCTTCGGCGGTCGGACCGATGGGGCTGGCGCGCGCCTATCGAGATTTGTTCGGCGACCCCTGGCTGGATCCGTTCATCCTCATCCCCGGCAGTCTCCGCCAACCCGAACTGCCCCTGCCCTTCCAACAGGGCCAGGCCTGGACGTACACCGGCGGGCCGCACACCGGCTGGGGAACCGGCGATCCGTTCGCGGGCATTGACTTCGCGCCGCCAGCCCAAACTTCCGGCTGCTTCGCCGCCGACAGCGAATCCTACGCCATCGCCCTGGGCGACGGCCTGATCGTCCGCTCCGAGACGGGATTGGTTGTCCTCGACCTCGACGGCGACGGAAACGAGCGCACCGGCTGGGTCATCTTTTATTTGCACCTCGCCACCGAGGGACGCGCCCCGCTGGGTTTGCAGGTAAAACAGGGCGATCCGGTCGGCTGGCCCTCCTGCGAGGGCGGACACGCCACCGGCACGCACATCCACCTGGCCCGCAAATACAACGGCGAGTGGATTCCCGCAGACGGGCCGCTCGCTTTCAACCTGGGCGGCTGGGTGGCGCGCAACGGTTCGGAACCCTACCTGGGCACCCTTACCAAAGGCGGGCTGATCGTCACCGCCTGCGATTGCTCGGACGCCAACAGCCGCATCCGCAGGTGACTCGGATCGGAACCCTCGAGCGCCCTTTTTCGATAAAAAATCATGCTACAATCATTTCATGTTCGATACAGGTTCCCTTACCTTCCAGGAGTTCATCATGAGCGAAACATTACCGCTCGCGGCCCTACAAGAGGCGGTATTGGAATTTCTGCGCGGTCGCGATGATGCGGTTGTTTTTGGCGCGCAGGCGGTTAATGCCTATGTGCCAGAGCCGCGCATGAGTCAGGATATCGACCTGTTATCCCCGCGCGCCGCCGAGTTGGCGGAGGAACTTCGTACCCATCTCAGTGACCGATTCCACATTGCGGTGCGTGTGCGTGAAGTAGCCGATGGCCGTGGGTACAGGCTATATCAAATCCAAAAGTCTGGGAACCGTCATTTGGTTGATATTCGCCTGGTTCCAGCCCTGCCACCCTCACAGCGAATTGCCCAGGTGCTTGTCGCTTCACCGGAAGAACTGATTGCGTTGAAGGTCATCGCCTATCACCTGCGACGCGGGCAACCCAAATCAGGAACAGACTGGCGTGATATTGCTATGTTGTTATTGGCTTTCCCGGATTTAAAGACCAGTGATGGACCGGTCACAGAACGGTTACGAGCAGAAAACGCAGGGGAAGAAGTTATGAAGTTATGGAAGGAATTGGTCAATCAGGAAATCCAAACGACAGATGAGGAAGATGAGTTTTAGATATCAAAAAGGACTCTCAGGGTTTCACGCCTGAGAGTCCTTTTTGATTCCGCCTTCCGTGTTCCATCTCCCAAATCATCCTCGCAACCATCCCCCACTTCAGGATTCCATTACGTAATCGCCCTCTGCGATGACACGCCGCGCACCGTTCCCCTCATCCTCGAAAATAACATAGCGCTGGGTGATGGGGAACGCCTGATTCAGCATGGCGTGCACGGGACAATATTTCTGGATGGATAACTCAATCGCCCGCAGGATGGAGGCCTCGTCCAGCGCGTGACCCGTCACCTGGTACTCGATGTCGGCGCGGGTGTACACCTTGGGATAATCCTCCGCCCGTTCAGCGTGGACCTTGACTTCAAAGTGGGTCACGTCCTGCTTCTTCTTCTCCAAAATCGAGATGACATCCATGGCGGTGCATCCCGCCATGCTCATCGCCACCAGTTCCATCGGGCCGGGGCCGAGGCGCTCGGCGGGATCGGAGGCGGAGTCCATCACGATGGCCTTGCCCGAATCGGCCAACCCTTCAAAGGCCATCTTTCCTTTCCAGGTTACTTTTGCATCCATTGAGTTCTCTCCTTTTTATTCTTCGATGATCGGCAAAACATATTTTTCGAGCATGGCGCGGCTGATGGCGCCCACCCATTGCAGGCGAACCTGTCCCTGGCGATCAATCAAAAATGAGGAGGGCAGGTTCATCGTATTAAATGCGCTTTCCGAAAGATAGGTGGGATCGGTCCAGATGGGAAAGGTCAATCCCTGCTGGGCGACGTAATCCTTCACCACCCCCAGTTCCTCCCCATCGTCAATCCCGATGATCACAAAGCCGTCTACCGCGTAATCATTGTAAAAAGAATTTAGCGCGGGCAATTCTTCGACGCAAGGCGGGCACCAGGTGGCCCACATATTGACGAGCGCCACCTGACCGAGATAATCGGACAGGGAACGCGGGTTGCCGTCCAGGTCGTTCAGGGTGAGGTCGGGCGCGGGGTAATCCGCTTTGGCAGGCACCACCGAGGATTCCGATTCGCGCCCAATCTGGGACTGGCGCAAAGTGAGCAGGGTCATCGCGGCCACGCCGACCGCGATCAGCCCAATGCCGATCACAATGAAAGCCAGCGTGCGTTGAAAAGAGGTCTGTTGTTTCATTTTTGTCTAATTCCTTCAAAGAATAGTGACGAGAGTATAACGCGTCATCATACTTTTTTCACGAAGAACCGGGACAAATGTCCGGGCTTTCAGGAAATATGCCACTATGTCTGACTTTGCAGTTCCGCTATAGTGATGGAAATGCTAAAAGACTTGCAAACCATCCCGCCCTTTGAAGACCTTAACGAGGAGGTCCTACGGCTGGTCGAACCCCTGTTTAACCGATATACCTGTCCCGCCGGGACGGTCATCTTTGAACAGGGCGACCCCGCTTTGAATCTCTACCTGCTTTTGCGCGGGTCGGTGACCCTTCGCTACAAGCCGTATGACGGCCCGTCGTTGAACCTGACACAAGTCCCGGCCGGCGGGGTATTCGGCTGGTCTGCGGTGGTGGGCAATCCTGCGTACACATCCGGGACGGTGGCGCGGGAGGATATCGAGGCCATCCGCATCCGCGGGACGGATCTGCGCGGGCTGGCCGTCCGCCACCCCGAGGCGGGGCGCGTCATTCTGGACAAATTGGCGGGCAAAGTCTCCAACCGTTGGAAGGACGCCAACCTGCAAGTACGCGAAATTTTGGAGCAAGCCGTCTCTGTAGAGAAAGTGAAAGGAGCGAACGCCATGGCAACCGCAAATGGTCACAGCAAAGAGGAACAACTCAAGGCGCTGATCGAACGCGTGAGCGCCTACGTGGAGCAGTTCCACGGCGGGTCGGTGGAATTCATCTCATTAAACGGGACCCGCCTCGAGGTCCGGTTGGGAGGCGCATGCCTGGGCTGTCCCCTGCTCCCGTCCACGTTACAAGGTTGGGTGGCGGGAACTGTCCACCAGTTTTTCCCCGAAATCGAAGTGGCGTCCGCGGAATAAATCCTGCGGAGGATCAAAATCAAACGACCCCTGTTGTTGAGACAGGGGTCGTTGTTTATTACATCGTTGAGGATGGGCGCAAGGCGCGATAGACCAGATACCCGCCCCCGCCGATGAGCACGATGGCCCAAGCATAGTTGGAAATAGCGCCCAGCGAAAACGTGGCCAGCAATCCCACAAAAGCCAGCGCCGCGGCCGGATAGTAGGCCCAGCGCATCCTCGCCAGCAGCGCCACGAGCAGGAAGGTGAGCGCCAAACCAAAAAAGAAGACGCCGCCGGTCGCCATGCCGCCGATCATATCGGGCAGGAAGGTGACAGCGGCCAGGGTGGTAAGCACACCGGCAGGGATGATGGCCCACCAGCGTTCGCGAGGCGCGGTGAGAAAGACCAGCCAGAAAGCCAGCGCAATCGAGCCGAGGAAGAGCGCGCCGCCGTAGACTTCGAGAGAGTCGGGCAGGAGAATGAGCGCGCCGATGCCCGCCAGCACACAGCCCGGAATGACCGCCCACCACGAGCCGGTGAAAAATGTGAAGAGGAACAACGCGCCCGCGGCCAGGAACATGGCGCCCCAAAATATATCGCCAACATTATCCAGATAGCCCATACTCTGCAACAGGAAAAGCCCGCCCGCGAGGATCAGGATCAGGCCGCCGAAAATTGAGGGATCAAGTCGTTTCATTTTTTTCTCCAAAATTACAGAATGCTGACCTTGCCGACACCGGCTTCGATGGACAGGTCTACGCGGTTTTCGGATGCGCCAAAATCGGGCGATTCGTATCCGCCGTCCACGCGCGGGAAGCGCGCCGTGTCCACACTGATCTCGGCCAGCCCGGACTTCGAGCGGATGCGCGCCGCCACACCCTGCGGGATGCGCGCCTTCACTTCCGCCGCACCCACCTGGATTTCGGCCGCAACCCTGCCCGAGGCGGGCAGGGTGATGTCTGTGGAACTGGCGCCCGTCTTCAACTTCACAGAAGTGGCGCGCAGGTTGCTCAAATCAACGGTGGATTGGTTCGCGCCCGTTTCCAGTTCCAGCGAGAGCGGGACTTCGTTCGTCAGGCGCAAATCCCAATCGAGGCCGCGTCGATCCCATGCGAACGGGACAAAGGCCACGTCGCCGCTCACCCGGACCTCGAGGCGGTCCGCCGCTAAACGGGAATCGACGCGCACGTTATCGGTGCACTCGCCTTCGAGCGCCTTCCCGATGGACGCGCCCGCGCCGAGGCGCAGTTGTCCCGCGCCGTGGTTGACCTTCAGGGACAGTTCACGCGCGCCCTGCAAATCCACCGCGACTTTTTTGCTTTTCGAGGAATTTCCACGCAGGAACGCCCCGGCCACAATCCACAAGCCAACAGCAATCAGAGCGATCGGCCAGAAGAACTGTATGGCGTCGAACAGATACAACACACCAGCCAGGATGAGAACCGATCCCCAAAAGAGGTTTCCGTTACGCATTGCCGTCGCCCTTATGGGAAAACGACTTCCAAAGACTTCGAATGAGGAGCCAGACACCCAGGCCGATCAGCAGGATGGCGGGACCGTAATTGCCGAGAATATCCAGCGGGCCAAAAATGGTCGCGAAGACCACAAAAGCCACCGCGCTGAAAACCAGCGAATTGAATCCGTGTCTCAGGTTCTGGCGGGTGTTATCACCCAACAGGCCTGCAAGAATGGATCCAACACCGATGAAGCCGGGGATGAGCGTCCACATATAGGCCCAGGCAGACTGGCTGGCATAGGTATCGTTGTAATAGAAGATGCCGCCAATGCCCGCCACAATGCAGGCGGGGACAGCCGCGCCGGGATTGCCGGTGAAAAGGCCGATCACGAGGATCAGCGCGCCGATCCACATCAATGTGAACGGCCATTCGAAGATCTTATTGGCAAATTCCGCCAGCGAGGGGATGGTACGCGAGGCGAAGAACCAGGCTCCAGCCAGGATCAGGATGATGCCCAGCATCAGTTGGGAACGGCTTTGTCTACTCATTGCATTCTCCTTGAATGGATTTTCATGGATAGTTTATACGATTTACCGCTTGTCGCATAATTTACTAAACTTACTGGAAGGAATTGCGAGTGAAAATTTGAATTCCGGTTTAGTTGTTTATGCGGTACTCTGTAAGCAAAAATGCAAAATCTGATTCACTCTACGCAAGGAGGAGAAAATGGTTTCAAGGATTTGAGAACGGCAAATTACGGCAATTGATTCAGCGCGTCCATTCTTGACGCTCATTTTATTTGCCACACGTGGATGATTGGCATGGCCCCGTCCGCGTACAACTCCAAAACGTACAACAGGCCGCTTTGCCGGTCATAGGAGACATCGCCGATGCGTGCCCTGCGTTGGTCGCCCCAGCCGAGTTCGACCAGATCCCATTCGGGCGGATTCAGGTAGAGACGCTCGTCAATGTCAATCACGGCGTAGGGTTGGGGTTGCCAGGATTCCATTTGGCCGTTCGCGACTTTCGCCAGGTCGTTCGGATCGAACAGGATGAGCTCGGCGTCGAAGCGCGTTGTCCACCAGCCGCGATTGGAGACGCAAGCGCCAGCCTCCGCGCTACAGCAACCGGAGAAGTCCGCTGGAGAGCAGGCGCTTCCATCCGCATTACGACAGGTGGTGAAATCGGTGACGTCCGCGTCCACGCAGGCAAGCTCGGGGCCGCCAGGGTTGATGTAGCCATACCAGTATTTCGCGCCGTTGCTTTTTGTGCCGGCAAACAGAACCGCCTGTTTGCCGGAGGGAGTGGTGATCCACGCGCCGCCTTCCCACGAGTCGGGGTGCTGGTAGCCGTTCATGGCGCGGACGATGTCTTCGGTGTTGTAGGCGTTCTCGTACAGCAACAAGGTAACTTCCTCGAGACGCGTCCCCGCAGGCGGAGGCGATCCGTCCGCCTGCCAGGGACGATAGGCAAAGATAGTCGGACCCATGCCGCCCTGCCCGCCGTCACGCATGCGCCCGGTGGCGAGGACGCGTCCGCCCGCGTAGGCATCCGCCCATGCGGCCGGGATTTCAAACATGTAGCCATTCACGCTGTACAAATCCTGGTTGCCGATGAACCATTCGCCTTGAAAATCGGGGGTTGACAAAGTTGGATTGAACCAGCCATGCGTGGGAAATTGTTCAGATTGGAGATGTTCGCCCCAAGCGATGTGGATCTTCGCTCCCGTTTCGGGGCGATTGAGATATTGCATCCCGACCTTGGGGATCTCATCATACTCAGCAAAGTGACCGGCGGCCACATTCTGGAATTCCTGGATGAATTCAGCGGTGTTGAGGTTTTCGATATTCCTGGAAATGACCGGCACAGGGATATTGATCTCCGCGACCTGATTGCCATCGGGGACTTCTCCATAGGCGATGCGGTCGTGTCCCATGACGAAGAGCGAGCCGGGCAGGCCATCCTGCGCGCCAGACGGGTCGCCATCTGGATTAAAGGTCATGGCGTTGCCGCCGTAGGCAAAAGTCCGCGGACGGCCTGCGCCGCCGGTCAGGCGGAACGCGCCAATGTACTCGAAGTCCGCGGGCATGACCACGTCGCCGGGAGTGGGTTGAGTTGAGACCAACGGCAGGAAAGTTGTGACAACCGCAGGCGTGGCTGCCGAGGCGGGCGTTGTATCAGAAACAGTAAGTAGACTGCACGCCAAAAAAAGAAGCGACAGCCCGAGGGGAATAACGAACCGAGTGGCGCGCATGGATTACCGCCTCACGCTCCTGGAGCGTTTTTGGAGGAAAGCAAACCCGACCAGCGCCAACAGCACCAAAGCCGCGCCGCCGCAGTTCAAGCCGCGGCGACGGGTTTCCTCAGTCGGTTCAGTGGCTTCGGGTTCGGCAGGTGGATTCGCGGCAGGCTCCACCAGCGGGGCAGAGTCGACGCCGAGCAGATAAATATCATCCACGCGCAGCGAGCCAACGTTGGGCGCGTCCGGCAGGGTGGTCATCCCAAAGGCAATGCCAACCAGCTCATTCGCTTTGGCAAACGGCGCGCCCGCGTTTTCCTCCCAGTCGGCGCGATGGAAATCCTCCCAGCGCAATTCCATTGGAATCCAACCGGCCGCGCTATCCGCGGGCGCTTCTATGGTGTAGAGATACGTCTCGCGATTTTCCGGCGTGCCCGCGTAGAGGTCAATGTCGAATAGCAGGCCCGCTTGTTCAACGGTGAAGTAGAACGACAGGCCGTCGCCGGCGCTCCAATCCTGCGGGCTGTCAAACATGCGCGTGCAAGTGCCCCAACCGTTGGCGGCGATGTTGAAATCGAGTCGCAGTGAACTCCCGGAGCGACCCGAACCGGATTCCGCGCCGCAGGCCATGCTGGTGGATGCAGACCCGTCGTTGAAGGATTCCCAACCCTGCGCGCCGGACTCAAAATCGTCAATCACGCCGGAGCCGGAGGGCGCGCCCGCCGGGGCCTCGGGCGGGGTCCCGGCTTCGGGAGCCGCGCCCGCCCCGGGGTCGGCAGGAAGCGCAGCGGTCTCCAGCCAGCGATGGTAGAAAACGTTCAGCATCGGGATGAATTCCTCGGTCGCCTTGCGGCTGCCGCGTTCGGAGGGATGATCGTCGCCGGAGGGGTAGGCCAGCGTGTTGCGATTGCCGAGGATGTGCTCCACCTGTCCGTTGCGGACGCGGTGATGCGCGCCGTCATCGGTGAGGATGTTGTAAAAATCGAAGACCGCCACATTGTTGAGCGCGTAATTGTTCTCGCGCAGCCAGTCATTGAGCAACCAGTTGTTGAAGGCGCGCGCATTCTCGGCATAGGTTCCATCCGAAAGCGGCGGCGCGGTGATGACGACAAAAAGTTTATCGGGGCGCGTGGCGAAATATTGCAAAATGGTGTTGTACACATACTTCGCGCCGCCCACCGACACTTCCTCGTACGTGCCGGGCGGATCGTTGGGACTGCCCTCCAGCGCCGAGTTGGGGAAACAGGACTTGAACATGATGATTTGGTTTTCGCCGCCGGGATCGGAAAGCGTGCGCGTGTAATTTGAATTTTGTCCGCTCTCATTGAACAGGGCGTTCATGGTAGTCGGCGTGTTCGGGTTGGCGAACCATTCCGTCCAGTTGGGGATGTCGGTGCGGTCGCCAACTACATCCGGCCCCCAACCGTAGTTCGTGTCGCTGACGAAATAGTTGTTCTGGTCGAGCGTCTGTCCGAGGTTCCCGTAACCGTCGGTCAGCCAATTTTCCCCCGTGGAGTGATGGATGAAGATGAGTTTAACGACGCTCCCTGGCGGACTGGCATCCTCCCCCTGCGGTCGCGGCGCGGAACCTGCGGCGGCCGCGGTCGAAAGGAGCAGGATCACGCCTGCAAGCAGATTCAGCACAAGCCTGGCGATGTTTTTCATTGGAGCCTCCCGGTCTCAAAAAACGAATGGGCGTCTTTCAAAGTGTTGACTTCATTATAGGCCGCAAAATTAAAAAATCAAGCCCCATCCATCCCGGTAACCTGGGTTGGATCCGTTCCATAGGCGGCGTTGATGGCCGCAGCCGGGGCGCGTGACAGGTGCGCTAAATTGGGTTTATACTTCGCTTGGGCAATGTCCCGTCTCTGGATAATCACTTTCACCAGAGCAGAAAGGCGGCAGGGCCGGACAACAAACGCCAGGAACTTCGCGTGGCAGAGGATGGAACAGGATGTTCATTCAAGCGGTTTTAATTTCGATTTCGCTGGTCTTTACTCTGCTTTTCTTCCTATATGGGTTCAATCACTATTACCTGATAAACGCCGCCCGATGCTACAAGTCTCCTGCTCTGCCGGATCAATCCCTGGTGCGCCCCGGGGTTTCCATCCACCTGCCGGTTTACAACGAAAGATATGTCATTCGAAGACTGGTGGCCGCCTGCGCCATTATGGCGCAAGCGTACGGGATTGAAAAGGTCCACATCCTGATCCTTGACGATTCGGACGATGATACATCCCTTGAAGTTGATCAGGTTGCCAAAGAATATTTGGAAAAACAATTCCGCATTGAAGTTCTGCGCCGTGGGAACCGGGGTGGGTTCAAAGCCGGCGCCTTGCAAGCGGCCCTCGACCGGACAGAAGAGGAGTACATAGCCATCTTCGATGCCGACTTCATTCCACCCGTAGATTTTCTCCTTCACACCATGCCCTATTTCGCCCAGGACGAGCGCCTGGGTATCGTTCAAAGTCGGTGGGGCCATCTCAATCGAGACTACAACTCGTTGACCAAAGCGATCGCCTTGGGCATTGACGTTCACTTCCTGATCGAACAAACCGGCAGGTATGCCGCTGGATGCTTCCAGAACTTCAATGGCAGTGGAGGCGTGCTCCGAAAAAAAGCCGTCCTGGAGGCTGGCGGATGGCAGGCGGATACTCTCGCCGAAGACTTGGACCTGAGCTATCGGATGCAGGGTCGGGGGTACAAGATCCTCTTTCTGAAAGATATCCAAAGCCCGGCAGAGGTACCCCCGACAGTACCCAGCTTCAAGAGGCAACAAGGACGTTGGGCCTGCGGATCCCTGAGAACTGCCAGGAAAATCCTTCCGGGCCTCCTGCGTGACCGTGAACTCCATTGGAAACAGCGCCTGCAGGCGCTTATCCATTTAACCGGTTATATGTTACATCCCTTGATGTTATTCTCCTTTATTTTATTATGTGTGCTAACAATCCATGGGATGAACAGCGGGCCTGCCACCCAAATCAACTCCCTTTTTTCATCCGGCTTCGACAGGGAGGCCATTAAAGCTGCCACCGCGCTTATTGTCCAACACCTGGCTTGGTATACACTGATCTTGATGATTGCCATTTGCGCAGTTGCTCCCTGGATTTCCGCGGTTGCGGCTTTGAAAGTACAGGGCCTGTCTGTATCGCAAAACCTGTCCAGCCTTCTGATCTTATTCCTGCTTGGTTACGGAGTAAGCCTCAGCAACACAATTGAAGCCGGCAAAGCCTTGTTGACAAACCGGAACTGGGCATTTGCCAGGACCCCAAAATATGCTACCATGCAAAACAAGGGGGAATGGAGAACGAAAAAGTATCAAACCCCTTTGGATTTCGTATGGATCCTGGAGTTGGCTCTCATCGTCCTGGGGGGAATAACGATTGGCTTTGCCATCCGGCACTCGAATTTCGGTATCTTGCTTTTCCTGGCTCCATACACAGCCGCTTACGCCTTTGTATTCACGTTCACGATCCTGCAAAGCCGGAAAGAAAAGGCTTCGTAATATGCCTTTTCCTGCTCCATTGACACGGGTTCCCGGTGAACCGAGACAATTCCCGGCCAACGACGCGGCGCTTCTATTCCTGAGTATTGCCGTTCAACTCATCCTGGCGCTGTTTTTGGGACATGCCTACGATATGCGTATATTTATGGCGACGGGTTATCTGGCAGGGACGGGGCAGAATCCATACATTGCGCAGAATCTTGGCGCGGTTTTCCATAACGGCACATTTCAAGGCATCACCTCGTTTGGATATCCCCCTCCCTGGTCAATGGTATTGGGGCTTATATATCTTTGTACTTATAAGATCGTTCCCAATTTTCTCATTTACAATCTAGCCATCAAATTGCCTATCATCGCGGCCAATATTTGTCTTGCATATTTAGTGGTTTATATATTGGATAAATTTGGCGTTCAGGAAAAAATATCGCGCAGGGCCTGGATATTCCTGCTCTTCAATCCATTTTTTCTTTTTACTTCTTCCGCATGGGGACAATTCGATTCTGTCGTCGCCTTGCTCTCTCTTCTATCCCTTTTTCTTCTTTGGGAAGGGAGATTGATCATTCCGGCAATCCTGCTTGCCCTGGCAGTCTCATTAAAGCCCATAGCCCTTCCATTTATCCCGGTGATATTTGTCTACCTGGCGGGAATGTCTTTACGGCGCACATTGCAGTATTTTGCGGTATTAACCATATCCATGATTCTGTTTTGCGTGGCTCCATTCGCCTTGTTTGGGTGGGATCCGTCCCCAATTCTCCAACATTGGAATGCACATTTTACGGTTGGCGGTGGTTTGTCTTTCATGACGTTCCTGGAATATACAAAATGGAGTTATCAACTGCCCGGGCAATGGTGGTTTTTGGGATGGCTGTGGATTCCTGCCCTGGGTTTTGCAACTTATTCCATGAGGTCCGGGATAAAAAGATTCGAGGTTCTACTCAAGAAAAGCGTTGCATTGATTCTGATGTTTTATCTTTGCCGGACATGGTTGTCTGAGCCAAATATCAATTTGATCCTGCCTCTTGTGTTGATCCTAACTTCCATAAAGGAGCTTGATCGTCTCTCTCTCGCGGCAGTTTGGGTTTTGCCATTGATATTCAGTATTTTCAATATGTCCATAGCCCAACTTTTCTTTCCCAGCATGCCTGGATTAATGGACATGTTTATAAAATTTGCCGTTGATTTCTCAACTGCCAGATATGCCATTCGCACCATACTTGTGGTTGTGTGGTTTGTGGCAGGCTGGTGGATCGTCCTCCGTTGTTTCAGGAGAGTCCCGGCATTGCCAGGGAAAACCACGCCCTGAGATAAATTGTTGGGAGGCAGAGAATTTTTCCATGGAGATAAACATTCCACTCTTCCAGGGGCTATCCCTGAAAATCAGTGATACCCTTGACGACGGAAAAGCGTATCCAACCGGACGCTTGCAGAAAGGATTCTTATTGCTGGACCAAAGTCAGGAACTGGCAGAAGAAGCAGTCGGGTTTGGCTTTCCCGTACTCAAAAGAGGGCTTCAGACCATCTTTCCCGGGGCTGTCGCGCTGACCTGGTTGCGGAGAGATTCAATCTGGGAGATAACTGCGTTCTTCAAGTTGAGTCTGGTTGAAAAAATTTCAAGAGGAGGGAGTGAAAACGTGGAGAACGAGCTGTTATACTCTGTAAAGAATTTCCTGGCGGCGGGTATCCGCCACTTGCCCATCTTGCGTGGTCTGCTGACCACTACTTCCAACATGCTGAGGCAAATGTTCAATTGGGAGACCGCCTACGCAGACGCCGGCTTCTCAACCGAATTGAAAATACTCTACACCATCGAGGAGGAAACGGGAAAGCTTACTGTTGAAATGGATCCGAGTAATTTACACCCAAGCATCACCGAAGTTGTGGTGATGAATGAGCAAGGCGCCCATCACTTTGATCGGTATCAGGATACATCCGGGGTTTCCCTTCATGGGGAGGAAATCGGCTGTTGGGATAAAGTAACCGCCAAAGAAGCCTGGTTCGAAAACAGCGCCCGCCAAATCGTGTTCAGACTCGGTCAGGTGGAAGGTGCGCGGCTTTTTCGAGGGAGGGAACTGATCGGCTCCCGATTGGCTTGGGCCGGCTTCGGTTATTCCTTCCCGCCGTCCATTAAGAGATTGCGATATGAGATGAGAATCGAAAGACTCGCATGACATCGGTATTGCTTATTTACCCATTTTTCATTCCTCGCCGGGATCGGTCGGTTTTCCGGTTTCCGCCCTTGGGAATCAGCTATATCGCGGCCAGCCTGCAAGAAGCCGGTCACAGTGTACATTTGATTGACTGCACATTCTTGGATAGAAAAGAAGCCCTGAAAAAAGCATTAGCGGTGAAGGCGGAGGTGGTCGGAATTTATTGCATGGCGACCATGCTGGATGAATGTTTTTGGTTCGCGGAACAGTTGCGTGCTCAGAGTCAGCTTCTCATCGCAGGAGGACCGTTGCCCACCTGCGACCCCAAACCTTTTCTGGAACATTTCGATGTGGTTGTGCGCGGCGAAGGCGAACAGACCATGCAGGAACTTCTGCGCGCTCACGAAGACGCGTCTGAACTGGATACCGTCGCGGGAATCGTTTACCAAAAAGATACCGACTTGATTTTTACCTCGGAACGGAAATTTACCGGGGAGTTGGATCGCATCCCTTTTCCCGCGCGCGAATTTCTCCCCAACGAGAGTTACATCCGTTACGGAAAGAAAAAGTATGGCTACTCGATCACCACGGTGATGAGCACCCGCGGCTGTCCGTTCCGCTGTGAGTTCTGTAGCAATGTGGTCTTCGGCGGCTCCTACCGCGAGCGCTCGCCTCAGAATGTCGTTGACGAAATCGAAGCGGCGCTGGCGCTGGGATATGACCGGAACTCGTTCGCGGACGATGTGTTCACGATGAAAAAGGACAGGGTGGTCAGGGTATGCCAGGAAATCAAGCGCCGCGGACTGCATTTCAACTGGGAATGCCTGGGCAGGGTTGACGCCCTGGATTACCCTACTGCGCTGGAGATGAAAGAAGCCGGTTGCACGAGAATCTTCTTCGGGATCGAATCCGGCAATGACCAGATCCTCGAGCTTATGAACAAAAAGATCACGACGGACGAGGCGCGCCGGGCCGTAAATGCCGCACATCGCGCGGGTCTTGAGGTTGGGGCTTTCTTCATCCTATGTTACCCCGGTGATACGGATGATACCGTTCTCGAGACGTTACATTTTACAACCTCGCTGCCCCTCGACTATATAGGCCTCAGTATGCCCTATCCCCTCCCCGGGACAGACCTCTACAAAAGAACGAAAGACCGCATCACCCGCGACTGGCATCCGGACGACAGCAGGTTGGGAAGTCACGTGCTTATCTTCGACGCGGATTTTTCTGAGACCAAGATGTGGTTCGCGATCCTGAAAGGTCATGCGCAATTTGAGATCAAGAAAAGAATGGGGAAACTCGCCCCGTTGTTTCTGAATCTCTTCGAGAAACCCACCGATGTAATCTTCAGGCTGTTGAGATAAAAAAGGGGATTCTCAAAATTCCCTGTAGCCGACTTACTTCCTCGCCTTACGCAGTTCGCAATCCCGGTCGAGGTAGGGACGACCCTTGCGGGTCTCGCCCCCCTCACAGATCCGGACGAGCGGAATTACCGCATCCGGCTCTTGCAGTC
>CAYJLS010000030.1:4916-31842 GCA_964371065.1 uncultured Anaerolineaceae bacterium | reverse complement strand
CTTCCCGAAGCAATCCCCTACTGCGCCAGGGAGATTGCTTCGTCGGGAAGTGCGCCCTCCTCGCAATGACGAAACTGCGGGAAGTTATTCATTTACAGATCCTTACCGGATTACCAACGGCAAGTAGATTTGGTTCTGCCGCGCCTCTCCACTGCTGTAATATGCGCCCGGCGGATTGATTGTCACACGGGAAATCCCTTCAAAATCAGTCGAAACTACATTGCTAAGTTGTCCAACAGGGACGCCAGGTGTGTTGGCAGGGATGTCCGCCCAACTGAAATTAGGAATCGCATAGGTTGCGACGCCGGAAGACCACGTGCCGCTGGGGTGAAAATCTCCCGATGTCGGATTCGCAAACTGTGGTTCGATTGTATTGATGGCGTTGTCGGCGCGCAGTTGGGCTTCGTTGCAGGTCGGGTTGCTATTGGCGCAAGCCAGCGTCCCTTCAATGCCAAGCGGCATGGAGGTGTCGCCGTTCCAGATCACGTTGCCGCGGATTTGCAAATTGAAATCCGTGGTGATTGGATCAGGTATATTGATTAATCCGGATGGACGAGCAAGCGGTTCTAAAATATTAAAGTGAGAGTACTGCGTATGGAAGGGCGCAGGATTATAGAGGATGTTGTTGTAAATGTAGACATTGCGATTGGGAATGGCTGGAATATTATCGGTAAGGTAATTTGGCCCCCAGCCGCCCTGCCCGATATAAGCGAGGCAGGTTGGCACGGGATCAGGCAGTTCGTCCGTTGCATTACAGCCCCGTTCTCCGCGAATCATTTCCAGCAATGGATATCCAATATCCGTGGAGGTTCCAACACGATAGAGCGTATTATAGGCAAACAGGATGTTGTATCCGCCTGCCACGCCCAAACCAACCCCGGGCAGGTCATGCAGGATGTTGTTGATAAATTTTATATCGTACGCCCCGTAATGCAGCCAGGGGGACGTCATCATGGGGAAGTTATCCGATTGCCCGGCTGCAAATCCCAACTGGCAATTGTGAATCTCATTGCCTTCCACGCGCAGGTAAGATGTGCCTCCCTTTACATACATGCACCATTGACCGGCTGTATGCAGGTCGTTATTGATAAAATGTCCGTATTGCACCGCGAAATAATCCACCGAACTATGCCACGCCCCGCTGATGACGCTATTTTCCACGTACAGATACTGGGCTTGATTGACCTTTAATACTTCCTGTAAATTGTTACAGGTATCCGCCGCGCAATTTGGACCAGCCAGCGTTAAGCCGCGCAAAAGAACATGGTTGACGCTTGCCAGGTGGAGCAGGTTATTGCCGGAAGAATTGGTGGGAAGAGGAGAGCCGCCTGCCAAGGTCAAATCCATCAAATATAAATACGATACATTGAGAATGTCAAAGCCGCCGCGGATGGTGACTGTCCCCGCTCCGCCAGAGGCATGCAGGATAATTGGAAATGCGTATGTACCGGTACGGTTGCCAAAGTTATTCAGGCAGCTATCCGGCTCGGCGGGTTCGCAGGGATAAACCCCCGGCTGAAGGTTGATGCGGTAGCCTGTGGTTGTTAGTGTCGCGGGAATTTTGCCCCAGGCGGCCGTGATTGTTTTTAGCGGCGTCCCGGACGTGAGCCCGTCGTTTACATCATTACCCGTGACGGGATTGACCCACAGTTCGCCGAGAGTCGGACTGCCAATATCGTAAGGGTTTGGGGCAAGACCGCTTTCGGATGGTGCGTAGTGTTTATTTGCTGAAGCGACAGCGTTGACTGAACAGGACAGCAAAAAAATGTTGAGTATCAATGCCAGCAAGACCGGGATGACCGTGTATGATTTTGTGAACGCGTGTTTCATTTTATATTCTCGCTTTGATGCATAAAATAGAGAGTTGATGATGAAGGGAAAGTGGGTATCATCATGTCCCCATGAATAACAAATCCCGCGTCCGAAAAACGTTCAGAAAGCGTCCGATTACCTCCCTGTCTCTCCCCCGTTCGGAAAATCGCCGGACCGGGGAGGGAAATCATACCATCCCCGGTCAAGTCTTTCGACGGGGATGGGTTTAGGGAGAGGGAAGGGTTACCGATACTGGATGATCAATCGCGGCCAGTGGGATTCATTTGGATGATGGGCGGTAACCAGCCAGTAAGGGGAATACCCTTCGGGAGCTTCCAACGCCATGAAGATGATCCCAAAATTGCGCCCGCGTTGCCAGTCTGGGAAAGCGTCCCCCAGATCGAAGGTCAAGTATCCGGGCGAGAGAACAGTACGGCGGTCAAGCGGGGTAAGATCGTAATCTTCCCCGGGGCGCAGCCCCGGCTCAGCCCAGGGGTAATCGAAGGTGGCGGTTGCGGCGTCCCAATCACGCAGCAGTCGGTAGGCGGCAATCGTGACCGGCGGCAATTGGGATTTCTCGGCCCAGAGTACGTCCGGCTCCAAATAGACAGTCAACCGGGCGCTTGCCACGCGGCTGTTTGTTGGCAATTGAGCCAGGTCGAAGCGCAGCAAGGCGTCCACCACTGAATTGCCCGCCAGATTCACTCGCGCCGCCGGGTATTGGGAGAATGGAAGGAGGGGGTTGACCGGCCCGCGCCCGTCGTGCAAATCAACCAGCAGCCACCAGGCGTTCCCAACTTCCAGGGAGGAGGTCATTTCAGGGTGGTTGGACACGATCCATGTGGATTGCACCGATTCGGGGCCGGTGATCGCCACATCTTGTAGCGGGCGGAAGGACCGGTAAATCCACAGGGCAGCGAGGGCGAGCAAGATTGTTAATGCAGCCGGTATCCAAGACCCGACAGAGCCTGCCTTGAGCGCTCCCCTGAGCGTAGTCGAAGGGCTGCCGAAGGGTTTCCAAAGTTGCTTATGCGAGTTATTTTTCGCGCCAATGTAAGCCGTTTTGCCGGTAAAGCGCCCGCTGAAACCTGTCTGGTCTGGCGCTTCAAGGGCAGGCAATTCCTCCCCTCTGGCAATCGCCTCCCGCAATGCCAGGGTTTCGGGAGAGAACTGTCCTGCCAATCCATCCCTTTCACGGCGAGCTGGCGTCTCATCGAATATTCGCAGCGCCGCGGCCCTGTCGCCGGACAGGTAGCGCAGGCAGGCGAGGGAGCGCAAAACCGCCTCGCTACGCGGATCGGCGTGGAACAGTTTCTCGGCGGAGACTCGCGCGGCCGCGTAATCGGCGTGGGCGGTCTGCATCTCGACGAGGCGGCGCAAACCATCCCGGTACTGCTCGCGCAGGCGGGCGCGTTCTGGCAGTAACCATTCGTCCGGCAGGCCGGGCAGCAAGTCGCCGTGATACACATCCAATCCGGCAGACATCCGCTCGCAATCGCCAGACTCAACGGTGCGTTGGAACTCGGCTACGTCGAGCCATGTGTCAGAATCCGGATTCCAGCGCAGGGAGCGTTTTTCCTCCAACAGCCACGGACGGCTTTGGGGCGCGGACGGCAGCAAACAGCGCAACTGGCGGAGGCTTTGTCGCAACCGTGCGCGGGCTTCCGCTTCGCTGTGATCGAGCCACAGGGTAAACGCCAGTTGATCGCGGCTAACCGGGCGGTTTGAGTGAAGTAGCAGATAAGCCCACAACCCGGCCAGTCCCGGGTGGACCGGCAACGGACGGGAATCCGCCTCGGCCCGAAAA
Organism: uncultured Anaerolineaceae bacterium; assembly: GCA_964371065.1. Classification (GTDB taxonomy): domain Bacteria; phylum Chloroflexota; class Anaerolineae; order Anaerolineales; family Villigracilaceae; genus Denitrolinea. The sequence goes on along the minus strand of CAYJLS010000030.1, from coordinate 28,223 downwards.
CCTCCAAGCAAGTAGATGCGCAACATCAGCGTTTTCGATAGGAAATCTGCAAGTAGGGGCGCAAGATCGCCGTGTCCTGGTCGGTTAGGTCAACCCAATAGTGTGCGATGTCCTCCGGCGCCGAGGTGATTTTGATCATCAAGCCATGGTTTGTTTGGGGGTCGCGCAGCCAATCGAGCACAGCCTCGGTAACATCGAATTTCAACCAGGCGGTAGCGGTAATCACTTGTGTATCCAGCGGATCGGCGTTGAAATCCACGCCCGGCTGGAGGCCTGGCTGTGTCCACGGCTGACTGAAGGTGGTCATCTCAGCCCGCCAGGGAGTCAAAATTTGGAACACGCTGACCTGTGCTGGGTAGGATTGAGTCAGCGCGCCGGCGACTTCAAGCTCGATCCAGGTTTCGAGGTGAATTTGGAAGGCGACTTGCGTCACCTGCGCAGTGGTTGGGAGCTGGCCGAGATCGAACTGGATCACCACACGATCCGGGGGACGTGGTTTGTAGAATTGAAGGTGAACGCGCGAATATTTCTCGTAAGGCGTATGATCGGGGCCTTCGGGCCAGTACAGGTCGTTTGGGTATTGCTCTGTAATCCAGGTATCTTTTACGTTTGTAGGACCGGCGATGACAAACGACTCGGGCAAAGATGAAGGCAGGATAATCCAGGTGAGAGCTGCTAGCGCCAATACAACCATAGCGGCAGCAGCCAACGCCAATCGCAATAGTCTTCTGCGCCCAGGGGCAGGACTGGCTGTGATCGGAAGATCAGCGAGTGTCGCCGCGCCCGCTGGTGGAGCGACCGACCAGGCGGGCATCATCGCAACGTCTGGCAGGGGGCGGCCTTCAATGATGGCGCGGTGCAGCTCGCGGGTGGCGGGCATTGGCTCCACGTTCAATTCGCGGCGCAATAATTCCTGGCACTTCTCGAACTGCTGTAAAGCTGCCTGGCGATCCCCGCTCAGGATATATAGCCGCATGAGCATCCGGTGCGTCTCTTCATGCAAAGGATCGAACACTAGCAGACGTTGCGCGGCGCGGATCGCCGACGGGTAATCGCGTTCCCCGGTGTTGAATGTGATCGTAGCTTCGAGGGTCTGCGCGAACAAACGGCGAAGGTTTTCCCGCTCCGGGATCAGCCAGTCGTCGTACAACTCGGGTAGCAGGTCGCCCTGGTACAACTCAAGACATGCTTCGTATGCACAGTTTGGGTTGGAATCGGTATTATGCGCCGCGTTTCGGGTGAATTCTGCGATGTCTAGCCAGTAATCAGCGGCAGGATTCCACTGCACGGTATCGCGTTCGGCCAGCGCCCATTCTCCGGGCGGCAGAGATTGCCTGAAGAGATGCAAATGCCGCCGCAGGTTGGCGCGCGCTTCACTCTCCGTCTCGCCGGGCCACAGCCAGCCGGAAATCTGATGTCGCAATATTGGCTGATCCCGATGAAGTAGCAGACAAGCCATCAGTGATACCAGCTTGGGAGGCGTTGGAAGCGGTAACGTTTCTTCCCCTAACGCCATGCGTAACCCTCCCAAAAGCGAGATGTGTAGCGTAGCCATCGTCTCACGAACCTCCGAGGACATTATATAACCAATGGCGCTAGTTTTAGAGTGAAAACCTAGCGATTAGCACCAATGGTTATGTAGTTTGGTGGCCGTCTTTCCCAACTATCGAACTACCGAACTACCGAACTATCCAACTATTTAACTAACGAACTTCCACTTGCACAACTTGCGTTCCAGCCAATCCACGGCGAAGTACATTCCAAGTCCCAGCAAACTCATCGCGATCACGCCCGCGTACATGGCAGGGTAATCCAACAGCGTACTGCCCTCGTAATAGATGTAGTAGCCCAATCCATATTTTGTGGCGAACAATTCGGTGATGTACAGCACCGCCACCGCCGTGCCAATGGACTGGCGCAGGGCGGTCAGGATGGCGGGCAAACTGGCGGGCAGGTACACGAAGCGGAATAGCGCCCGTCGTCCCGCGCCGAGACTGCGTAGACTTTGCAACAACTGCGGAGGCAGTCCCGCCGCCTGGTCACGAACCAGCACCACAATCTGGAAAAACAGGATCAAAAAGATGATGGCGATCTTGGCCGTGTCGCCGATGCCCAAAAACAGGAACACAATCGGGACGAAGACCACTTTGGGGATGGGATACAGCAAATAGATGATGGGGGAGAAGATGCGGTTCGCCGTCCTGGACCCGCCGATGGCCAGCCCCGCAGGCGCCGCGACCGCGACGGAAAGCGCCATCCCCGCCACGACGCGCCACAGGCTGACGCCGAAATGGATCGGCAAGTCATTCCCCAATTCCCGAACAAAGACCACGATCACTTCCCACGGCGCGGGCAAAATGGGACGGTTGATCAAAAGCGCGGCCACCTGCCAAAGGAGGGTCAATCCGAGCGCGGCGAGGAGCACGTCACGCCGTTTCATTTTCCCCGCCTTCCGTCATTGCGAGGAGGGCGCTCTCCCTGGCACCGCCCGCCAGGGCAGGTGTCCCGACGAAGCAATCCCCAAAGTGGACGCTGTCTCCTCCAAGCGGGGGGATTGCTTCGCTTCGCTCGCAATGACGGAACTGACTATTCATGCCGCATTTCCTTCCAAAGCAAATTGCACAAATCGTGATACGCCTGCGAGTTGCGATAATCAGCCTGTCCCGCTTGCGGATTCTCGAAGGTGCGCGCGCTCAGGTTTGGCGCGGTGTCCAACAGCAGAATCTTTCGTCCCAGCGCGGCGGCTTCTTCGATGGCATGGGTGACGATGACCAGCGTCAGCTTTTGCTCTTCGCACAGGGAAAGCGTCAGGTTTTGCAGGTCTGCGCGGGTGATGGCATCGAGGGACGAGAAGGGTTCGTCCATCAACAGCAAGTCGGGCGAGACGGCCAGGGTGCGCGCGATGGCCGTGCGCTGGCGCTGTCCGCCTGAGATTTGGGCGGGATATTTATCCGCGACCTCGTTCAGGCCGAGTCTCTCCAGCCAGTAGGGAACCTTGTTCTCGGTTTGAAAATCTTTCGGGGTGTGCTTGCCATCCGGTCCGTAAAACCCGCGCACGCGCAATCCCAACTCCGCGTTCTGGCGGACCGTGGCCCACGGGAGCAGGCCATAATCTTGCAGGATCAGCCCACTTTGCGGGCGCGGACGGAGGAGCGGCTCGCCGTCAATTTTGATTTCCCCCGACGTTGGCGCGCGCAGTCCTGCCAGCAGGTAGAGCAGGGTCGTCTTCCCGCAACCGGAGGGCCCGAGAATCGCCCACGTCTCGCCGCGCGCCGCCCTCCAGTCGAAATCCTGGAAGAGTGGCGGGGTGTGAGAGTAGCCGAAGGTGAGGGAGTGGAGACTGATCATGGTATGCAATGTAAATTCAGTAAACCACAGTTTCCACCGTCATTGCGAGGAGGGTCGGTGGTCGAGTAGCGGAGCGTACCGAGACCCGACCCGACGAAGCAATCTCCCGGCCGTGGGGAGGGATTGCTTCGCAACTTGCGCTCGCAATGACGGAGCAACAGAAACGGGAGTCCGCCCGAGGGCAGACTCCCGTCATTATAACGGAGGCAGGTTCAAGGTCAGGGAAGAAGCGAGGCGTTGACCGAGTCCGCGTACGAGACGTCCGCGGTCAGCATCCCTTTTTCCTTTGCCCAGGCCAGCGCGTCGGCCCATTCCGCTTCGGTGGGAACGCCCTGGTCGGGGAAGGGCGGAATCTGGAACGTGCCCAGCAACGGCGGCGGGACGAGACCCTTGTCGCTCAAAAGCGAAGTGTAATTGGAAGAGTCAAGATTGATCAGGTCGCTGGCTTCTTCGATGGCGGCCAGGAAGGCGCGCACCGCTTCGGGATTCGCATCAATCACTTCCTTACGGAACGAGATCACGCTGAAGCCGTATTCGGGGTGCATCGAGTCGTCCAGCACTTTGACCGCGCCCTGCGAAATCGCCAGCGACGCCAGCGGGTCGGGAAGCACGCCCGCGCTCAGTTCGCCTGAAGCGAGCAGTGCCATGCGGTCGGGGATCTTCGGCACGGCGATGGTCTTGATCTCGTCGGCGGTCAGCCCCTCGGCTTGCAGGAGTCGCTCGGTGACGTATTCGATCACCGTCCCTTGCGAGACGCCGATCTCCACGCCCTTGAGTCCCTGCGCGTCGGTGATGCCGCTCTGCGCCGAGGCGAGAATGAAGAAATGCCCGTAACCTTCCATCGGGCGCAACGCGTAACGCACGGCCTGCATCTGCACGGTGTCTTTGTTGAACAGCATCACAGATAGCGTTTCGTTGACCGTCCCATCGGCCTGCCCCGCGGCCAGCAGCTGGTCGCGCTCGGGCGCGGAGGCAACGGGCACAAACTCGACGGTGACGCCGTGTTTTGCAAACAGGCCTTCCTGCTGGGCGACGTACATCGGGAGGGTGTCTATGATGGGCAGGACGGCGATCTTCAGCGTGCCGACATTTTGAACAGCCGCTTCGGTCGGGACCTCGGGGCTGGCCGCGGCTTCGACGGCCTCCGTCGCAGGGACGGGCGTCGCGGCCGGCGCGCAAGCCGTCAGCGCGAGGCCGAGGGCGAGGGCGAGGGCGAGGGCGATCAAAAAGAGGGGGCGTATTTTTTTTACGAACATGAAGCAGGTTCTCCTTGTAATCGGATGAATTTGTATCGGGTCGAAAGCCCGATTTGTGCTTCCGCCTAAAACCAGGCGGGACTTTTTCTTAGCCTAAAATTGCCCATCCAAACAGCCCGGCTGCCATGAGCAGGCCAGCCAGCATGTGCAGTTGAATGGTGGTCGCATTGGCCTTGACTAACGTGCGGTCCTGGTAGTGTTGGAACAAGGTACGGGTGGTGTAATAGGCCACTGGCAGGCTGACCATCATTGCCAACGCGCCGAGGGGCATCCAGCCAAAGGCCACGCCGAGAATCACCAGCCCAAACGCCAGCGCCAGGATCAACAGATATCCCCAGCGCGCTTGTTCCTTGCCCAGCATCACCACCAGGTTTAACTTGCCGCTCAACTCGTCGGCGCTCAGGTCGGGAAACTCGTTGATCCATAGAATTGCCGTGGTGAACAGGCCGATCGGCGCGCCGGCCAGGAACTCGAGCCAGGTGAGGTGTCCGGTCAGGGCGTATACCGTCCCCGCCACCATCAGCGGGCCAAAGTTGAGGCCGATCAGCAATTCACCCAATCCTTTGCGCGCGGCCAGGCGCAGCGGTGGAGCGGTATAAAAGTAGGTGGAGAATGCGCCGAACAAGCCGAAGGCGATTAGCCAGACTCGCCCGGTGAGGAACAGCGCCGCCAGACCGCAGGTCACGGCGACGGTCAATGCGGCCAAAGCCAGCCGTAGCAGGCCCTTTTCCGAGATTAATCCCAGCTCAATCGAGCGGCTGCCGCCGGAGAAAGGGAGGAAGTAGTCATTGTTAACCTGGTCTGTGCCGCTCGTCCAATCAAAATAATCGTTGAACGTATTGGCCGCGATGTGCATGGCGCTGGCGCCCAGCATCACCAGCCAGAAGAGCGCCCAGGGGAACGGCGCGGCGAGACCGCGCGCGATAATCCACGCTGCGCCGATGAGAACCGGCATGAGCGTGGCGGTGAGGAACGGGGCGCGGGTCACCACGAAAGCCGAGAAAATTTTGGTAAGCAACGAGACTTTTGGCCAGGCCTTCGCCACATCCAAGTCGGGCCGCGGCGTAGTCACGCCACAATAGCCGATTTGCCGGCCATCCTTGAACGCGGGAGTGATGCGGATGTCGGCCGCGAAGGCTGTGCCATCCTTACGCAGGAAGACGGTTTGTGATTTGTACTCCCCCTTCTCGCCGGCGATTTTAAGCCAGGTGGGCACGTGTTCCAGCACCACCAACCCTGGCGAGAAGAGGGAGACTCGCTTCTTGCCGATGACCTCCTCCGGCGCGTAGAGAAAAATCTGCTCTGCGCCTTTGTTGAAGGTCTGGATGCGGCCTTCCATGTCGCACATAATGGTGCTCTTGACAACTTGGGACATAAAGTACTCCTATGGGGTGGGTTATGCCAGGCTGAACGCCTAGTTTACTCTGGTGGAAGGCGATCTTCAGGGATGCCGATGGAACGCGCCAGAAACTGGCGCAGGGCGGGCAGGGACTCTTCCAGCGGCGGCGCGCCCGTGTAAATCCAGTGCGTCACCACCTCGCCCAGCGCACCCACCCAGGCGCGCGCCGCGATCTCGGTCTGTTGGGACGGGATGCTCCCGTCGGCCACCGCCTGGGCGAGCCGCTCCTGCACGAGACGCGTCAGTCGGTCGTTGAGGGCGCGGCGGCGCTCCTCGAAGACCGCGCCCAGTCCCACCGCCTGCACGAGGGCGATCTTTGCCAGTCCGCGATACTGGCTGAACAGTCCCAGCGCGCTCTGCAAGGCCGCGTCCATTTGTTCGAGGCCATGCGCTTTGCCTGTCATGGCTTCGGTCAGGCGACCTTCGAGCAAGTCGGCGAAAGTATCGCTCAGGGCGAGAAAAATATCCTGTTTGCTGGGGAAGTAGAAATAGAACGAGCCTTTGGATGTTTTCGACTCGCTCACGATGTCGTCCACTTTGGTATCGTGGTAGCCTTTGCTGGCAAACACGCTGACCGCCGCTTCGAGAATGCGGTCGCGGGTTTCCTGGGAGGGGGCAGGGGGTAGGTTCATGGGCAATCCCGTAGACCGACCAGTCGGTCTACGGCGGGGAAGAATATCACAACCAAAAATCCGCGTCAAGGGGACGCGGAATTCAACGTCATTGCGAAAGCGGTGTTCTCCCGAAGAGGCTTGAAGCAATCTCCTCGAAACAGGGGATTGCTTCGCCAAAGTACGGCTCGCAATGACGGGGTGTAAGGAATATTTTGAATCTTATTTCTGCGCAAACGTATCAATCAGTAATTTGAAATTCCCGCCGACGGGGTACAGGATCGGGCAGGTACAGCCGCGCTTAACATATTCCGCCACTTTGGCGCGGGCTTCTTCGGGAGTGCCAGAGGCCGTGATCTTGTGAACCAATTCGTCAGGGACGAAGTGCTTGGCTTTGTTGATCTGTTCCTTGGTGGCCGGCCAGCCCAACGTGGCTTGTATATTGCCAATGACTTCCTGCGAAACATTCGAAGCCTTGGCGATGTGCGGTTGCTGCGCCAGATATTGGCAGAGTAATTCCTTGGTGGTTTCAATCGCCTTGTCGTGATCTTCATCCACGGAACACACGATCAGTTGCGGACGGTCAAGGTCGGCAAGTTTGCGCCCCGCCTTCTTTGCGCCTTTTTCAAGAAGTTCCAGCGCTTTGTCATTATATTCCGGCGCGACGCAATAATTCAGCACACAGCCGTCGGCGATCTCGCCGGTCATTTCCATCATCATGTCGCCGGTCGCGCCGATCATGATCGGGACGTCCCGCGGCTCGCGGCGGCCATGCACCACGTCCAGTTCGATGCCGTCCACGTGGACGAATTCGCCGTGAAAGGTGACGCGTTCCATGTTGAGCAGTCTCTTCATCACCTGCACGGTCTCTTTCATGGCGGTCAGCGGCTTCTTGCGCTCGATGCCCACGTTCTTCGCCAGCGGGTCCCACCACGCGCCGATGCCGCAGATGATGCGGTTCGGCGCGAGGTCGTCGAGGGTCAGGAAGGTGGCGGCCAGCAGTCCGATGTTGCGCGTCCAGTTGTTGATCACGCCCGAGCCGACCTTGATTTTGTTCGTCACCGCCGCGTAAGCGGCCATCGGGACGATGGCGTCGCGCACGAGTCGACTCTCCGCCTGCCAGACGGCCTCGAAGCCTTTTTCTTCGGCGTAGCGCGCATATTCCAATCCATCGCGCAGGTCGTGCGAGTCTTGCAGGTAAAGGGCAACCCGTTCGGCCATGACATTCTCCTTGATGAGCGTTGAACGTTTAACGTTAGATTTCAACCGTCAAATCAAAATTTTCCAATTGCTCGCGGATCAATTCCAAATCTTCGGGCAAATCCAAATCCAGTCCAAGCGAAGGTAACTTGACGATCTCCAGCCGCGCGCCCGCTTTTTTTGCGCGCTTGCAGTGCCGCTGGTACGAGCCTTCGCCGAAGTCGTACTCGATCAGCCCCGCAGGCGACATCAGCAGGGCGTTGGTGCCTTTCTCGTGGCGGTCGGGGGCGATGACCACCACGGGCGGATTCGCCGCCCGTTCGATGAGAGCCAGGATGTCGTCACGCGTGAGAAGCGGCAAGTCCGCTGGCAGGATCAGCACGCCGCGCGTCGCATGTAGTTTTGCAACTACTGTCGCGCGCGCCAACGCGGTGTTCAGGTGCGGCGAACCGTCCTCGCGCACCGTGCGCGCGCCGTGCTTGCGCGCAATTGCCAGCGCGTGCGGGTCGCGGCTCACCACCAGCACCTGCTCCAACTCTTTCAGGTTCGCCAGCGTTTCGAGCGTGTGTTCGAGCAGGCTTTCGTTAAGTTGTGTGCGTTCGTCTTCCGATAGCGTTCCAGACAAACGGGATTTGCCGTGTCGCAAAGGTTTTACAGGGACGATTGCCCAAAGTGTCATGATAGGTTTCCGATGAAGTTTAGCACGTCTTGCGCCAGGCGGGCGCGATCTGGATTGGATTTCATCAATGTGTTTGTAACGAGCGTCGGGATTCTAATCCTGTTCGCAAGTTCTGAATCCACTGAATCCACTACGAAACCCCTTAGAAAATTTTCATAATGTTCCGCCACCGCCAGCGCGGATGGTTCGATGCCAAGTTCCGCAAACATCTTTGCGGCAGGCCCTTTGACGGTTTTGCCTCCAAGGATGGGCGAGACGGCGACGACGACTCCCCTCTCCCGTTCCTTGGGAGAGGGGAGGGGGGTGAGGGACAGGATCGGATCAATGCTCACCCACGGATTCGACGGGCAGATGACGACCGCCTCCGCTGACTGGATCGCTTCGCGCGCCCCCGCAGTTGGTTCCGCGGAATCGGCCCCCTCGAACCGAAAGCCTTTCACGCGCGGCTGACAGCCCCGGTGAACGAAGTATTCCTGGAACGGCAGGTCGCCCTCGTCCGTCTCGACGATGGTCCGCACGGGCTGGTCGCTCATCGGCAGGACGGTATGCCGCACGCCCCAGGCCGCGCAAAAGTCGCGCGTGATCTGCGAAAGCGGCTGTCCCTCTTTCAGCCGCCGCGTCCGTTCGATATGAGTCGCCATGTCCTGGTCGCCGAGACGGAACCAATTTGGCCCGCCCAGTTTTTCGATATTGGAAATCGTCTGCCACGTTTCGCCAACGCGTCCCCAGCCCGTTTCGGGGTTGGCGAGTCCCGCCAGCGTGTAACAGACCGTATCCAGGTCGGGACAAATGTACAAACCGAGATGCTCAAAGTCATCGCCGGTGTTGACGATGATCGTGAGGTCTTCGAGAGGCAGGATTTGGGCGAGTCCGTGCGCCAGTTTCGCGCCGCCGACTCCGCCCGCGAGGGCGACAATCCGACGGTGGACGGTGGACGGTGGACGGTGAGAGGGGGTCTTAGATTTCGTCGGTGTCATATGGCGCTTGTTCTTCCTTGATACTGTCCACGGTCAAAATGTTTTCACCAACTCGTCTATTGGTCGAAGCGCTTTTGTTTTTGATTCTTCATCTGCCCATCCAATAAAAATCATCGCCTGCGGCTCCCACGTCTCTGGCAACTCCAGCGCCTTCACCGTTTCCTCCTGCGCGTACAGCGGCCAACAAATCCAGTTGCCTCCCAGTCCCTCGGCGTGAGCGGCGAGCAGGAGATACGTCGCGGCGTTCGCGACAGATTGGATGGACATGATCTCATCTTCGCGTTTGTTCTCGCGGACGGCGGTCACATCGCGGCAGAGCAGGATGATAACGGGGGCTTCTTCGATGCGGCGGAGGGAGTTGGCGACGCGTTTTTCGATGTCGGGTTCGCTCGCGCCCTCGGAGAGCATGTCGGCGCGCATGGCAGAGGTGAGGGCCTGTCCGAGCCGCGCTTTGACGACTGAAGTCGTCACTACACAGAATCGCCAGGGCTGGAGGTTGTGCGCGGACGGGGCGTACGTGGCCGTGATGAGAATCCGCTCGACAACGGGAGCAGGTATCGGGTCCGGTTTGAAGCGGCGGATCGAGCGTCGAGTCCGCAGGAAGGTGTGCAGGTCGCCCGGGTTAGTGGGCATCAATCTTGGTCGGCAGGATTTTGTAAGTCACGCGTTGTTCTTCCGGTTTGCGCCAGGGATATTTTTCCTTGCCCGTGTATTTGAAGGCCAGCGCGTCGATGTGATCGTCCGCGCCCTCGGTGGTGAATCCAACGACCTTGCCCCGGATTTGGACATAGCGATAGGGGTCGGCGCTATCGGTGATGCACAGCGCGACGTTCGGGCGGGCGCGCATGTTTTTGTCCTTGACGCGGCCCGCGGCGGTGTTGATCAGGATGTGTTCGCCGTCGGTGTTGAACCAGACGGGCGTCACTTGCGGCGAGCCGTCCGGCATGACGGTGGCAAGATAAACGAAGGCTTTCTTTTCGTCGGTGAGCAGGTCTGTTAATTTTTCGGGAATATTTTTCATGTTGGCCTCGGATTGGTTGTGGGATTTCAGGGTAGTTTCATATTGCAAAACGATCAAAAATTTTTGACTTGCGCGTCGCGTCCGAGTCTATCAAACGCGCATAAGATTCCCGTTAGCGTTGTGGCACGAGTGAGTCATTGTCCCTCAAACAAGATGGCTTTTCAAAAATTCAGTTGTTCTTTCCCATGCCAATTTCGCGGCTTGCGCGTTGTATTCGGGGCGGTCGTTCTCGAAAAACCAGTGACGTGTTTCGGGGTAAACATGGAACGCGACTTCCCTGCCCGCGGCTTTGAGCGTCTTCTCCAGTTTCTTCCGACCCGAGGCGGCCACGAATTCGTCCGTCTCCGCGAAGTGGCCGAGGAAGGCGGATTTTGTTTTTGTATATTCCCCGCCGCGCGCACCGTAAAACAAAACCGTCGCGGTGATGTCTTTCGGTTTTTCTTCCACGAGCCACAAGCCCCAATACGCGCCCAGCGAAAAACCGATCAGGCCGATGGGCTGTTCCGCTTCGCTTCGCAATTTTTTCAGCGCTTCCAGAATCTGTTTCGATGTCGTTTCGCGTTTTAGTTTCGTGCGGAGTTTTTCGGCTTCGGGGATGGTCTTTGCAATTGCGCCGTTGTACAAGTCGGGGGCGAGAACGAGATAACCTTCCGCTGCCAATCGCGCGCAAAGATTTTTGAAGAAATCGTTCAACCCCCACCAGGCGTGCAGGACAAGAATCCCACCGCGCGGCGCGGACTTTGGTTTTACAAGATAATCCGACATTTTCATCTCCTTTCATGTTCGGAGTCCAACGACTCCCGTCGTTGGCGGCGGGGCAAAGTCTGGCCCTTTACAGGGTGCTTCGCGAAGACTTTGCGCTCCGTCACACTACCTGAACAAATCCTGTTCCTTCGGGCGGAGCAGTTCGCACAAAGAACCCTCGCGCAATGGATACGGGAATCCGCGCACGTGGACGGCGGGCGTGCCCTCGGCGGCCTGTCCCATCATCAGCGAGGCGGCCGCGGCCAGTTCGTCTGCCACGCCCACCACGGTGATGCGCAAGGTGTAGCCAAACAAATCCTGCCAGCCGCGCTCGTCCACCACCGCGGGGACTCCGCTCAACCCGATGCACATCCCGACCGTGCCGACGCGCCAGGCGCGCCCGTGGGAATCAATGACCATGACGCCGATTTTCTTTTTCGTCCGTTTTTCGATTTCTGCGCGAATATCAGACGCGGACTGATCGGGATTTTCAGGGAGCAATAATACATACTCGTCGCCATCTTTCCATGTAGTAACGATTTTAGTCGTATAGGCTGGACGACTGACCCTTTCAGGGCGCTTCGCGGAGTCGTCACTACGTGGTGGTGAGCCGACATTCGAGTGGTCAATCCCCGCGTTGGCGCAGATGAAGCCGAGTTTGTGTTCAACGATGATCGTCCCGACGCGCACGCGCAGGATTGCGTTGCTCTCGCGCAACATCAACTCCACGATGCGCGGATCTTTCTCGGATTGCGCCGCGAGTTCCTTGGCGCGTTCACTCGGCGTGACAGTGGCGAGATTCACCATCCGTCCCTCGGCCTTGCTGACAATTTTTTGTGCGAGTACGAGGATGTCGCCATCTTCGAGCGCGATCTTCGATGCGCCGAGTCCCGCGACAAGAATATCCGCCAGGTCGTCGCCGTGGCGGATGAGGGGAATGCTCGAGAGGGGGGTGAGGGTAAGCGGCATAACGTTGAACGTTGAACGTTTAACGTTCAACGCCTGTGATCTTAATCCCCGCGTGCGTGCTTCCATACTTCTTATTGATGCCGATCAGCACGCTGGTGAGACCTTCGACGATGACCGAGTTTTCAAGCGGACCCGCGTCCCAACCCGCCAGTCCCGCGGCTTCGACCAGTTTGAGCGCGTCGGCGCGGGCTTCCTTGCTCGTGCCTGTCACCAGCACGTCGCACTCGATTTCGGAATCGTCCAGCAGGTGTTCGTAGGAAATATTCTGGAACGCGGCGCAGACTTGCGCCTCCGCGCCGAGGATTTGTTTTGCCTCCTGCGCGGCGGAGCCTGCGGACGGCATCTGCACCGTCGCCACTTTCGGCGGGACGAGCGGCACGGTCACGTCAATCAGAATTTTCCCTTTGAGCGCATCCTTGACCGATTCGAGCGTGGACTTGTGCGCGGCGTACGGGACGGTCAACACAACGATGTCGGCTTGTTGCGCGGCTTCGAGGTTGGTCATGCCGTCCACGAAGGCTTCGCCCTCGAGCAGTCCCATGATCTCGGTCGTGGCGGACAGGGCTTTGGCCGCCTCCCGCGAACCGATGTGGACGTGGTAGCCCGCCTTCGCCCAGCGATAGACGAGGCCTTTGCCTTCTTTGCCTGTCCCGCCGAGGACGGCGATGGTGAGTAAGATGGATGGGTCGGTCATGGGGAACTCCATTGGAAAGGATGAAGGATGAAGGATGAAGGACGAAAGATGAAGGATGAAGGATGAAAGATGAAAGATGAAAGATGAAGGTCGGATGCGACTTGCGAGTTAGGAGTTGCGTCGCACAGAGATACTTCGCGATGTTGCGTGTTCCGTGTCTACCTGTGTACCTATCTACCTGTGTACGTGTTTACGTTTCTACTGAACCTGCGCGTTATATCTCTTCCATACTTTTGCCGCTTGCTCGCGCGCTTTGGCCGCGATCTCTTTTTCATCGAGGGTCAGCAACTCGCGGTCTTTCATCAGAACTTTACCGCCGACGATGGTCGCGGTCACCATGCTGTTCTGGAAGCCGAACAGGATGTGCCAGGGCAGATTACCTGCCGTTAATTCTGTTGGCGAATGATAATCCACAAAGATGAGGTCCGCGGCCGCGCCGGGGACGAGTTGCCCGATGGGCGCGTCGGGGAAGAAGACATTGGCGAGTTCGGCGTTATGGTAGACCGCCATCTTCGCCACGTTCATGCCGTTCATGCGGCGCGGGTCAAGATGGTGAATCTTTTGCAGGAAGTAAGCCGCCTTCCACTCGTCCCACATCGAATTGGAGAATCCGTCGTTGCCGAGGCCGACCTTGATTCCCTTTTCGAGCATCGTCTCCACCTGCGCCACGCCGACGGCGTTGTTCATGTTCGAGCGCGGCTGGTGCGTGACCCAGGTCTGCGTGTCGGCGAGTTGATCCATCTCGTACTCGTCGAGGTGAACTCCATGCGCAACGATGGTGCGCGGGCCGAGGATGCCTTGTGAATTCAGCCAGTCTACCGGCCAGCCCCCGCCTCCAGACTTGCTCCCATCAAACAAGGATTGTCCGTCATCCTCTGATTCTGAAACGTGGATGTGATAGCCTGTCCCTTCCGGCGCGGCGGCGTGGCACTCGTCGAGGGTCGCGTTTGAGAGGGTCAGTGGGGCGTGCAGGCCGAAGGTCGCGGCGATTTTCGATTGACGATTTTCGATTGACGATTGCTTTTTGATAAAGCGCACGTTCTCTGCGATCCCTGCCTTCATTTTGGCTTTGCCATCTCGGTCGCTGACCTCATAGCACAGCACAGCACGCAGGCCAGATTGTTCGACGGCCTCGGCAATCACATCCAGCGAACCGTCAATCGCGTTGGGCGAGGCGTGATGGTCAATCAGCGTGGTCGTCCCGTGCCTGACCGCGTCCACCAGGCAGGTGAGCGCGGAATAGCGCACGGCTTCCGCGTCAAGCGACTTGTCAAGCGGCCACCACAGTTTTTCGAGAATCCCTTTGAAGTTTTGCGGAGCCTCGCCGGGGATGGCCAGCCCGCGCGCGAACGCGCCGTAAAAATGCGTGTGCGCGCAGATGTTGCCGGGCATCGCGAGTTGCCCGCGCGCGTCCAGTTTTTCTTCGCGGGGATATTTCACAAGCAGCGCTGCGCTGGTCCCGATCTCGCGGATGTGGCCGTCCTCGATGGTGAGGGCGTGGTCGGGGAGCAGGCGGTTGGGCGTTTCCCAGGTGACGAGCGTGGCGTTGACGATGAGCATATTATCCTAGCCCGAATTGAACGGGGTTGGGAAGAACGATGCCGTCCGATGCCAGTTCCCAGATGGTCTGGTAAGCCGCTTCGGAAAATTCAGAGTCGTGGCTTTGCGCAGCCTCGTACATGCTTTTGATGACGCCTTCGTTGGGCGTGCGGCGCAGGTATGCCAGCGCGGCGAGACGTTCCTCGGCGTTGCCGTCCTGGAGGGCTTTGATGAGCAGGTCGGTGGCGGGGATGCCGGGCGAGATGCCCATGCCCTGTTTGCCCGCGAATTCAATCAGCCACGGGGTTTCCGAGGGCGGCCTGGTCGGGCGCGGCACGCGCGGGTCAGCCGAAGGCCCTGTAAGGGCGGGAAGCGCTTTGCTTTCGATCACTTCGGTGGCGGCATTGCGGACGATCCACTGGTCGTCCTCCACCTGGATGCTCTGCAGGATTTCCAGCGCCCAGGGTTCATCCACGCGCCCCAGCCCGTAGATGACGGCGCGGCGGACGAGGATATCGTTCAGGGTCGCGCCGTCCTTGAGCGTGGCATGTCCCTCGTTCGGATCGTTGGCGAGCGCCTCCGCCGCAGAGCGGCGCAAATCATCGTCGCCGCTCAACAGGGCGCGGGCGACCGCCTCCAGCGCGGCGGGAGTCCCAATGGCGACCAGCGCCAGGCAGGCGGCGCGCTGGGTCGCGCTATTCGGCGCGGACATGCTGGAGGCCAGCAGTTCCACGGCTTTCGCGTCCTGGATGGCGCCGCTCCCAAGCGCGGCCAGTGGAATCAATTCAAACGAAAGCGATTGCATGGACTGGCGGAAGAAGGCAGCCGCGCCGGGGTCGCCGCACAGGACAAACGCCGCCACGGCCTGTCCGCGCAGGGCGCGCGGGCTACTTTCATCCTGGAGCACGCGCGCCAGCCCGGCCATGATCTTGCCGCGCCAGGCGGCCTCGCGTGGCGCCTCGCGCAACCAGCGCGCCGCGTTCAGCAGGGGACGCTGGAGCAGGGGGTCTTCGATTTTCAGCAAGGCCTCCGCCAGGCGCGAGGCGTCCCCGTGCGCGGCAAGGTAGCGCATGGCCAGCAATTTCCCGCCCCAGTTTGGCTGTTTGAGCAGGTCTTCCTCGCCTTTATAGGCGCTCAAGGCGCGTCCCGCCAGATAACCGCCGAACACGGGATGCAGAAATCTCATTCGATTATTGGGATGTACGCGCAGGAGTCCGCTGGCGGACATTTTTCCGAGCAGGCCGCTCCTGCTCGGCGGCGACTGGACTGCGTCCGCCTCTTTTTTCTGGACGATGGGGCTGGTCTGCGGCGATTCGCCTTCGGCGGCGGTCGGCCCTTCGAGGGGTTTCTCCTCCACCGGCTCGAACGACTTGACCCAGTCGCGCGCCTTGCGCGCATCGAAGACCGGTTGCGCGCTCAATACGACCTGCATGGCGAGCGTTTCCAGCGCGGCGACGGGCGTGTCGGCGGGGGCTACGCGGCGGATGTGCGCCGAAATGGCATCCATCACGCGCGCGCCGAGACTATCCCCGGCGAACCCGCCCCAAACTTTCAATGTCAGTTCGAGAGGGCTGAGATGCTGGTTGCCGTAAGCGAGCCAGGATTCCAGCAGGATGGGGTCAACGGATTCGCGTCCAACCTGCGCCCAGGACTCGTTGGCGACGAAGCGCGTCCACTGCTCGCCCCATTTGCGGATGAATTCTGTTTGCCGGTGCGAATTCCAACCCATGAGCGCCAGCGGCGCGAAGCCCAGTTCGAGCAGGCCGCCTGTTTGTTCGGGCAGGGCGGTGGTGACAACGCGGGCCAGGGGATAAACCTCCAGCAGGGTCTTCATGAATTCGGTGACGGCTTGTTGGCCGTCCTGCGCCAATTCATCGAAGCCGTCCAAAAGCAGGAGCGCGCGCCCGTTTTTGAAGGAATACTGTACGAACGCCGCGCCCCGCCCGAGGTCTAGGAAGGAAGCGTGTTCGGAGGCGGCGTCAATGATCGGGTTGAGAATATCCTTCGGATCCGCCACCGTCAGGGACAAGTCTGCAACGTGGGCGAGGAACGGGATGATTTCGTTCAATTCCCCAAGTTGAGGGTCGCGGCGGGCGGCCAGACTGGCGAGGTGGGCCAACGCAACGGTTTTTCCGATGCCGTCCATGCCGATAATGACAATGTTGCTTCCGCCGGATAAGGCCTTCGCCAGGGACAGGCTGGGCGCGCGATAAATGGCCGCCAGTTCGGGCCAGGCGGGCAGGTAGGGCAGGGTTTGGGTGACGATGTCTTCGGTGAGCAGGGGGCCGCCCGGTTCGACGCGCGGTGGGGGCGCCATCAGGACGGGCGGCAGGATGATTTCATCCAGCGCGAAAAGCGGCGCGGCCAGGTGCATGCCCTGTGCGCGGCGCAAGGTGATGCGGCGATGATTTTCTTCGATGCCCGTGGAACGGCGCGCCTGCGCAACCTCGTGCCGCGCCGACTGTCCCTGCCGCAATTCCTTGAACACGGGGCGCATGCGTCCCATCAGTACCCAGAAGAGGATACCGATGCCGAAGCCGATGCCAAAAGAAAGCGGGTCAATGGTGAATGGCATGGACGCTTGGTACTCGTGTAAGAATAAGTTCCTTGTTTCGGATGCAGTTGTACTGCATCCTGCTCGCAGTGCAACTGCTCGCGAACCATGAAAACGGAAGTTATTTTTACACAACTCCTTAGTCTGCAAAAAGGATTCGTCCGCACGTGGAACAACGGGCGATCTGTGCGCTGGAGCGCGCGGTCTGTTGGTTGGCGGGTGTGAGGTTGGAGCCGCAGGCGGCGCAGGCCCCGCCGCTGACGGTGGTGACCGCGATGCCGCGTCGCTCGCGGCGCAGGGATTCGTATTGCTCGAGCAGTTTCGCATCCACGGGAGACGTGGCGGCTTTTCGTTCGGCGTAAAGGCGTTCGAGATTGTGCGCCAGGTGCGCGCGTTCGGCGGTCAGGTCGCGGGTCTGGTCGCCGAGGCGGGATTCCACCTGGGCGTACGCGGCCCGCGCCTTGTTCAGGGAGGATGCGGCGGCTTCCGTCGCCAGCATGGATTCGAGCAGGCGGTCTTCCAGCGTGGCGAGATATTTTTTGAGCGAGGCCGCGTCGTGTTGCAGTTCCTGCAATTCCTTCGGGTTGTGTACCATGCCGCCATATAGACTGGATTCGGCCTGTTCGATTTTGATGCGCTGGGACTGGACTTCCGCTTCGGCCTGACGTTGGGCGCGTTCCGCTTCGATGTGCGCGAATTCGGCGGCGGACGCGCCTTCGGTTGCGGCGCGCAGTTCGATGTCGTTTTCGAGTGCCTGGCGGATGGC
This sequence comes from uncultured Anaerolineaceae bacterium, assembly GCA_964371065.1. GTDB lineage: Bacteria > Chloroflexota > Anaerolineae > Anaerolineales > Villigracilaceae > Denitrolinea. The sequence continues at coordinate 10,466 of CAYJLS010000030.1, read as the reverse complement.
TTCCAGGCGCGCCCGCGCCTGATCCATCTGGCTGTCAATTTGTTGGAGGCGATACAGTCCGAGGGCGGCGCTCATGGGGTGATTATAAGTCAGAAACCGTTCCGTCCGCAGTTGAACTGCGGACGGAACGGTTTGCGTTACTGCGTCGGCACGTTGAAATAATTGTAGACGGCTTGCGAGAGTTGCGCGAAGAGCGGGTTGGCCATGGTGTCCCAGATGATCTGAACGGGATGATAGGTGAAGACCACGAGGATGTAGTTGCCGCCCGGCGAGTAGACGATGGCCGCGTCGCTGACGTTATCTATGACGCCCGTGGTGGAGTTGGTGATCCAGCCGTGCTTGTGGGCGATGCGCGTGCCTTCCGGCACACCGGCCTGCAACAGCGCGCCGAGTTTATCCTGCACGAGGATTTCGATCATCTGCTGGCAGATTTGCTGGTTGATCTTGCCCGGGAAGACGGCCACGAGCGCGCCGCCATTTATCTCCGCACACTGGTACAGGTCTTCGAGCAACATGCCCATGTCGGAGGGGGTGGTCTGGTTGTAGTCGTCTGGGTTGGTGGTCACGTCGGTGCGCGCGTTCGAGGGGGTGACGATGGTTTGTAGGAGGGGCGCGCCCTGGTAGAAGTAGCCGGCCATGAAGGTATTTTCGAGGCCGAGGGTTTTCATTTTTTCGGTGACGAGGAGCGGTCCGCGCCCCTCATCCAACTTGCTCATGAATTTGTCGGCGGGCGGGTTTTCGGAGCGGCGGATCATGTCAATCATCGAAGCGATGGTCTGCTGGTCGAGCGCGTCCGGGCCGAACTGGCTGAAGTAGGAGGCCATGATGGGGATCTTCGCCACGCTGGAGGCAGTAAAAGCCACGTCGGGTTGGACGGAGAGCGGTTGCCCGTTATCTTGCGCAAAGTGGATTTCCTGCCCGGTCTGCAGGTCGAGCATGTACAACCCAAGCACGCCGTCGAAGCCTGAAAGTTGGATCACCTGTTTGAGCAGGATTTCCAGGTTGGCGAGCGTGGGACGCGCGGCGACAGTGCGGGCGGAGGTCAACGCGACAGTTCGGTTGGTGGGCGAGCGCAGGGCGTCTTCGATCAGGGTGACAGCCCGGTCAATATCCAATGTTTGGCCGGGGATGCCGGGGGTGAAGTTGACCGTCCCCGGGATGGGTTGCGCGGGCGAGGGAGGTGTGTCGTAACGGGGGGCGATCTCGTTTTGCAGGTATTCGCGCAGCCGTTGCTCGGAGAAATCGGAGTCGAGCGGGATATCCGCCGCGGCAGGCGGACGGTTCCACAAGTAATCCCAGAATCCGCCCCAGAACGAGGATCCGGTACGGGTCAGGTCTGCCGCGGCCAACATGCTGTCCATGTTCGGCTGAAAACCGACCAGGCTGGGAGTGATGAGGATGTTCGACCCGGCATATTGGATTTCCACGGGCGAGGAATAGACCTGCAAGACGCGCTGGGAGGCCGTCTGCGGGTCCACGCCGCCGACCTGGACGCCGGCAATGGTCATCCCCGCGGGATAACTGTTGCGCTCACGGCTGTAACCGACGAGGGAAACGATGGTTAAAATAATGGCGGCGCTCAGAAAAAGAGCGGAGACGCCGCGCAGGATGAGGGGAGTGTTTCGGTTTCTCATGCTTACCAGGTTGTGACGAATGTCATCAAAAAGTATAACATATCCGTTGGGACCACTTGTGCTAGAATAAACGATGAAAGATGAAGCGTAATCTGTGTAGCGTATTACGTGTCTACCTGTCTACGAACAAGGATGATGCCATGCTCCGCTCCTTTTTTATCTATCTCTCCAAAGCGACGTGGGCGCAGAAACTGGTCACAGGCTGGTCGTTCGCCTGGAAATCCGCCTCGCGGTTTGTGGCGGGCGAGAAAGTGGAGGACGCCATGCGCGCCGTCCGCGCGTTGAATGAAAAGGGTATCAATGCGACCCTCGACCATCTCGGCGAACACACCTCGAACGTGGAGGAGGCCGCGCAGTCCACGGACGATATCCTGGCTGCGCTGGACGAGATTGACCGCGCCGGGGTGCGCGCCAACGTCTCGATCAAACTGACGCAGATCGGCATGGGGCTGGACGAATCGGTCTGCCGCGACAACCTGGGGCGCATCCTGGGACGGGCGAAGGAGCATCGGAACTTTGTCCGCGTGGATATCGAAGATACACCTTACACGGATACAACGATTGCGGTCTATCAGGCCATGCTCGCGCGCGGTTTTACGAACAAGCATTTTGGTATGGCGGTGCAGTCCTATCTTTACCGCGCCGAAGCGGACGCGAAAACCCTGCTCGCGAACAAGACGCCCATCCGCCTCGTCAAGGGCGCGTACGATGAATCGCCCGACAAGGCTTTTCCCAAAAAGGCGGATGTGGACGCCAATTACGACCTGCTGGCAAAAATGATGATTGACACCTCGCTGGCCGACGGCTCGAAGTTGAGCGAGGACGGGCGCACCCCGCCCATCCCCGCAATTGCCAGCCACGACGAGAAGCGCATCGAGTTCGCGACTTCCTACGCCAACAAGGTCGGCCTGCCGAAAGATGGAATGGAATTCCAGATGCTCTACGGTATCCGCCGCGACTTGCAGGAGAAACTGGTGAAGGAGGGTTATCCCGTGCGCGTGTACGTTCCCTTTGGCTCGCAATGGTATCCGTATTTCATGCGTCGCCTGGCGGAGCGCCCCGCGAATATCTGGTTCTTCATTTCCAATTTGTTTAGAGGGTAAACAGGTACACAGGTACACACGCAACACGGAACACGCAATACGCTACACGGATCACGCTTCATCTTTCATCTTTCATCTTTCATCTTTCATCTTTCATCTTTTCCCATGCTCCCGCCTCTATCCCAACCCCTCGCCCTCGTCACCGGCGGCGCGCACAGACTCGGCAAAGCCTTTGCCCTGTCCCTCGCGCGTCAGGGATTCGCCATCGGCCTGCACTACCGTCACTCCGCGCAGGAGGCGTATCAGACAAAAAAGGAGATCGAGGCGCTGGGCGTTCCCGCCTATCTCTTGCGCGCGGATTTGACCAAGCCGGAAAAAATCACCAAACTGTTTGAAATCCTGCGCGAGTTTGAAGAGCCGCTGAAAGTTTTGGTCAACTCCGCGGCGGTGATGCCGGTTGGACATCCGCGCGAACTCTCGTTGGAAGATTGGGATTCGGCTCTCGACCTCAACCTGCGCGCGCCGTTCCTGTTGGCGCAGGAGGCCGCCAAACGCATGACCGAGGGCGGGCTGATCGTCAACGTCAGCGACGTGGGCGCCAACAAAGCCTGGAGTCGCTACCCAGCCTACGCGGTCAGCAAGTCCGCGCTCGAGTCATTGACCAAGGTGCTGGCGCGGGCGTTCGCGCCGTCCATTCGTGTCAACGCCATCGCGCCGGGACTCGTCCTGCAATCGGAGGCGGTCACGCCCGAAGAGTGGGATCGGCTGGTGAAGCGGTTGCCGCTCCAACGTCCCGCACGAAGCGAGGAGATTACCTCCGCGCTGGAGTTTTTGATCCGCAATGAATATGTCACAGGGCAGACGATTGTGGTGGATGGCGGATACTCATTAATTTGAACATCACTGCCCTGAGCGGAGGGTACTCCCGAAGTCGAAGGGCAGGTCGCTAGAGAACAATTGTTGCTTTGCTTATCCGTCCTTCGACTGCGCTCCTCGAAGAGCACTCGTCGCTCCGCTCAGGACAGCGATACCTTTAATGTTAATTACCAATTACCAAATACCAATAACTGGAGTCCCCCATGTCCGAACTTACCGATCTTGCTGACAAACTTAATTCAGAAGGGGAACGCTTCGTCACCATTTTCCGCGGACTGACCGACGCGCAATGGCAGGTCGAAGTCTACACCGAAGGCGTAGTCTGGACCGTCCGCAACGTGCTGGCGCACTTCGTCACCTCCGAACGCGGACTGGTGCGACTCTTCGAGCAGGTTCGCCAGGGCGGCGCGGGGATCGCGGACGATTTTTCGGTGGATCGCTACAACGCCAGCCAGCAGGAAAAGACCAAAGAGTTGACCCCGCTCGAATTGCTGGAGCAATACAAATCCATCCGCGCCAATTCGGTGACGTGGGTTCTTGGATTGCAGGAGGCCGATCTGGAGATTACTGGCAAGCATCCGTTCTTGGGGCCAACCACGATGCGCGAGATGATCAAGATGTTGTATTTGCACAATCAAATCCATTATCGCGATTTGAAGAAGGCCTTGAAGTAGACAAGCACACAGGTACACACGGAACACGCAACACGCAACACGCAACCCTGCCACCAATCACTGATCACTGATCACTGATAACTGATAACTGATAACTGATAACTGATAACTGATAACTGATAACTGATGACTGATGACCGATCACTATGCAACTTCCCCCCTTCAAACTCGAACGCTACTTTGCCAAGTACGAATTCAACACAGACTACCTGCTCTGCTCCTCGGACTGTGAAGCCATGTCCATCGCGGACTTGCTGGCCTTCGAGCCTGATGCCGCCGAAAAATTTCAGCAGGTCTGGCTGGGCTACACCGAGTCGCAGGGCAGTCCCGCCTTACGGACGGAAATCTGCAAACTCTACGAGACCATCCAGCCTGAGCATGTGCTTGTCCACGCGGGCGCGGAGGAAGCCATCTTTCTCTTCATGCACGCCATGCTCAGGGACAGCGACCACGTTATCGCCCACACGCCGAGCTACCAGTCGCTGGCGGATGTGGCGAAGGGTATCGGCTGTGACGTCAGCCCGTGGACAGCGCGCGAAGAGAACAACTGGGGACTCGACCTCGACGAACTGCGCGGCCTGCTCCGTCCAACAACGAAGGCCATCATCATCAACACGCCACATAATCCGACGGGCTATCTCATGTCCCGCGCGGACTTCGACGAGCTGAACCGCTTCGTCCGCGAAAATGACCTGCTCCTGTTTTCAGATGAGGTCTACCGCGAATCCGAATATGACCCCGCGACGCGTCTGCCCGCGGGCTGTGACTACGGTGATCACGCCGTCTCCCTGGGCGTCACCTCCAAAACCTACGGACTCGCCGGTCTGCGAATCGGATGGATTGCCACGCACAACCGCATCGTCTACGAGCGCATGGCCGCGCTGAAAGACTACACCACCATCTGCAACTCCGCGCCGAGCGAGTTCCTGGCCGAACTTGCCATGCGCCACCGCCAGCGACTGGTTGCGCGCAACCTCGACATCATCCAGCGCAACCTGTCCGTGGTGGATGATTTCTTCACCCGCCACGCGGACCTGTTCTCCTGGGTTCGTCCGCGCGCGGGTTCAATGGGGTTTCCGAAACTGCTCAAAGGCGATATTGACGAATTCTGTGATAGCCTTGTCACGGAAGCAGGCGTCCTGCTTTTGCCTGGTTCCATGTATGAAGACTCGGGCAACCATTTCCGCCTCGGCCTCGGACGTAAAAACCTACCCGAAGCCATCTCCCGTCTCGACGAGTTCCTTGAAACTGATCACTGATCACTGATTACTGATAACTGATAACTGATAACTGACAACTGATCACTGATGACTACCCTCCGCC
>CAYJLS010000030.1:0-4816 GCA_964371065.1 uncultured Anaerolineaceae bacterium | reverse complement strand
ACTGATAACTGATAACTGATAACTGACAACTGATCACTGATGACTACCCTCCGCCTCTCCCGCCCCCTCCACCTGCTCTTCGCCGCGCTGACCTACACGCTCGGCGCGTCTATCGCGGACTACCTCGGCGTCACATTCGCGCCCACAGCCTTCGCGCTCGGTCTCGGCTGGGTTTGCCTCATGCAAATCAGCATGAACCTTCTGCCGGAGGTCTTCCGTCCCATCAACGAACCCATCCTCGCCGACGATACACGCGCCGAACGTTTCCAGTTGCGGAATCGCCTGCTCATTGTTGTCATCGGATTGCTGGCCATCGCGGCGGGTTGCGCGTACCTGCTGTACCTCGCGGGCCGCGTCAGCCCTGCCGCACTCATCCTGCTCGCGTTCTCCCTGCTCATCGTTCTCGCCTATGCCGTCCCGCCGCTCAAACTCGTCCGCCGCGGTTTTGGCGAACTGCTCCTCGCCGCGCATCTCGGCTACGTGTTTCCCTCCCTTGGCTTCGCACTCCAGGCGGGCGAATTCCATCGCCTCCTTCCCATCGTCGCCCTGCCTGTCACCGCGCTGGCGTTTGCCTATTTCCTCGTCCTCAATTTTCCCGCTTTCGCCGACGATATCAAATACGAACGCGTCACCCTCCTCACGCGCCTCACTTGGCAACGCGCCATCCCGCTTCATCATGGCCTCGTTGTCGCGGCTTTCTTCCTCCTTGCCGCCGCGCCGCTCGTGGGTCTGTCCCTCGCGGTGCTGTGGCCTGCGTTCCTCGCCCTGCCCTTTGCCGTCCTGCAAATTCTCCTGCTTCGCAACCTCGGCCTCGGCGCGCCTCCGCTTTGGAAACCGCTGACCGTCACCGCCGCTGCGCTCTTCGCCCTGACCGCCTATTTCCTGGCCTCCTCCTTTTTCCTCCGCTGACCTTTGACCTTCGACTTTTGACTCGCCTCCCATGCCTGAATTTTTGACTTTACTTCCTCCCGACGATGCCCGCGCCCTCCTGCTCTCGCATCTCGCGGGACCTCTGGCGGACTCTGCGGCGCTGGACTCGTTCCTCGCCCTCGGCCGCGTCCTCGCGTCTGACGTGGTCGCGCCGCACCCGCTCCCCGAGTTCCCGCGCTCCACCGTGGACGGGTACGCCGTCCGCGCCGCGGACACCTTCGGCGCGGGCGAGTCCCTGCCCGCATATCTGACCCTCGTCGGCGAGATTCCCATGGGCGCGCCCGCCGCGTTGACTCTCGGCTCCGCACAATGCGCGCTCATCCACACCGGCGGCATGTTGCCCGCGGGCGCGGACGCGGTGGTGATGTTGGAATACACCCAAACCGTAGGGGCGGGGTCTCCCCGCCCTGGGCAGGTAAATAAATCTGAAATCGAGATTGCTCGCGCAGTCGCGATAGGGGAGAACGTCATTTCCATCGGCGAGGATGTGCGTGCGGGACAGGTTGTTTTGCCGCGCGGCACGCTCCTCCGCGAGGCAGAGATCGGCGGGCTGATGGCGCTCGGCCTGACCGAGGTGCGCGTAGCCAGGAAGCCGCGCGTTGGACTCATCTCCAGCGGAGACGAAGTTGTCGAGCCGAATCAGCCGATCGTGGATCCGGGCCAGGTGCGCGACATTAACTCGTATACGCTGGCGGCGCTGGTGACGCGCGCGGGCGGGGAAGCGATCCGCTATGGAATTATCAAAGATGATTTTTCGGCGTTGCAGGCGATGGCACGCAAAGCGCTGGCCGAGTGCGACGCGGTCGTCATCACCGCCGGTTCATCCGCCTCGACCCGCGACATGACCGCCGACGTGATCCGCACGCTGGGCGAGCCGGGTGTGTTGGTGCATGGCATCAACACCCGCCCCGGCAAGCCCACGATTTTGGGTGTGGCGGAAGGCAAGGCTGTGATCGGCCTGCCCGGCAACCCGGTCAGCGCACTGGTGAATGGATTCCTGTTCGTTGTACCAGTGATCGAAAAATTGCTCGGCGTTCTCCCGCGCCCGCGTGCAACCGTGATGGCGCGCCTGACCGTCAACCTGCCCTCACAAGCGGGCCGCGAAGATTGGTGGCCGGTGAAGTTAATCGTCAATCACCAATCGCCAATCACCAATTACAACGCTGACCCCATCTTCGGCAAATCCAACCTCATTTTCACCCTCGCCGCCGCGGACGGCCTGCTCCGCATCCCGCCCGATGCGACAGGGCTGAGCGCGGGGGAAGTAGTGGAAGTACGATTGATGTAGTTGGTTTTGCTCTTTCAAATACCTGTCGAAAAATTCAATCGTCCGATTCATGGCGGTGGTGAAATATTTTGAGAGATTGTGGTTGTCGCCTTCGTAGATGTAAAACTCGTAAGGGAGGCCGAGTGTCCGAAGTTGGATCGCCAGGTTTTCGGAAAATGCCAGAGGGACATCTTCATCCTCCGTCCCGTGATGGAGTTGAAGAGGACCGGACAGATCGCTCAAATATGAATTGGCAGAGACGGAATTCCAGAACGTCGGATTCTCTTCCGGGGTTCCATAAAGTTTGATCCACTCTGTGCGCCAGCCGACACCGCGCGAACTGGGCGAGGGGGTGAACGATCCACTTCGACGCCAGTTGTATAACAGGTCGGGATATGGCGCCACCACGCCCGCCCAAATGACACCGGCTTTGATGTCCTTCGAAACCGTCATGGCGCGCAGGGTTAGGAAGCCGCCCAGCGAATGTCCCCACATCCCAATTTTTTCAGGCTTGGCTTGTGGAAATTTCTTGATGGATGCCACCGCGTTGAGCACATCCACGAGATAGCCGGGGTCTCCATAGGCCCCGTTCGCTTCCCCCTCGGAACGGTCATGGCCGCGGTAATCAATGCGAAAGACAATGTAACCACTGCTCGCCAGGCGGCCTACGTAATTGGTGTATCGTTCGGTAGTGACATATACATCCGGCGGAATGTATCCGTGATTGAAGACGATGGCGGGATACCCACCTGCGGGCATTTCCTCGTCGGGGACGGTTAGCAGGGCGTAGATTTTCAACCCTTCGGACAGGTAATACGCATAATAGCGGTGATAATTTGGGCCAGGCTCCAACTCTTTTTCGATGACAATGTCACTGCCGGGATAATACCCCGACCGCATGGCTTCGATGGACATTGGATGCGGGGTGGGAGTAGGCGTGAATGGAATGGTCGGCGTAAACGGGACAAGTGTCAGCGTCTGCGTGGCGGTTGGGGCAGGGGGTGTATTTGTGGCAATGGGCGTCAAAGGGGTGGCGCATCCGCTGATGATCAACAGACTCAGCAACACTAAATGGGCGGCTCTCATCATTTGCTCCTTCGATAAAGTGTGATGTGTACGTATAATAAAGTTGACAACACGAAAGGCCGAAATATTATGAATTTCGACTCATTGCTCCTCCTCGACGGCGCGACCGGCACCGAACTCAACCGCCGCGGCGTAGACACAGGCCTTCCGCTCTGGTCTGCGAACGCGCTTCTCACCGATGGAGGTTCGCGCATTCTTCAAGATATTCACGAAGACTACTTGCGCGCGGGTGCGGACATCCTCACCACGAACTCCTTCCGTACGCATCGCCGCGCCCTGGCTCCCAGCGGGAACGCCGAGCGCGCCCTCGAGTTGACGCGCCGGGCGGTGGATATCGCCCGCCAGGCCGTAGCCGCCATCCCGTCCGCGACGACGCGCTACGTGGCAGGGTCCATTTCCACGCTGGAAGATTGTTATCGTCCCGACCTCGTCCCGCCCGATGACGAGTTACGCGCGGAACATAGCGAGCGCGTCCAGCACCTGTTCGAGTGCGGAGTGGACGTGTTCCTCGTAGAGACGATCAATTCCATCCGCGAGGCGAGTGTCATTGCCAAACTGGCGTTCATTACCGGGACGCCCGTTATCGTCAGTTTTGTGTGCAATCGGGAAGGGATGATTCTTTCGGGCGAAAGTCTGACCGACGCGGCGCGGGAACTGCTTCCGCTGGGGATCGCGGCTCTCGGAGTCAACTGCGGACCGACGCCCAACCTGGCGAAACCGCTGGCCGAGTTGCAGTCCGCCTGCCCGCAGGATTTCCCGCTCATCGCTTACGGCAACATCGGCTACGCGGACGAGGCGTTCGGCTGGGTCAACACCGACGCGGAGGAGCCTGCCGCGTATAGCGCACACGCCCTGCGCTGGCCGGCGCAGATCATCGGCGGCTGTTGCGGGACGACGCCCGCGCATATCGCCCAGTTGAATGAAATGTTGCGTGGAAAGAATCCCTCCCAAAGTGTTGCGTCAAAATGAAATCGCCTCTATAATCTCAGCAGGGACTCGCGCCGTGCCAGACAGTAAACCAGTCACCGCCAAAACAGATTCGCCGTACCGCTTGCGGGAATATTTCCTGTCCAAGCCTGAGATTTCTCTTTTCCGCTTGCTTCATAAAATGGTGGGAGATCGCTACGTTATCTGTCCCAAAGTCGCGTTGACCGATATTTTCACAATTATTCGCCCGAACGAAAATGTTCACTTTTACAACAAGATCTTCCGCAAGCACGTGGACTTTTTGCTATGCGATCCGCAGACGCTCAAGCCTGCATTGGCCGTGGAGTTGGTCAAGCCGATTGCCAGGACCGAGGCACGCGCCAGCGACCAGTTCATGGAAGAATTGTTCTCGGATGAAGGTATCCCGCTGGCGCATATCCCGCTGGGGGAAAATTACGAGGTGGCCGACCTGGTTAATCTGTTTACGATTGCGGTGATGAAGACCAAGGATGCGGCACACCATCACGCTAATTTAGTGGGGGATTCTGTGCCGATGTGTCCCGTCTGCGGGAAGATGATGGTGTTACGCATCCACCGCGATGGGGC
>CAYJLS010000029.1:0-32102 GCA_964371065.1 uncultured Anaerolineaceae bacterium | reverse complement strand
CCGAAATCGGGAGCCTTTACAAGCGATTCGGAATCGATCAAACGGGTGGGGGAGAAGAAGCGGACGAGCACATCCGCTTCGCTGGAGAATTCGCAGGCGGCGACCTCCGCATCCTTCCAACCGATGGGCAGGCTTTGCGGTCGGACGATTTTTTCTCCCTCCGAGAGGATCGCGTGCCGCGCGCCCGTCAGCGGATTGACCGCGTGGATGGAGACGATCTCGAATTTGCCGCGCCCAGGTCCGATGCCTGTATCGCCCATGGCAGACGCGGCCAATACAAAGTAAGGCAGGAAGCGGAAGCCGTCTCCAAATAAGGTGATGGTGAATTGAAAAGGCTGGTCGGGCGCGAGCGTATCCAGCGGCGGCTGCGGACCCGCCAGGCTATAGACACGCCGCACCGCACCTGGATCGGTTTGGGCGGCCAGCAGCCAACAGGCAGGACAGACCGCAGCGTGTTCGGGCGAGGGTCTTTCGGCGCGTTGCACGCTTTGCGCAGGGCACACCGCGCGCAACATGACCTGCGCCAGCGCGTCGCGCAATCGCTCTGCGCCTTGATACTCGCCAAGCCGAATGGGCGTGCGCGCTCGCGCCTGGAAGCGGAGGTGGGTGAAGGTGAGTTCAGTCTGTGACATACTCGTAAAGGGAATAGGATTTGCTGGAGCGAGTCATGCGATAGGGCAGAATAACGTTTCGGCGTATTCGATCTCCATCTTTTAATTTCACACCGCTATAAATATTTGCCCTTTCAAATGGCAGGTTTGGCGCGCAATCATCCAGCGCTTGCAACGTACCAAAGATGGAAAATGATGTTTGTTGAATCGTCGCGTCAACAAATTGCGATGGAAGTTCTTCAATGACCTGCGGAGTTTTCACCAATTGCATAAAACCGCCACGCTTGCCAAAGTAGTTGATGTTGAGCAATAAATTTACAAACGTCTTTTTTTGTGCTTCGCTCAGTTCCAGTCCGACAGCCATTGGGCCAATCAGTTGTGCATATTCGCGATAACCAATTGTCCGTTGAAAAGGTCCAAAGGAATCGGGAGTGCCTTCTTTGGGCGGATTCTTGTATGGTTTCAGAATTCGCTGAAACAGGTTTGTCACAACAACTTTGGAAGCAGGTCGGATGGCAACATGCAAGTCGCGGATTTGTTCCCAGAGCGATTCTGCCTGCTTCACTCCAAGCGTTCGACAGGCAGAATCCAGCAATGCCATTTTGAGGGCGTAAGGTGTAGGCACAAGCAGAGTCTTTCCGCCTGACGAAGTTGCCGTACTGAGTTTGAGCGAGAACAGTGTAACTGCTTCGTATTCAGCGATCAGCCACATAGCGCCTCCTAGGACTTCGATGCAACAGAAAGAGCAAACGGCATTGCCGACTTCGCTAATTCCGCAATGAGTTTGGCAAATTCTCCGAGTGAAGCAAACGGTTTGACTTCCACTGCGTTGGGACGCAGACTGTTGATTGCCTCTGCAATCTGTTTCACGTCTGCTTCAAATTCTGGCTTGAGCGGTGAAATGCACGGCGCGGGAACAACGTCATGGCTGACGGTCAACACACCTTTGAAATCCACGATATGCGGGTTTTGTGTGCTTCGCATTGCGCCTGCGGGTTCGACAAAGGTGTAAAGCACGCTTTCAAGCAAAACCCTCAGGCGCGCTTCGCGTTGTTTCTCGTCAATGGCATATGTTTGCGAAATGTCATTAAATCCCACACGTGCGGCTTCAAGATTTAACACAATCGCGTAAATGCCAGATGAAGCAGGACGATGAAAGATTGCTTGTCCTGTGTTGCCAGAGCGCGCTTCGTCCGACTCGTCCACTTTGGCGCGGGCGGCCACACTTCTATCGGAAGCATATTTGACATGGAAGTAGGTATCTGTGGCAACATATTCAGGCACGCCCACAACCCAACCAAACTCAACAACGCTCTTGCGCGGCAGGGAACGCTTTCCCGCCGTGACAAGGATACCTTCCAAGTCTGTAACGGCACATTGCTTAAGAATGACATCCAACTCATCGGGATCACCTTTTGCTTTTCCCAAAGCCTTGAAGAGATCATTTTTCATTTCAATGTCGTAGTTCACACGATTGGCATTGAAAGCACGCGCACCTTCCGAGAGCGGCAGGTTGGCGGCGACGGCCAGGCGGTGCATGTGTTCCGCTTGAATGTGCTTGAACATATCGCCTGAAATAGCATTGACATTGTGCAGTTTGCCATCCGCGCCGATGATGTTGACCATGCGGGTTTGGATCTGGTTGCCTTCGCCGCCTTCGTTATTCAGCGAGTGCATATCCAGGGTTGCCTGGGCGGAAATTGCGATGGAATAGATTGCGTTAGACATTGTTTATCTCCTTTTTGAATTAGGGTTATTCTTCTTCGCCAGATTCTTCTACATTAGTTTGAGCGTCGTCAATTTCTTCCTCGACGCTTTCGGATTTTTCCTTGCTTCGCGCTTCGCTGGCATATCCAAAAGCCACCAGCATATTGCAGATGAGTTTAGAGTCATTGCCAAATAAGCCAAGAAGTTTTGTGATTTCTTCTATGGCTGATGTCTCAACGCGCCGTCTCGTCTGCTTACGAACGTTGTCTGGGATATTGCCGTTATGTCGGCTCATTAATCTTTCGTACATCTGAGAAGTTTCAGCATTGTATTCGTGCAAGAACTTACCTAACTCGGCAAGAAAATCGGCAGGGTAATTTGCCTTGCGCGCAATGCTTTGTCCAAGCCCGTATCGAACATCATATCGAACTTGGTATTTATCTTTGTTGGCTTTTCGATATTGCGCCGTCACGGTTGCCTGTCGAATGGCATAGGCAATATCTTTAAAGCCTTTGGAATTAACGATTTGAGTATAGTCAGGTTGAGTATTCATGAAAATTGTCTCCAGGGTTGGAATAGAGAATTGACGGACATATTGTTTACGTTCTTTTTGACTTATGATGAATCCGCTATAAGACGTAGTGAATTCAAAGAATGCGTCTAAATCACCTCCTGAAATGAAGTCTCGATATTTAGATAACAAAGCAAATTGCTCTCCGCGGGTTTCGTCAAGATTCCGAACAATTGAAATGTGCTCATCCAAAGATGCCTGAAACTCTGCCAACTGTTCAGGGTTGTGCGGCGCAACCCATCTCGGCAGGTTTACAGAAGCGATATTCATCACCGCAGGCGAGTTACCCAAATTCTTATAAAACGCCATTTGCATACCGCTGACTAAATCGGCAGGAGGCTCTCCAAAAACATCTTCGCCTAAATCATCAATACGGGCTTCTTCATAATGCTTTAGGAAAGCCTGTGTGTATTGCAAGGAAACCAACACATCCATTTTTATGGCTGTTTGGCTTGCGCTCATTGCCTGACGAAAATGTTTCATCACCTGCTGATGTACACTCCAACCCAGCCTTGAAGGCGATAGAACATAAATCTTGCGATCCTTCGCATTGCGTGGGTCTTTAGGGTTGGCAATAATTCGAGTATATGAGCCATAAAACAACCCAACTGTTTTTAGCCATTCAAGCAACCAAAAACCTTTTACATTATTGGGATCGCGCCATTCTGTTTTTGGGCTGTTGACACCCTTTCCTTGTGATGGATTGGTGAGTTGGTTGGCGGTTACATCCTTTGCTTTTTCCAAATCATTTTCTTTGCATAGTACACCCCAAGCCTTCTCAGCGTTTTCAATGTCATTTGGCGCGTTGGCGACCATCGCAAGCAGAATTTTGAGTAAGTCAGGGAAAACAGTTTGCGCCTGCCACCAAATGCCAAGCGGCACGTTGTAACTTTGCAATGCGCCTGGGTTTACCGCTCGGAAGATTTCCCAATTTTGATGGGGAGACGAAGGAGGTTGAGTTTCTCCATCACGCCATTTTTTCTTATCATCAGGAGAGAGAGCTTTGACCCAGGTAAAAAAATCATCCTTGTTTTTCTTTTCGGTTTGGTAATCAAGAAGACTATATCCATCTGGCTCAGGCAATCTTGCCAAATCAAGTTTTGAGCCTTTGATGGCTTTGATAGTTTTTTCCTGCTTCTTTGTGGCGGCGGTATCTACAGTAATTAGCAGGGGAGCGCCAACAAAGAATTTACATTTCTCCACCCATTCCTGAAGAATTGCTGGTTCGCAAATCACGGCAAAGGCATAGCCTTTGTCTTCCATGCGAACTTTGGCGCGTCCATCGGCAATCGCATTTAGAACGAATGCCAAACCAAATGCCGCCAGATTATCGGCAAAGGTGTTTGTTGATTTTTCGATGAAATAGGTTGATTGATACAAGTTGCGCCTCCTATCGGATTCCACGTGCTGTGCCTTCCTGATCCGAACGGCGGAGCGCCCGCGCTAATAAAGCGTAAGCCATCCAGCCAAATGTATCGTCAGGGGCAATCAGCAAATTTGAAAAAGAATTTTGTATTGTCTTTGATTCGCTTCGCAATAACTCTAAATTGACCCACTGCCGAATTCCTTCGGGCACGAATTCAAGTGTAGCATAGATGTGATTTTCTGCCTGTTCTTCCAAAACATAGGTCTTGCACTCACCTGCAAAAGGGGTGTGATGGCGGGTAATTGCCGTCAGAACTGCTTTCGCTAAATCCTTTTCATTGTCCTGTGAAAACGCTCTTGCAATAACCTTGGCAGCCGCCAACGCGCTTTCGCCCGCGTGGTTAGGCTTTGGATATTTCTTGTGAATGGCTCTTTCTGCCTCCTTGTGTCCTTGATTTTTCCATTCGTTTTCGGTATGTCCCGCCGCAAAAGTATTGGGTACGGGCATGCCGATTTGCTTTTGATAGGCGCGCGCCCATCCCTGCCAGCCTGTGCTTAACTTGCCTACATCATGGAACAAGCAAGCCAGCCAAACTGCTCGTATAACGCTGCCCTCAGACCATCCCGCCGCTTGTTCCAATGCCTGTGCTGAGTAGGTCAATTCTTTCAAGGAAATATCCTGAAAAGCATCCAGGACTCGCTTGATATGATCTTCGTAAGATTCTTTGTGATAAGAAAAACCCTCACGTTCTGCTCTTGCTTCAATATCTGGCAAAGTTGAGGCAAAACCTGTATTTCCTTTGTCAGAAATAAAGCCCTCGTCTTTGAGATAGCCTGCCAATTCAGGGTTGACCACGATCACCTGAGTGGTAGTTAGTTGACTGGTTTCAGATAACCTTTCCCATCCATATTCCGTGCGATTGCTTTCATCACTATCTGGACTCTCAATGAGTCGTTTTACGCGCCAGTCAACATCTATGTCACGTTCAAGCCATTCTTTGAGCATACCAAATAAGGTTTTCGTCGGCAGATTGAATCCTTTGGCAAGATAGGGGTCAAGCATCAATTCATCTGGACTAGGATGAATTAAAACTCGTTTGCTATCCGCGTCTCTTACCAAAAGGCGGGTTGCATTTGCAAGGTCGGCACCAATCAAAACATTATGAATTGCCTGGGTACGTGATGGCTCACCCGCTGATAATTTCAACAGAATGCTTTCATCTCTTGACGTCGCAACTGCATTTACAAATTCCTGCTCTTTTCCAAAATCGAAAATCTCATTATTATTTTCTTTGAGCCAGACAAGAGCGGCTTTCATTTCCTTGCCCCATGCAGAATTTTCACTTTCAGTGCCATAAGGAGCAAGGTTTTCGACAGGATAAACGATTACCTCTCCTTGTTCGCCTGCATATCTCGCACAACGTCCCGCACGCTGAATCAATGCGCTGGCTGGCGCAAGTTCTGTATGCAAAGTCTCTGATGTTATATCAACGCCTACTTCGATAGTTTGGGTTGCAATCGCGATAACATTGCCTTCCGAGTTGTCACGCCCAAACTGTGTTTTGATTCTTTGTTCGATTTCCTGACGGTCTTCCTGTAAAAAGCGGCTATGCAATAGCAACACGTCAACATCTTTACCTTTCACCGAATCCCTTAATTCTCGATAAAGTTCTTGTGCCCGACGAACTGTATTGCAGATTGCCAGACTGCGCCTGTTATGCTTTTTATGCTTTTCCAGAATCGCACTTGCAGATAACTGCGCTTCGGCGACTTGCCAGGTGCGCTGACGCGTCTCTTTTTCTCCAAACGAAGTTTCGATTAAACGCGCTTCATCTGGATCCACCAGAACAACTTCGGCGTTATAAAGTTCATCTTTGAGCGCAATCAAAACTGACTTGCTAAATGTTGCAGTCATCAATAAAACAGGCGCAATGCGGCTTAATCGCTTAACTGCGTACAATGTTGATGGTAAAGTTGAATCAGGGTCGAGCAAATGAAACTCGTCAAACACAAGATAAGAGCCAACCAGTGCGCCTGCATTGAGATTTGCCAATCTGCGCGGCAAGCCGTAGGGCATGGTCAAGTAACTGCTTAAGAATTGGTCAATTGTGCAGAAGATCAAGTCACCTTTAAACTCTCTATCTTCTGAATGTTCGCCTGTTTGGATCTTGACATTCAAATTACGCTTAAATCGGCGGCCAAAAGAATCTGCTCTTTTTTCGTACTCTGCCTTAAATTGATTTGCCAATACCCTCATGGGAACTGTGTAAATACATTTGATAGGAAAATTTTCGTCTGTTTCTTCACGCCAAGCGTGCAGAAATGGCAATAATGCCGCTGTAGTTTTTCCTGCACCTGTGGGTGCCTGCAAAATAACACTTTTCCCAGAGAGTAAGAGGTTGGCAACTTCCTTCTGAAATTTATAAGGTTTCCAGTCACTCATTTGGACTCTCCAAAGAAATCCGAAAAGGTATTATCCAAAGTCGGCTTTGATAATGTGCCAATAGACCACCCATAGTTCTCTGCCATTGCTTTTGCTTCGCCCATCATCATTTCGCGTAAATCCTTTGGCTCCAATACTTCTACATCCGATCCCCAAGCCCGTATCCAAGGGATCATCTCTTGTGGTTCTGCCACCTTCGCCTTCCATACAATCGAACCATCCTGCAATTCTGTTTCTTCTTCCGAACGATGCCAGCGTGTTTCGCGAACTCGCACAGCTACATTTCGGTGAAATTTCAGCACAACTTCCACTGGCTCATTCTCGGTGTACCAGATGCCCCAGGCGTCCGACAGCAAAACGCGCGGGTCGAACTCGGCGGGGATCTCATATCGGTCGCTGGTCAATTCCACGCGTTCGATGCGCTCGATTTTCAACGTCCGCATTTTGCCCTGCGGATCGTTGCGCCCGATGACGTGCGTGGTCTGGCCCACCGCGTACGGCTCGATGAAATAGGGGCAGAGCAGGTACTCGAAAACTTTTCCTGTCTTGTCGCTGCGATGCCAAACCTTCGCCTTCATCTGTTCCGCCCAGGCGAGGGTGAGTCTCTCCAATACTTCGAGATAACGCGGATCCTGTCGCTGGTCGGCTTCATCCATCACGTCCGCGGATTGTTTGACGTGTTGGCTGATGCGCGGCGCAAGCCTTTCGAGCGAAATACCGAGTTTGCGCAGGGCAGAGGCCGCGTGCGGGTTTTGCCTGTCCATGCGGGTGGCGAGTAACCGAGACGCCAAATGCACAGCCATCGCTTCATGCAAGCTGAAAGAGACTTTGATGAGATAGGAGGAGCGGTCAATGGCAATGCGGCCATCCTCATAACGAATGGTCGGGAAGCGCTTTTCGAAATCACGCAGGTTACGATGGATCACAGAGCGGTTCACGCCAAGTCGGCGCGCAATCTCAGATTGTGTCAGTCCCTGTGAATGGGTCAACAACAATGCTTCCATTTCCAACAAGCGGTCAGCTTTATTTTCAGCGCGCGACATGGTGAACTCCGCAACAAGTCAAGGTTACAGATAGAATAACACAACACCCTAACGAATTCTGCAACATTTTTTGTGCGTAGGTCGGATTGGAAATCCGACTTACTTGCTTCTGCGAAACGACCACAAGCCTCCCTTGCCATCTTCACTGATAAACAACCCTTTCGTATCAAGGGCAGGCAGCGCCCTGGTCACCTCGGAACGATTCAACCCTAACAGGCGGGCGATAAACCCCGCCTTCTTGCCTGGATGCTTCTCTATTGTACGATAGATTTCTTCCAATCGCTGCGTGTTTTGTGGGCGCGCCATGTTTCACCTCTGGTTGTGGGTTTCCTGCGAATTGCAGGATTGCGTCCACTTTACAGGTTGCATGTTGCAGGTAATGCAACACGCTTTGCCTTTTCCCCATTTCCGTCCCCCTTCCACTTCCCCCTTCTCCCCTCTTTCCTCTTTCCTCTCTCATCCTTCATCCTTCATCTTTCATCTTTCATCTTTCAAAATTCCTCCTTTACTTCTCCCCCCTCCTCCTATACAATCCAGCAATGGATATAGACCTCGACCTCTACCGTCACGAGATACGCGTCTCCACCGATCCGCTGGTGCGCTTGTCGGCGCTGGACGTTTCGCCCGACCGCCCCCAGCGGACCTTCGTTTTCCTGCACGGTTTCGGCGGGCAGGCCCTGCAATGGATTTACCAGATGCAGAAGTTCAGCCTGCAAAACCGCGTCATCGCGCTCGACCTGCGCGGGCACGGCCTCTCCGACAAGCCCATCACCGGCTACGACATGCCGACTATGCTGGCCGATATCGAAACCGCGCTCGACACCCTGCGCGTCACCGACCCCGTCGTGCTGGTGGGACATTCTTTCGGCGGCGCGCTCGCGACGGAGTTCGCGCTCGCGCACCCACAGCGGGTCGCGCATCTTGTGCTGATGGCCACCGCGGGCGAGTTCCGCCTCAACCCCCTCTTCCGGCTGGGACTCAACCTCCCGAACTGGCTGTTGCGCCTGATCGGGCCGTTCACGCGTTCGTGGTTGTCCGCGCCGCCGCAGTCGCTCAAATCCCTTTACCACGCCAACCTGAACAAGTGGAGAGGCTGGGAGGCTTTCAAGTCCCTGGCCGTGCCGACGCTCGTCATTCGCGGCCACCGTGACGCCGTCTTTGAAAAAGTCAACTTCGAGCAGGTGACGAGAAGCATTCCGGCGGCGGAAGAGGCCGATATCGGCGTATCCGGCCACATGGTCATGTTGGAGCGGCGCGAGGCGGTGGACCGCGCCATCGAACGTTTCCTGGCGGGCGAAGGCCAGGTCTCGTGGCGCGATTCGTCGCAGGCCAAACACAAAAAAGCCGACACCCGCGAGACGCTTCAAGCGGAACGTCCGTGGCTGGGGCGCTACGAAAAAGGCGTGCCGTTCACCGTCAGCGTGCCGCGCATCCCGTTGCATCATCTTTTGCGCTCGGCAGTGCGGCGTTTCCCGAATCGCGCCGCGGTTTACTTCGAAGGCTCGCGGCTTTCGTACCGCGATCTCAACCACCAGGCCAACCGTTTCGCCAATGCCCTGCTCGCTCTCGGCGTGGGACGCGGCGCGCGCGTGGTGTTGCTCCTGCCGAACGTGCCGCAAATGGTGGTGGGGTTTTACGGCGCGCTCAAGGCCGGCATGGTGGCGGTCTTCATGCCGCCCCTGACCGACCCCGAGGAACTCGTCCGGCAGGTGCGCGACGCGGACGCCAGCGTGCTGGTGACGCTCAACCTTTCGGCGGGACTCGCAAAGCAGATCCAGTCCAGCACGGGACTGCCGCACATCGTTCTCACCGACCCCGCGGATTATTTATCCGTTTGGAAGAAGATGATCTCCCGCTGGCGCAACCGCGGCCTGACGGTGAACGGCGCCATCCGCTGGCGGCATTTCATGCTCGCCCAGGATTGGCGCTCGCCCACGCTCGAAGTGGATCCCGACGAACTGGCGGTCATCCAATACACGGGCGGCACCACCGCCGCGGCCAAGGGCGTGATGCTCTCGCACAAGAACCTGGTCGCCAACGCCCTGCAGACGCGTCACTGGATGCCTGCCGCCGTGGAAGGCCAGGAGCGCTTCCTGTGCGTCCTGCCGTTCTCGCACAGTTACGGCCTGACGACCGCCTTGAACGTCCCGATTGCGTTGGGCGCCGCGCTGGTGCTCAAAGCCCGTTTCGAGATCCACGACATTTTGAAGGCCATCAAAAAATACAAGCCGACCATCTTCCCCGGCGTTCCGAACATGTACGTAGCCATCAACAACTTCCGCGGCGCGCGCAATTACGGCATCTCCTCCATCAAGGCCTGCATCAGCGGCTCCGCCCCGTTGCCAGTGGAAGTGCAGGAAGCCTTCGAGAAACTGACCAAAGGAAAACTCGTCGAAGGCTACGGTCTCACCGAGGCCTCGCCCGTCACTCACGCCAATCCGCTGGGGGGCAACCGCAAGGTGGGGAGCATCGGCGTCCCGCTTCCCTCCACCGAGGCCGCGGTCCTGGACCTGGTTCACGCCCGCAAAGAAGTCAAGACGGGTCAGATCGGCGAACTCGCCATCCGCGGCCCGCAGGTCATGCTCGGCTACTGGCGCAACGAATCCGCCACCCGCGAAACGCTCACCCCCGACGGCTGGCTCCTGACCGGCGATGTGGCGCAGATGGACGAGGATGGCTACTTCCGCATCATCGCGCGCAAAGCCGATATGTGGTACGCTTCGCGTGCCAAATCGGGCGAACCCGAAACATCGGGCAAGCCGCAGCCTGCCTTCCCGCGCGACGTGGAGGAAGTGCTTTACGAAATTCCGCAGGTAAAAGAGGCGGCGGTGGTCGCCATCGCGGGAAATCCCTTCGCGTTCGTCATTGCCGGACGCGAGCGTCCCACGCCCGAATCCGTCCTGGCCTATTGCAAGCGGAGATTGCCCCCGCATTTGGTTCCGCGTTTCGTGATCTTCATGGAAGATTTCCCGCGCACCTTCATTGGGAAGGTCCTGCGTAGAGAGTTGGCAAAGCGATATGAAAAGTACCAGTCTGGCGAGGGGCGCTCCGTTTGACGTTCCGACTCAGGTCAACTTCATAGAACAAGGCAAAGGCGCGCCCGTCGTTCTCGTTCACGGGCTGGCGGCCTCCCTGCGCGATTGGGACTACCTCTTGCCCGAACTGGACGCGGCGGGTTATCACGGTTACGCGCTCGACCTGCTCGGCCACGGCGAGAGTCCCAAACTCGATTCGCGCGCCTACAAAACCAAGTGGGTCTACAAGCACTTCTTCCAGTGGATTGACGCGCTGCAATTTCCCGAACCGCCGATCCTCGTCGGCCACTCGCTGGGCGGCTACCTGTGCCTGCGCTACGCCATCCGCCATCCCGAAAAAGTCCGCGCGCTCGTGCTGACCAACCCCTTCTACCAACTCGATCAACTGCCCGCGCTCTTGCGCCGCACCTACCGCCGTCCCACCCTCAACGCCCTCGTCGTCGAGCGCACGCCCGAATGGATCTTCCGCTGGATCATTGACCTGACCAACGCCGCCTTCGGGCGCGCGGGCGGCTCCGACCTGACTTTATCGGATAGCGTTCGACTGCAGACCGCGCTGGACTACAAGCGCACCGCCCCGGGCGCCTTCAACATCCCGAACACGGTTCGCGACCTGACCTCGGACCTGCCGCGCGTCACCATGCCGACTCTCCTGCTATGGGGCGACCGCGACCAGACCCTCGCGCCCGATTCGTTTCCCGCGCTGCTGCGCTCCCTGCCCAACGCGCGCGGCCAGGCGGTCTCCGGGGGACACGTGCCGCACCAGTCCAACCCATCCGAATACAATCGCCTCGTGCTGGAATTTTTGAAAGGGTTGTAGAACGAGATACTATCTCGTTCTACCGAGTGGCGCATATTTTAAGGTTAATCACCCTCTAGTCCTCTTGTGACGACCTTGCAGATATGTTAGAATGCAAACCGACCTGCCATATATGTACTGGTTTTATGCCGGGTGGCCACCATATATGGCGGCTACATTTGTTCTAATTTGGAATCATCCATGCGCTGTCCTTACTGTCAAAACGATGAATCGAAAGTGTTGGATACCTCCCACGATAGTCACGGGGGTATTCGCCGTCGCCGCGAGTGTATGAAGTGCGGGCAACGCTTCAGCAGTTACGAACGCCCGATCCTTTCCACCCCCCTGATCGTCAAGCAGGATGGCATGCGCGAAGAGTTCGACCGCGAGAAACTGGCGCGCGGCATCCGCATCTCGTGCGCCAAGCGTCCCGTCTCCGCGGCGGATATCGAGCGCTTGATCGGCCAGGTGGAATCGGATCTGCAGAAGTTGGGCAAAGCTGAAGTTTCCTCGCGCGTCGTGGGGGATCTTGTCATCCGCGGCCTCAAAGAAATGGACCAGATCGCGTATATCCGCTACGCCATCGTCTACCTGCGCCTGCACGATCTCCATTCTTTACGTAACGAAATAGACCGCCTGCTCGAAGGCTAATTCAACCGACAGTCCGCTCCCGGGGTGGAGTGTCACTGTCGGTTTTTACTGTCTCAATACCTACCTACATACCCCAGAGGAGAATTTATCATGGCTGTCAAAGTCATTCCATCCACGAAGCAAGGTCTTTTGCCAACGCCCGCCATGCCGCGCGGGCTTCCCAAGGCGGAACTGACCGATAACGCCCGCCAGGTACTGGTGAAGCGTTACGTCCGCCGCGGGGATGATGGCCAGCCCGTCGAAACTGTGGAGGAGATGTTCTGGCGTGTGGCGTATCACGTCGCCAAAGCCGAGGAGACCTGGGGTGGGGATGTTAACGCGCGCGCCGTCGAGTTTTATCACCTGCTGACCAGCAAGAAGTTCTTTCCCAATTCCCCAACGTTTACCGGCGCAGGCACGCCGCTGGGGCAGCTTGCGGCCTGCTTTGTAATTCCTATCTCCGATGATATGGGACGCCACAGCGCGGGTATCTTCCAAACCCTGCGCGACGCGGCGCTCATCCAGCAGACCGGCGGCGGCAACGGATTCTCGTTCTCGCGCCTGCGTCCCAAGGGTGGACTCGTCAAATCCTCCGCGGGGCAGGCCACCGGTCCCGTTGGATTTCTGCGCGTCTACGATCATGCCTTTGGGGAGATAGCTCAGGGTGGTTGCCTTCTCCCTGAGACGTTGGTTTTTACTGATAAAGGTTTGTTACGCCTGGATGAAATCGTAGATTCGAAAATTGCAGGGTGGCAGGAACACCAATTATCCGTCCCTACAGATGAAGGTGTGAAGGCGTCACCGCGCGGATTTAATAACGGGATGGCGGATGTCTTGCGAGTCCATACCCGTGAAGGATTAGATATTACCGGCACACCGAATCATAAAGTGAAAGTGATGACCGATTTTGGTATGCAGTGGAAAGAACTTCAAAACCTGGCAAAAGGTGATTGGATTGTTGTGCGATTAGGCGAACACACGGGCAAATTGCAGGCTTTGAAAAAACCGACCCAGAAGCATGGTAACCAAATTATGCCCGACTTGCCGTCCGTTTTGGATGAGGAATTTGCGTTCTTCCTCGGCTATTTGGCTGGCGATGGTTTTGTAGCGAAGGGCGAGAACGATCATCGCGTTGGCGTGAGCGTGGCGCATTCTTCGTATCTTATGGAAGAAATGCCCGCATTGTTGAAGCGTCTCTTCAACGTAAAAGTTCATAAAATGCAAAAGCCTAACGATCGTTCTGTGACTTTTGTAATGGACAATCGCGCCATCAAGGACTTTTTATCCATGAACGGCCTGGAAAAACAATCAAGCCGCGATGTTTCCGTGCCGCGTTTGATTCGACAATCTTCCGCAAAAATTGTCGGCACATATTTACGCGGCTTGTTCGAAGCGGATGGAACGCTGACACATGGTTATCCAACTTTAATGACGTCTTCCGCGAGATTGGCGCGTGAAGTGTCCACGATGTTGATTGGCCTGGGTTGTCCCGTCAGGATTCGTACGATCACGGCCGGGCTGGATCGTTGGGGCGACTCGGATACCCATCAGGTAAGGATTACATCCACAGTTGGTTTGCAGGTCTGGCGCGAAAAAATTGGATGTGATCGGCGTTCCCGTTTCGTGGGAGCTTATGCTTGGGAAAGCGACCTGCGCAGGGAAAGTTCCTATGTGCTGCCAAACCCGCAATACTGGCTGCAACCTGTGCTGAATGAAATCACAATGGAACAAATCGACCGGCAGGGACGCGGCAGGAATATCAATTTCCGTGCCACGGAACCGAAACTGCGGAGACAGGTTTTACGCTACCTGCGCGATGAACGCAACCTGACCCGTTCGGGGTATGACTTGATCAAAACCCAATATCCCGAGGAGTTCCAGAACGCTCCCTCCGTGGATCAATTCTGGTTTGTGGAGGTGGGTGCGGTCAAGTCGGCAGGGCAGTTCCTTACGCTTGATCTCGAAGTTGCAGACAACCACACCTATCTGGCTTACGGTATGGTGACGCATAACACCCGCCGCGGCGCCAATATGGGCGTCCTGCGCGTAGACCATCCCGATGTGGAAGAATTCATCACCTGCAAAACGAACGAAAATGCCATTACGAATTTCAACATCTCCGTTGGCATTACCGACGCCTTCATGCGCGCTGTGAAGGAAGATGAAGAATGGGAGTTGCGCTTCCCCGACATCGCCGCCAAGGAATATCGCAACTGGAGCGGCACACTGGAACAGGCCGAGAAGGCGGGCATGAAGATCCGTTCGTATGGCAAGGTACGGGCGCGCGGCCTGTTCGATAAGATCGTCAAGCAGGCGCATCACAACGGCGAGCCGGGCGTGTTGTTTTTGGACGCGGCCAATCGCGGCAATCCTGTCCCGCATTTGTATCAACTGGAATCAACCAATCCGTGTGTGACAGGCGAGACCATGATTTACACCGAAAATGGAATGCGCCGTGCAGAAGAACTTGCCGCCGAAGGCGTGGAAATTAAAGTCGTTTCGGATGCGCGCTTTGGGATGGACACTTTCCTGCCTGCCACGCATGTTTTTCAAACGGGCGTCAAGCCAGTTTACCGGTTGTTGACCCATGAAGGTTATGAACTACGCCTAACAGAAGATCATCGCGTTATGACTTCGCATGGCTGGGTAGAGACGCGCAATCTTCAAAAAGGTGACCGCATTCATATTCTGAATCGCAAAGGCGGATTTGGCGCAACCGGCACGCTCGAGGAAGGTCGCGTGTTGGGTTGGTTGGTCGGCGATGGGACGGTGAATGTTGTGCGCGCTGTGCTGTCTTTCTTTGGCGACGAAAAACGCGAACTTGCGCCTATGTTTGCCGAGATCGTGACCAACATTGTGGAACATTCCAATCAACATCGTGCCTATCCTGTAAGCGTAACTCAAATAGAAGAACGCGATGAAGCACGCGTGAGTTCGGAACGTCTGCGAGACTGGGCGGCGCAATATGGAATTACGAAAGAACGAAAGCACTTTGTACCATCATCGGTGTTTGCTGGGAGTGAAGCTATCCAGCGCGGCTTCCTGCAAGCGTTGTTTACCGCGGATGGACAGGTCAACGATGGCGGCGAAAAAGGTTGTTCTGTTCGTCTTTCCTCGAGCCATTTACCGCTTTTGAAGGATGTACAACGGCTTCTGCTCAATTTCGGAATCGCCAGCCACATTTATGAAAATCGTCGTTCAAGCGGATACCGTCTCATGCCTGATGGCAAAGGCGGAACAAAGGAATATTTTCATCAGGCGCAACATGACCTGGCGATCAGCAAATCTAATTTGATCCGCTTTGCAAATGAGATTGGTTTTCTGACCGAAGCAAAACAAGGCAAGCTGGCGGATTATCTGAGCCGCATGACGCGCGGTCCGTATGAAGAATCTTTTCTCGTGACAGTGATGGCTGTTGAACCCGACGGCGTTGAACCGGTCTTCGATTTGCATCAGCCCGATACACATTCGTTCATCGCGAACGGATTGGTTGTTCATAATTGTGGAGAACAATTTTTAGGCCCCTACGAAAACTGCTGTCTCGGTTCTGTCAACCTCAACGAGCATTGCGGTGCCGACGGCGCGGTGGATTGGGAGTCCCTACGCCAGAGCGTCGTGACGGCCACGCGCTTTCTGGATGACGTGGTGGAGGCCAATGCCTACGTGCCAGCCGTGCCGCAGTTGAAGGAAGCCGCGCACCGCGCCCGCCGCATCGGGCTGGGCATCATGGGGCTCGCGGACTTGATGTATCACGCGGGTGTGCGCTATGGCTCGAAGGAGGGACAGGAGTTCGGCGCGCAGGTGATGGAGTTCGTCCGCTACCACGCCATGCAGACCAGCATCGAGCTGGCCGAAGCGCGCGGTCCCTTCCCGGCCATCGAAGGCTCGATCTACGACCCCGACGACTTGAAGTGGACTCCGCCCCAGCCGCTGACTCCCTATCAGAATCGCTGGACCCGGCCCGAGGTCAAGTGGGAGGCGATTCTGGACGGCATCCGTAGGCACGGCATCCGTAACGCCGCGCAGACCACCGTCGCGCCGACTGGGTGCCTTGTTCCAGGAACTCTGGTGAGCACTGATAGCGGCCTATTGCCCATTGAGGCCCTGGGAGATACGCGTGGCAACCAGTGGCAAGACATTGATTTCAATGTCTCATCAGAAGATGGCGTAATGCTGGCCACCCAATTCTATATCAATGGCCAGGCGCACACGCTGCGTGTGGTCACTCACCGGGGCTACACCATCCAGGGTACGGACCAACATCGCGTACGTGTGCTGGAGAACGGAAAATTGGTGTGGAAACGCCTGGATGAACTGGCACCGGGAATGCAGATACCACTGCAGGCAACAGGCCTGATCGGAAAGCCCCAACGTGTTACACTGAACACTTCTCGAGCAACTAACTTCCACCCCGTGCCTGCAACGCTCCCTGAGGAGATGATTCCCGAATTGGCCTATCTGATTGGCTTTTTTATGGGCGATGGTAGCCTAAAGACTCGCTCTTTGCGCTTCTCCATTTCGGACGAACGGTTACAATGCCATGTGATTGCCTTGCTGGAAAATGTGTTTGAGGCGACACCTGAAGCCTACGTTGACAGCCGAAGCAACCATCTCGTTAGTCTGGACTTGCACTCGGTAAATGTGGTGGAATTCTGGAAAAACAACGGTTTTGCAAAGCGGAAACCCGCCAATGAGCATCGGGGAAAAGGATACCTTCCCCATATCCCATTGGCCGTGCTGCAAACCAATAACGCAGAAATTTATGGAGCATTCCTGGCAGGATTGTTTGATGCAGATGGCACCTCACATCTTGGTCGCTTACTTAGCTGGACAACAACATGTCTTTTGTTCCACGATCAAGCCAAGGCAATGCTTCTTTCGTTAGGCATCTTAACGACTTCGGATATACAACGTACAGGCAAAAGCAATGCGCCCGCTTATCGCTTGCGTGTCGCTCACACCCAGGCTGCGGAGAGATTACGCCAACGTTTGCCATATCTGACTCGCCTGTCATTCGAACTCTCAACTATTCGCCGCACAACCCTTGGGGATACTATCCCCATCACAAAGGCTGAATATCAATCTGTTCTGGCCTTGGCTGAAGGCGGCGCGGAAGAGCAACGTGTTTGGGGTTGGAGACAACGCGGATGGATGGTCTCGCGGGAAACATTGAACAGCTTTGTCGAACGACATCGGCAGGCTGTCTTGGAGGCCGGACTGGAAAGGCTGGTAGACTCTGTAGAAAGTGAAATCTACTATGATGAAATCGCGGCTATCGAAGACGGTGGTATCCATAATACGTATGACATTTCTGTCCCCGGCGCTCACGCCTATAATGCCAATGGCTTTATCAGTCACAATACCATTGCCACCGTCGCAGGTTGCGAAGGTTACGGCTGTGAACCCGTCTTCGCGCTGGCCTACATCCGCCACGTCAACGATCACGGCAAGGACCTTCGGCTCACCTACGCCAGCTCGCGCTTCGATGAGGCGCTCAAGAAACTCGGCCTGGGCGAGGAGAAGCGCCAGGAAATCGTCGAGCAGGTGATGAGCGAAGGCTCCTGCCAGCGCGTCGCCGAATTGCCGCAGGCCGTGCGCGACACGTTCGTTGTTTCCGCGGACATCAGCGCCGAGGAACACGTCCGTATGCAGGCCGCCCTGCAAACCTTCGTGGATAACAGCCTGAGCAAAACTGTCAATTTCCCCGAAACCGCCACTGTTGACGATGTGGCGAATGCGTACCTGCTGGCCTGGGAACTGGGTTGCAAGGGCATCACCGTGTACGTGACGGGTTCGCGCGAAAAGGTGGTGCTGGAGACGAAAGCCACTGCGGACAAAAAAGCGCCTGCGCCTCCTCCTGACCTCGAGCCGGCTCCCGTTTCGACGGCAGTTTCCCCTACGGGGACAGTGTGGCACGAGACGAAGAAGCCGCGCCCGCGCGCGTTGACCGGCCGCACGTTCAACGTGGAGACGCCCGTCGGCAAAGCCTTCATCACCATCAACGCGAACGGCGGCGAGCAACCCTTCGAGGTGTTCATCAACACCTCCAAGGCCGGCTCGGAGACCGCGGCCGTTTCGGAGGCCATCGGACGCCTGATCTCGTATATTTTGCGGATGGCCAGCCCCATTGTCCCAACTGACCGCATGAAGGAAATCGTCCGCCAGTTGATGGGCATCGGCGGCGGACGCTCGCTGGGCTTTGGCCCGAACCGAGTCCGCTCCCTGCCCGACGGCATCGGACAGGTGCTCGATCACTACCTGCGCGAAAAAGATGGGATTGCCACCGACCCTGTGGAGGAGAAATCCAACGGCGGGCATATCACTCTCGAAGCCGAGGCCGCGGAAAACGTCGCGCCCATGCGCATCGGCGACCTGTGTCCCGAATGCGGGGAGGCCGCGGTGGTGAATGAAGAGGGATGCAGAAAGTGTTACGCCTGCGGATATAGCGAATGTTGATTGGTTGAATGTCCACATTCATTCCCGCCGCCGAGCGCCTCCTGCGCGCCCGCGACTTGATCCAAAAGGCGCGCGCCGCGCGCGTCCCTGCCGAACTCGGCCAAAACGACCTTTCCTATATCGCGCAGGTGCGGGACCTGCTGCGCCAGGCGCGCGACCTGGTCAAGTTCATCCCACAGACCGCGGGCGTGTCCGCAGCGATGAAAGAGGAAGTGAAAAAGATTTACGAGGAGATCGAAGAGGCAAACCGGGAAATGTTCGGCAGGCCGGGTTAGTTTTTTTGGCGCGTCATCCAGGCGGGGATGGGACGTTTATATGGTAAAAGTTCCGCGATCAAGAATAAAATGAGCAAGGCGAAGAAAAGATATACTTACACGATCACTTTCTGCACGGCGATCACGATCACCGCGGCTACGGCGATGACAGTCCTCTGAATGGTTTTCTCCCGCCGAATGGCTTTTGCGCGTTCCTTTCTTATTTTTTCACGTTGACTGTTTGCCATGTTTTATTTCTCCTTTACGAGCGCTTATTTTACGTGGAAATGGGGAGAGTTCCAAGGTTGGAAAGTTGAAAATAAGAAAAATCAATTGAGTAATTTTTTAAAAACAGAGCCGTACTGTTGGATAGGTTCTATTTTTTATGGAGGAAGCATTTGCACTTCCCATATTCCACTTTCATTTTGTACACAAGTCTTTGCCCTGCGAATAGGCGGTTCGTGGACGCTGATTTTATATGCAACTACCGGGTCTCCTGGATTTCCATAAATTGGCTCAAGTTCCAACCAGGAAGGAGTATTGTCCGGGCTGGGGGCAAATTTCATGAGTAGATGGCGGACACTATAGTTTCTCTCGTAGGCGATAAATGTATATCCCTGCCGATAGACCTCTTCCCAAAAATCGTTAGGGTTTTGCAGAGATAAATCGTGAAGTATATGATATTCATCCATTCTGGTAGAGCAAGCAAATAGGTCCGTGCGGAGGTAATACCGATAGGCAAGCAAGGAGAGTACGCGTTCCCCGGGTTTTGCACTATCGTTTATTGGCTTAAGAAAATCGCAAAAGATGAAATTTTTGCATTGAGGATTCCCCTGTTTATCTACGGGGGAATAAGTTTCCAGTGAAATGTAAACGGTTCGCAGGATTGCAAAGCCAAGCAATACGATAAGTAATGTTGACAATACGCCTCGGAACACATTCTCATTATTTTCTAATACAACGACGACAACTTCCGATACGGCGATGAAGAATATCACCCAAAGAAAGAATATATACCTGATTTCCACGATCGTAAAAAACAAGGTTATCCACAACAGAAGTGTAACCATGGCGGCAATCAATAATTCGGTTAGCGAACGGGATAGTCGTATTTTTTTTCTGAGACCGCCAAAAAATATATTGGGTAAAAACGCAAGGAAAATCGGGGATACATTTCCAATGCTTTGCGAAGTGTTGAGAAATGTCACAACGAACGGATACATAATTCTCATCAACCAAATATTTTGCGGGTCAAAAGCCCATTGCCAATTTCCCGTTGTCATTATCTGCGCGTCCGCCAGCATTTCCAGAGGGTTTCCGAAAACTGCCCAATTTTCGATGAGGTGAAGGGCTAATGGAAGGCTGCTGCCGAGTCCAATCCAAAACATGGATTCTATAAATAAGCCAAACTCGAATAGTTTTTCATCCTTCCTTTTGTAGAAGGTTTTTTGAAGGTAAAGTGTCCCAATAAAAACGCTTACCAAAAATACATTATATGGTCGTGACGCTATCGCCAGTCCCGCGAGAAACCCCGCGAATAAATTGTGGGCTTTGTTGTTGTTGACCGAAAGCCAATAAGCGGCGGCGATTGTGATTGCAGAACTTGTAAGATCAACTTTCCCATCCCCAAGTAGATCAGTAAATGCGGTGGATGTCATTAGGAGCGCTAGCGTTATCCCTTTTGCCCGGCTGGACAATCCAACTTTTTCTGCAATGGCCAGGCTGAAAATTAGCACAATGCAACCACTAATCCAGGAATACATTCGGGCAGTTTGATCCCCAAACAATTGGATAATTGCTGAGTATTGTATCCCCGTTTGCATAGAACTTACGAAAAACGAGTTGCCTTGAAAGTATTGAATACCTCTTGTCAGCGCTGTTATTTTGGCGTCTGAAAAATACAAACCAACCGAGTCGTAACTTAGTCGTGATGTTGAATACAAGAGACCAGAGAATAATATGCCTAGTGAAAGCCAGTAAATGATTCGATAATCTTTTTCTGGCAACCTGCGCTCGTTCTTTTTTTTGAATAGACGCAACACTTTTATTGTTGGATAGGCGCCAAGCATGCCCCCAAGGATTAGTACCCCTGCAACTAACTTTGGAGTCAATATATGGAGCGCCGCAAGAAAAAGAAATATCGTTGAATATATCCAATGACCTACCAGGAATGACGATCCAAGCATGGCAAGGATCGTAGTTGATTTGTTTAGATTATTTTCATCAAACGAAAATAATATTGAGACCGGCAAGATGCCAGTTGCGATACAAACGATGGAGAATAGTAGGATTTCAAAAAAGGATATTAGTAAATTGCCTATATAGGTCGAGGCTTTTATTTCCGCCAGTTTTGTCGCGAAAGTTGGGATGTTTTCAAGAGACGAACCGTGTACCACACTAATTCTTGCAGAATAGGACATGAAGATGACGATGCAAGCGATCGCCCACGATAATGCAAATACATTTTTATATAAGGTTTTGGGTATTTGTGGACTCATTTACATTTGCTCAAGATGATAGCCTTGTTTTTAGCCTGGCAGATACGCGTTCCCATATGCGTGAATCTCTAAGATATCTATGCCATCCCAAAGGCCCCAGTGACAAAAAGGAGATTATGATTTCAAATAAATGAGGTTTTGTCCCATGGATTATACCGGCTAAGGATACATTGATTTCTATCGAAAAAACGGCAATTTTACGAACACTTTGTTTTAAATGTACAGGAGCTTTCCACAACGCTAGGTGCTTGTTCGCGACACTTTCTAATTGTTCTTGAAAATCCCGCTGATGCGAACTGCGGACCATGGTTTGAGAGCTTGTGTGAATTCGAAATCCCGAAAGCGCTTTTGGGTAATATAACGAATTACCACAGGCCGCTATTTTTAACCAAAAATCCCAATCCGCCGTATACCATAAGGACTCGTCCAACCCCCCAACTTTTAAGGCAGCCTCTCTTTTGAAAACAGGCCCAAGAATGGAAATAAAATTTTGTATAAGTAATCGCTCTAACAGCAATTTGGGCGTAATGTTTTTGGGATATGCTGGCAGGGGACAACTCCATAAGCCTAAATTGTTGCCTCGATAATCGATGAAGTTGGATGGGTGAATAAAAAGAACAACATCAGGAAATTGCTCCGTTAACCGCCTCATTGTTTTTAAGCGGTCTTTGAGCCAAAAATCATCATGATGTAAAAAACAGATATACTCCCCTCTTGCAAGAGAGAGAGCGTAATTTGTTTTGGTAACCCAATTATCTTTTCTTTCCCTCTGTAAAATCTTTAGCGGGAGTCTGTCCTGGTAGGCATGAAGGATGGATAATGTACCGTCCGTGGATTCGCCGTTGACCACGATACACTCAATGTCGCGATCTTCCTGGATAATAATTGAATCCAAGGCATACGACAAATACTTTTCACCGTTATAGATGGGGCTTATGACCGACAGCCACGGTTTTGGCATGGTTTTTCCTAAATCAGAAGATGATCTACACTTGCACAAGAAAGGCGACATTATTATTCCAGGGGTGAATTCGCGTTTCCGCCTTGATGCAGTCTGTTCCAAACACCTCTTCGATCAATTTCCGCAATTCATCAGTTGATTTGTATCGGATGTGGTCCCCAGTAATATAGCGGTCTGAGAAAAAGCATAGAAAATGGATGAGGGTCGCACTCTGTGCCCAATCTTTTAGAATGAGATAGCCCCCAGGCTTTAAAGTTTTTCCAGCATTTATCAGGATATCTTTGTGTAATTCCCACGGTATATGGTGCAGGATGTCGCAAACAAGCAACAAATCAAAAAAAGATGGATTTTCGGCCGCGAAATCATGTATAGCCTGCTGTTTAAAAGTAACCCGGCTGAAATCGCCTTGAAACATTCGTCCGACTCTTGGAGTAATGTCAATCCCTGTAAAGTGGGCTTGAGGAAATTCTTTAACTACTCTTTCAGCAATTGCCCCTTCTCCGCATCCCAGTTCTAGGATATTGGAAGCGGAAGTCCACTGTCGGATTTGGTGAACCAAAGCGTTTAGGTCAACGAATATACTTCGATACAATTCGGAAATTGGTCTTTCAAAAGGACCAAGCATTTGACGAATAACAGGACCTATTGGCATTGGAACTCCTAACAGAAGAGTTTATTGCGATGAGGCGAAGTAAATGATTGCGACTGTAATGCGGGCGCACATTACTGTACATCATCAGGGTTAAGTGTGGTAGAGCGCCTCGAAGAACATGCGCTGAATTGGGTGGCGCCGGTGGAACACCTCTTGCCAGTTGTCGGGGATCGGGTATTCGGATTCCTTGAGCGTGAAGCCATTAACCTTCGCGTTCGAGACGCACCATTGTTTCGAGTAGAAGTTACCCCGGCAGAGCCGATCTATCTGCTTGAGATAGTTAGCGACCTGCCCGCGCGTCATCTCATGCAACGAACTGATGTTGACAAAGAGATCGAACTGATCTGGAGGCAGCAGTTCGATCTGGTGCGCCGCGAGGAAACGAATCCGCGAACTCTCGAATTCTGTGCGTATCTCTTTGTATGAGTCGAACTCCCTGAAATTAAAGGCCGGCTGATCCGGGAAAACCTCGGTCAGGTAGCGCTGTGCGACATAGAGCGCGGGTGGAATGTCAATTACGCAATAGGATGCGTTTGGCAGCACCGACAGATAGACTTGCCCGAGTCGTCCGTAGCCTGCGCCGAGTTCGGCGATTCGGAAGCCTGGTTTCGAGGGGTCACATGCGGCGGTCGAGTTGTAGAATTCGTGGATTGAGTTGCAGAGATCCTGTGAGATGTGGCGCCCGCGGTGGTTGATCACAAATGGATTTCCAATCTCCGGCTCGGTGATTTTGTTGAGTAATCCAAGCGTGTCGGAATCGGCCACGAAGTCTGCGAGCATTGCCACGTATATCTTGTAGATTGCCGCCGTTACCGGATTGAACGACTTTGCCTTTGAATCATCGCTTGAGCTGTAATCGTTGAATTGGGCGGTGAAAGGCGAAAGAGTTGGATGGGAAATCCATCGCCGGAGGACGGGCATTAACTGGTGGCGTACAATGCCGATAATGCCCCAGTTGAAGTATCTCATGTTGAGGGTGCGCTTGAAGTTGTTGAAGCCGTCGCGTTCGAGTTCTTGGATGTGTTTCGCCACCAATTGTTCCCAAAACGCCGAGGGAGTATAGAGAGGGGATGCACTTTTCATCGCGTGCATCATCCTGTTGAAAACACGGTCTTGCGCTGTGGATTCGATTTCGTATTTGGGTTCAATAATCTGTTTTTTCATTATTTCTTCATCGTCTATATTGTATGAAGCACTCTGTCATTTGTTCTTCAGCGCTTGCTTCCACCAATTAATTGTATCATGCAGGCCCGAATGGAGATCAATACGGGGCGTCCAGCCGGTTGCCTTCAACCGGTCGTTATTTCCGCAAATGAACATTGGTTCCCATTCCCGATAGGGCAGCGCTCCGTGGGCCAGAAGTTCAGGCCTTCCCAGTAAGTCGCCAATCGTATCCAGAAGGGTTTTGATGGTGATCGGCCGGGCGGAACAGATATTGTATATCCCTGTCGCTTGTTGTTCCACAAAAGACAAAAAGGCATTTGCCACATCGGTAACGTGTAAATAATCGCGTATTTGTTCACCAGGCGATGCGGAGAACACCTCGCCTTTTTGGAGTTTGAGAATTGCGGACGGCACAAGACGTCGGGTGTCCTCTTGAGGACCGTACAGATAAAAGATTCTTCCCCATGCAAATCGCAAACCGGCTTGCGCGGCAATTTGCTCTCCCATTATTTGAAAGGACAGCTTGCACGCCGCATACAAGGTTTCCGGTTTTGTCCGTTCGTTTTCTGCAAGCATTTCGGGTTTCATTTCATATTCAGCGCACGTTCCCGCACCAATAAATTGCCCACAGCCGTACTCGGGTAATGTTTGTAAGAGATTTAAACTTCCCTGTAGTGAGCCAAGATTTTCCCTTGAGTTTAAATATTTTCTAGGCTCGGCATACCATGCAAGATGAATACATGTTTGAGGCCGCCATGAGCGCAGTTGATTTTGAATATTGGCTATATCTTGCAGTACCCCCCGTATTACTTCGAAGTCGGGGAAAATATCCTGCAACCGCCACAGATTATCGTCTGGAACCGCTAAGGCCAGGACATCATGGCCCGCGCTAATCAAGGCCCTTGTCACATGGGAACCAATAAAGCCGGATGCGCCTGTGATGAATACCTTCATGGCAGTTTCCAGTCCGGGTAATATTTATCCTTGTCTGAAATTGCCAGAATTTCAATCGGCCATTCGACGCCAAATGCAGGATCATTCCAGCGCAGACCGCGCACCGCTTCCGGGTGAAAGAATTCTGACATCTGGTAGAACACTTCAGTATGATCTGCCAGAGTTTGAAACCCGTGAGCAAAGCCTTCGGGAACGTAGAGTGCGCGATGATTGTTTTCTGTTAATTCCATCG
Organism: uncultured Anaerolineaceae bacterium; assembly: GCA_964371065.1. Classification (GTDB taxonomy): domain Bacteria; phylum Chloroflexota; class Anaerolineae; order Anaerolineales; family Villigracilaceae; genus Denitrolinea. The sequence goes on along the minus strand of CAYJLS010000029.1, from coordinate 6,727 downwards.
CCAGCCAGCGCTTGAAGGTGACCGAATGAGGGCGTAGATCAATGATAACATCGTACGCCGCACCCAGAGTACAACGTACAAGCTTAGCCTCCGGATAGGGGTCTGCCTGATAATGCATTCCGCGCAGTGTGCCGCGTTGTTTGTTGAAGGATATATTGCATTGCGCTAGTCGGGGATTTAATCCGTGCTCTTCAAATTCCTGCTGGCACCACGACCGCCCGAAAAATCCGCGCTCATCCTTGTGAAGTTCAAGATCAATAATATAGGCGCCTTTCAAATGGGTTTCTGTAAAAATCATGTTGGCTAAACCACCAGTAGTTCCGGAATGGGGAGGATGAATTTTCCGCCGCGAGCCCGGTATTCGGATTGCTGAAAAAGGATTTCGTCCGCAAAGTTCCAGGTCAACAATAGGACATACTCAGGTTGGGTTTCCAGTAAGGTTTCCGGTGGGTAAATGGGCAGGTGTGTGCCGGGTGTAAAGCGTCCTTGTTTCACGGTACTGCGGTCAACTACATATTCAAGGGTCTCTGCCCCGATCCCGAGGTAATTCAACAGAGTGGTGCTTTTGGCAGAAGCGCCATAGACAGCAATGTGCTCATTCTTGTTTTTGATTTTGCTTAGTAACGCCAGCAGGTCGCGCCGCAGGCGTTCCACTTTTTCGCTAAAGGTTCTATAAAAATCAAAATTGAACACACCCCATCGGTTTTCTTCCTCAAGCATGGCACTCACGCGCTGTGCGCCGTCTGTTGCCAGTGAGCAGGGACCGTCTGTGCGTTGGAAATACACGCGCAAGGAGCCGCCATGCACTGGCAAACGTTCCACATCCACCAAAGTCAGCCCGTGACGCGCAAAGAGATTACGGAACGAAGTGGCTGAGTAATAGCACAAATGCTCGTGGTAAATCGAATCAAATTCCACCTGGTCAATTAAATCTTTGGCATAATGATTCTCGACCACTGCCACGCCGTCGGATTTCAGCAGGATGGCCATGCCTCTCACGACGCCATGCAGATCTGCGACGTGCGCCACAACGTTATTCGCATGGATGACGTCCGCTGCTTCGCCCCGGACTCGCAACTGTTTCGCAAGTTCCACGCTGAAAAATTCGCCGACGGTTGGGATGCCGCGCTGCTCTGCCACTCGCGCAATATTGCGCGCCGGCTCTACACCCAGGACGGGGATTCCCTTTTCTTTATAATTCTTCAGTAAATAGCCGTCGTTGCTCGCAACTTCAATCACGAGGCTGTCTTTATTCAGTCGGCAACGCGCGATTATTCTGTCCGCAATCGCGCTCGCGTTTTGCAGTACGGTCTCGGAAAAGGAAGAAAAATATAGATATTCTCGGAATAGCTTCTCCGGCGGGACGGTTTCGGTGATTTGAAGCAGGGTGCATTTGGGACAATAAACCAGATCAAGAGGATATGTCTCTTCCGGTAAATCCAGCTCTACGGCTGTCAGAAGGGCATTGGCTAAAGGACTGCGCCCCAAAGACAGGATAGGCAGGATGGCAGTTTCTCCGCAGGAACGGCAGGCAAACATTAATTCGTCTCCAAAAATCTTTGATACCATGCTGTTGTGCGGGAAAGCCCTTCTTCCAATGTGAACAGGGCATGCCAGCTCAACTCTTTGCGCGCCTTCTCGGCGGTTAAATATTGATGACGGATCTCGTTGGAAACTTCATTGAGGATTTCCACTTCAAGGTTTGAATCCATCAATTTGAGAATTTTGCCAACGATCTGACTTACTGTTATTTGCATCTCGTTCGAGAAATTGTAAGCCTGTCCTTTGAGTTCCGGCCGTATGGCTAGTTGTTCGGCCAAAAGCATATAAGCCGCCGCGCCGTCTTCCACGTAAAAATAATCGCGAACATATTCGCCGTCCGAGCGGATAACGGGACGCTGGCCTCTCAAAACGGATCGGATCGTGCCAGGGATGATGCGGTTCCAGTTCAAGTCGCCACCGCCGTAAAAATTTCCGCAGCGTGTGACCGCAACGGGCAGATCAAAGCTGACCGCGTAGGTACGCGCGATCAAATCCGCCGCGGACTTGCTGACGTCGTATGGATGCTGCCCTTGAAGCGGCGTGTTTTCATCATAGGGCAGGAAATTCTGGTCGCCATAGGCTTTATCGGAAGATGCCGTGACAACCTGATGTACCCTCGGACTGCGGCGGCACGCTTCCAGCAGGTTCCACGTTCCGGCAATATTCGATTCGAATGTGGAAATTGGGTTGCGGTTGGCGATGGTTACGATCGTCTGCGCCGCCAAGTGGATGACAGTGTCTATCTCGTATTCGCCCAGTGTGCGCTCCAGCGTTTCGCGATCACGGATGTCTCCACGAACGGTTTTAACCTGTTCAATTCTTCCCGTGCGGACCAATTCGCTTTGCGGAACCCAGTCGCGCACGAGGCAAATCACATCCGCGCCGGCTTCGAGCAGGCGTTTGACCAGCCACGAGCCGACGAGTCCCGTTCCACCCGTGACAAATGTCGGGCGATCAAGCCAGAAGGAGCGATTCAGTTCCATAGTTTCCATGGCGCACTGCCTTCCCGCCAGAGTTTTTCCAGTAGGTTGACATCGCGCAGGGTGTCCATGCACTGCCAGAAATCATCGTGCCGGTAGGCGGACAGTTGTCCTTGGAAGGCAAGTTTTTCCAGTGGTTCGCGTTCCCAGTAGGTTGAGTTTCCCTCGATGTAGTTGACAATTTCAGGTTCGAGGACAAAGAAACCGCCGTTGATCCAACCCTCTCCCGCTTGAGGTTTCTCCTCGAAATGGCGAACCTGCTTCTCGTCAAAGACCAGTTGACCGAAGCGCGCGGGTGGGCGGACCGCTGTCAGTGTGGCGAGTCTTCCATGTTTGCGGTGAAAATCCAGAAGGGCGGAAATGTTCACGTCGCTGACGCCATCCCCGTAAGTTAGCATGAACGGTTCATTTCCGATAAATTCCGCAACCTGCTTTACCCTTCCACCTGTCTGAGTCTCGTAACCTGTATCCAGTAAGTGGACCGTCCAGTCTTCGCTGTCACGTCCGTGTGTGGTCACGTTACCTGTTTTAAGTTGAACCGTAAGATTGCGCGAATGTTGATGGTAATTTAAGAAATAATCCTTGATAACCTCGCCTTTGTATCCAAGTGCGACCACGAACTCATTAAAGCCATAAGATGCGTAAATTTTCATGATATGCCAGAGCATGGGCCTGCCGCCGATCTCAACCATTGGTTTTGGCTTGATCGTGGTCTCTTCGGACAAGCGTGTGCCCAATCCACCGGCTAGGATGGCTACCTTCATCAAGCGTCCTTTCTGCTGGTTTTTAATCCTAGCATGCTGAGCACGAAACTGGTGAGAATGATTTGCCCGCCCGTAATGGATGCAAGACTTCCACCGAATACCAGGCGGATGCTGTTGCTGAATCCGATTTGCTCAAAGTTGGGGGAAAGGAAAAGCGCCCTGACCATTAAAATAATTCCCAGGATCAAAATTGAAAAACCAATCAACAAGCCCTTTTCAAGATTGATGTATTTGAACAGGTTGAAGAATCTCGGCGCGACGGGCAGAAGTCCGGTCTCGAACGCGTACACGCGTGTGATGGTCGCAAACGAGATCATGTTGATGCCAAAGAACATCAAAGTACCCGTGGCGATGAAGGTGTGGAAATCAATGTACCGAAAGCCGATGTTCACGGGACCGAAAAACAGCGCCAGGCTGACCAAGCTCCCCAACGCGAACAGGATTAGGCCAGGGTATAGAAAAAGCCAGGTCGGGCTGTAAATCAACAGGAAGCGCAGGTGCCGCCAGCCGTCCCGGAAACTGTGCAGGTGCGGAGGCCGGTTCCTGCCGTCGGGGAAAAGAGTGGTGGGTACCTCGCAAACCATCATCCCAAGAATGGAGGCCTTGATGGCAATTTCACTGGCGAGTTCCATGCCTGTGGTCTGCAAATTCATTTTTTGAATGGCGATTTTTGTGAAACCGCGTAGTCCACAGTGAAGATCGCGTGCAGGGGTTTTGAAGAACAAGCGCCCGACAAAGGAAAGGATTGGATTACCAATATACTGATGATGCCAGGGCATGGCCCCTTTTTGGATCCCGCCTTTGAAGCGATTTCCCATTACCAGTTCGAAGCCTTGCCGTAGTTTTTCCACGAACGGCATCAGATTTAATAAGTCATAACTGGTATCGGCGTCGCCCATAATGATGTACTTGCCCTGCGCCGCAACGAATCCGCCGCGCAGGGCGTTGCCATATCCTTTTTCCGCGACAGGAACAACCACTGCGCCTTTTTCGCGGGCGAACTGCGCGGATCGGTCAGTGCTTCCATTATCGGCGACGATGACTTCCCCGCGAATTTGATGATCCCGCAAAAAAGTCCGCGCCTGTTCCACGCAAGTCCCGACCGTGCGCTCTTCGTTCAGGCAGGGTAAAACGATGCTCAATTCAAGTTCATCGTCATGTTGATTGGGGTTCATTATCGGATGTGTCCCATCACTTCAAAAACTTCTTTTGCCACTCGAACAACTTATTCGGCGCTTCGATGGGCGACAGTTCGTTCACGTTAATCGTTTTCAATTCATCCAGCAATGGACTGGACTCGGGAAACAGCAACGCCTGTTGTGCGGCGTGCGGATCAATCTTCACCGCGCGCCCGGAGGTCTTCTCCAACTCAGCCATGATCTCGGATGCGCGGGAGATTACCGGTTTGGGCAACCCCGCCAGTTGCGCCACGTGGATGCCGTACGAGCGGTCCGCGCCGCCCGGCACGATAATTTTACTACGAATGCCATTCTGCTCCAAAAATCCATGCGCCTTGCGGATGCACGTTCCAACCATGCGCTCCTCGTTCAGGCAGGGTAGGATAATGCTCAATTCCGGGGGAAAAAGTTTGTTCGCTCATAAGTCTACCTCTACTTGCGCCTAAAAATGCTGGTCGCCTCGGCCTGGTAGACCAATTCGTAGTCGGAATCTTGCTCCAGACTGGCGAGCAACGGCGGCGCGACCCAGCGCCCCGAATCCGCTGGCAGGCGGTCGAGATAAATATAATCAAAGGCCAGCCCCAGCCGGTCAACCTGTTGTTGCAGGCAGGCGGCATCCTGAAAATAACACTGCCGGAACTGGCCATAGGCATTGATTGTCTCGACGAAGCGCCCGCCCGCTGTCCACTCTTTCCCCTGCAGGGTGATGACGCTCTGGCGATTCGTCAGCGCCGGAAACCACTCTGCTGTTTTTTGCAACATGGGGTCGCTGGAGCCATCCAGTATCAGAAAGCGGCTGCCGGAGGGTGTCTCTTCACGCACCCACATCATTGCCTCGCGCTGAACGGGAGAGAGATGGTTATTGGCGATTTCCAGATCATAGATGGATGAAGAAAGCAACAAGTAGGCGAGTAAGGCAATCAGCGCTACTTGAGTTGGCTTTTGTTTCAGCCAGTGCGCTGAAGTTTCTCCGCTTTTGTTCAGTGCCGGAAAAATGACATCGTTCAGCGTGATGGCGCTTAATAACGCCAGCGGGTAAATGGCAATTGCTGTGGCGCTGCGCGGCTGGGTGATGAAGTGAATTGCCAGCCAGGCAGGCAGAAAATATTGGCCGTGTGCGAGCTGGCAGGCCAGACCGACCATGCCCAGAACAGTGATGACGCTCGCCAGGCGTTCTTCGCCGAAAGCGAAAAAAAACGGGGTGAGAGTACGATAGGCGGATTGCTCGCCGGTTTGCAGGGCGCTCAGAAAGGGCGCGGCGCCGTGCTGCCACAATACGCTGCCCCACCAGGGCGCGGAGACTGCTATGACTATTGCCGCTACCGCCAGGCTGTGCAAGAAACTGCGACGACTGCGCCCAAGGAAAGCCCAAAATAGCATTGCCGCGGTAATGGCATGAATCATTGCTTCGGGGTGGCTGAGTACTACCAGTCCGCCGAGCAAGCCCACCGTCCAGATGTCTTTTTGTTCTCCGCGTCGGTAAAGCCGCAAAGTGGCAGCCAGCATCAACAACAGGAACATCTGTCCCAGGCTGCGGGTTAATCCGCCACCCATGATGAACCACGAGTAACTGCGCGGCAGAAAGGCAAAAGCCATCGTCGCCAGCATCGTTTTCGGCCACGAAGCGGGGAAGAAGGCGCCCGCCATTCGCGCAAATGCCGCAATCGAGAGAGTTGCCAGCGTGGGCGGGAGAAACATCAAAATATGAATGGTTTTCAGCCCGAAAAATGTTTTGAGCGCCACGCCCAGGTAAAAAGCCAGTGGTGGGTAAGCGTAGGGAATGTTGAGCGCGTTGTAACTGGTGAATTTTGGCAGGATAAAGGCATTAGCGTACAGGTCTTCAATCATGCTGTAGAACATGCCGCCATCATTGATGGGAAACCCGGCTTGCAATACTGGCCAAAAGCGCAGCCAACCACCAAAGAGTATCGCCGCGAAAAGCGCTAATTTGGATAGGTCATCTGGCGTAAGTCTTTTCATTTGGAATACCCTCTAACCATCGTTGACCGGGCATCCCGACAGGCCCGACGGCAAGAATCGAAAGGGGCCAGCCATAGAAGCGTTCCAGCATCGTTTGCGTTGAACGTCACTCGCCCCAGGGGTCTTGTTCACTTCAAATACTTCTTCTGCCACTCGAACAACTTATTCAACGCTTCAATGGGCGAGAGCGCGTTCACATCAATTTCCTTCAACTCGTCCAACAATGGGCTTGTCTCCGGGAACAGCATGGCCTGTTGTGCGGCGTGCGGATCAATCTTCACCG
>CAYJLS010000028.1:0-32787 GCA_964371065.1 uncultured Anaerolineaceae bacterium | reverse complement strand
CAAGGCAGGGCACTGGTCGCTTAACCAAACAATTATTTATGCCCAAGTGTACTAGTTATCTCCCAAAATAGAATTTCAGTACTGCCAAAGTCTATAAAGTATCTCCAGCGGTTAACAATTTTAGATTTGTTTGTTAACTCACTTGTGGTTTTACCAGAAGAAATAAGGCATCTCACATTCTTGCAGTATCTAGATTTGGGCAGTAATGGTTTAACGATTTTGCCTAGGTGGATAGGTGATTTAAAACGATTAGAGCGGATAAGGGTTGATAATGGCTCGAACAGAACTATGGATTTTTGGTTTCCAGAAGATGATGATGCCAGCAAAGAATTTTGGAAGCGCAACAGGGATAAAGGGATTGCAAACAAATTAACAGATCTTCCCCCCTCCCTCGCCCAACTTGAGCATTTGGAATACCTCGACCTCAATGATAACCCCCTCAACCCCGCCTTACAAAGCGCCTACGACGCTGGTCTGGACGCAGTCAAGGCATATCTGCGCAGTCTCGAAAACGCCGAGCCGCTTTACGAAGCCAAACTGGTGCTGGTCGGCGAAGGCAACGTGGGCAAGACCACCCTGCTCAAGGCGTTGAAGGGCCAGAAAGGTAAAAAAGCGCCCAAAAAAGATGAAACCACCACACATGGTGTCGAGATAGATATTCACGGTCTGCTCCTGCCGCATCCAACAAAGAAAAAGGTCAAGATCCAACTCAACGCCTGGGATTTTGGCGGGCAGGATGTCTACCGCGTCACGCACCAATTTTTTTTCAGCCGCCGTTCGCTCTACCTGCTGGTCTGGGAGCCGCGCCGCGGCGTCCAGGCGGGTCAGGTGGAAGATTGGTTGAACATGATCCGCCTACGGGTCGGGAATGAGGCGCGCGTGCTGATCGTCTCCACGCACTGCAAAACGGGCGAGCGCATCGCCCGCATTGACAAGCCCGTTCTCCAACAGCAATACAGTGAGATGATCGTCGGCTTTTACGAGGTGGATAGTTTAGTCCCCGACGAGGGTACGGGCGAGATGGTCGGCATTGCGGAATTGAAAAAGGTCATCGCCGAACAGGCGTCCCACTTGGAGCAAATGGGCATGGGCTTCAACCGCAACTGGAAGTCTGCCCGCGATGAGTTGATCGCCCACGCGGAACCGCGCGTTTCCTACGCGGCTTTCGCGGAAATTTGCGCGCGTCACGGCTTGAGCGCGATTGACGCGGAAACGCTGGCGCACCTCATGCACGACCTCGGTTATATCGTCCATTACAGCGACGATGAGCGCCTGCGGGATGACGTTGTCCTACAACCGCAATGGCTGACCAAAGCCATCGGCTTCGTGCTGGAAGACCGCGTCACACAGGACTGTGAGGGGATTCTGCCCGATGGGCGTTTATCTCAGGTCTGGCATGACCATCCCTTCCCGAACGAACCGCGCTACGACTCGTCCATCTATCCGTTCTTCCTGCGTCTGATGGAAAAGTACGATGTTTCCTATCGCCTCCCCGATGGCAGAGCCAGCCTCGTCGCCCAACACGTCCCGCAGGTGCGCCCCGAACTCCCCTGGCTGCCCGAGCAAGACCCGCCCGAAAATCTGCGGCGCATTGCCATGATCTGTGCCATGGAAGAAGATCCGCCCGGTCTCGTCCCGGGGATGATCGTCCGCACGCACGATTACGCCGTCGAGCAAAAAAACGCGGCTAGCAGTGTTCATCGCCTGCATTGGCAAAAAGGCATGTTCCTGAATCATCCGCCGCACGGCCAAGCCATGCTGGAACAACGCGGACGAGAGTTTCATATTTACACTCAGGCAGATTGGCCCGAGTATTTCATGAACGTCATCCAGCATACTTTGCAGAAATTGATCACCGACAACTGGCCCGGCATGGAAGGTCGTTATGGCTTTGCAGTTCCTTGCCCGGAAGTCATTAATGGTCAGCCTTGTAAAGGACGTTTCAAAATCCAGGCTTTGCGCCAATTCCTGGTGGAAGGCGACTCAACCGTCCGCTGTCAGGAATGTTCCTGTAGACTATCCATCGTCGAGTTGTTATTCGGTTTCGAGGACACCAAGATAGAAAAGCAATTACAAGCAATTGAAAATCGGCTTGTTGGTTGGGAAAGCCGCATTGCCAATTACTTTATGGCTTTGATGAACGCCATCGCCGATGAAGCCAGGAACGGTCCACGTCTGTTCACTTTCCGTTCCCGTGACGCCGGACTCTCGCCACAACAACTATTCTCCCGTCCACTGGAACTTCAACTCTGGTGCGAGGCGGAAGGCTGTCAACACCCTGTCATCGCGAAAGACAAGGGTGTTTATCCAATAGACGTGCAGCATGAATGGGTCAAGCAAATTGCGCCTTACGCGAATTTTGCATTGAAAGTGCTTGCCACCGTTGCGCCAATCGCCGCGCCTGCCATCAATAATTTCTTCGGTCGCGATACAACCAAGACCTGGGACATTGATCGTCAATTGGATTTAGCAAACGCCATTATCGGCAAACTCCCCGCTGAAATCAAAACTCCTGACCGCGCCACGTCCGCGGGCAAAATGCTCAGCGAACCGGAACGCTCCGGCATCCTCGCGCTTCACCGCTTCCTAAACGAAGTTGACCCCACGCAAGCCAAACTCGGCCTGCATCGCGTCACCACCTACACCGGCGATTACCGCTGGCTCTGCAAACAACACTACGAAGCCTGGCAACCGAATATTCCCGATGTGATTCAACCGTAACCCCGCGAGTGCGTCGCACCTAACCCGACGAGGAAATCTTGCTAAACGGAATCGTTACCAGCCAGAACCAATTCCGTTTAGTTAGGTGCGACGCACCCTCTTGCGAAGCATCCTCTCGACAGATCATTTCTTCGACCCCCATTACCGAGATCAATACAATTGCCACGCCAGCAAAAAACAGTAGCAAAGGTGACTATTATCTGATATACTGACGTTGCAGAAATTCTGCAAGGAGTAAAAATGGATACAACAATTCAAGTCCGTGAACGTGGAGTAGTCACCCTCCCCTCGGATCTGCGTCAAAAATATAATATCGAAAGCGGAAGTATCTTCAAACTCGTGGATCTGGATGGGATCATCGCCTTAGTTCCAATGACGCCCATGGTTCCAGACCTGGCGCGAGAAATTGAGCGATTGCGCCTGGAGGCAGGCGTGAGCATGGATGAACTTCTGCAGGGTTTGCGCGCCCAACGCGAACGATACAACAGGGAAAACTATGGCGGATAACCCCCGCAAGCCGCGCATCTTTGTGGATGCAGATGTATTGTTCGCGGGTTCAGCCTCCTCAAACGAAAACAGCGCCAGCCTCGTCCTGCTTCGCATGGCTGAAATCACGTTGATCGAAGCTATTGTCAGCAAACAGGTTCTGGTTGAAGCAGAGCGTAACTTGCGTGAAAAAATCCCGTCCGCCCTGCCTGCCTTCGAATTGCTGGTGAGCCGATGTCTGCGAGAGGTTCCCGATCCCTATGCAGATGAGATCAAGGCTCTAAATGGCCTGGTTGACCCGGAGGATGCGCCAATTCTTGCGGCCGCAATCCGCGAAGAATGTCCCTATCTTGCCACATTCAATTTACGACATTATCAGCCGGGAGTCAAAACTATCGTTGTGCTAAAACCTGGGGATCTGATTCAGCAAATCCGTTATTTGCTTTCAGAACTTTAGCAGATCACTTCCTCAACACCCCCTGCCTCGGATTGAACATAAAAACGATTGCAAACACCGCGGTGGCGGTCAACACGATCGCGGCGCCGGAAGCGATGTTGAGATAATAACTGAGATACAACCCGATGACCGAGGATGTCGCGCCGATGACAGCCGCCAGCACCATCATCTTCCACAGGCGGCGCGTCAACTGGTAGGCGGTGGCGGCGGGCGTGACCAGCATGGCGACCATCAACGCCACGCCGACGGTCTGCATCGAGACGGCTACCGTCACCGCGATCATCGCCAGCAGGAGGTTGTTGAGCAGGCCGACGGGCATGCGAAGCGTCATCGCCAACACGGGGTCAAACGAGAGGGTCAGGAATTCCTTGTAGAAGACGATCACCGCAAGCAGAACGAGTCCCCCGAAGATGGCGGTCAGCCACAGGTCGCGGTTCGTCACGCCGAGCACGTCGCCGAAGAGGAAGTGGGATAAGTCCACCGCGTACGAGCGGACCGTGGAAATGACTGCGATGCCCAGCGCAAACATCCCTGCGAAAATGATGCCGATGGCGGTGTCCTCTTTGATGCGCGCATTCTTGCTGATGGCGCCAATCCCCAGCGAGGCCAGCACTGCCGTCCCCAGCGCCCACCAGAAGAGCGTCTCGCGCGTCCCGCCGCTGACGATGTAGCCGAGCGCGACGCCCGGCAAAACGGTATGCGCCAGCGCGTCGCCGAAAAAGGCCATGCCGCGCAGAACCACGTATGTACCGACCACCGCGCAGACGATTCCAACCAGAACACCCGCGGCAAGTCCGCGCAGCATGAAGGGATAGGAGAGGGGTTCGAGAAGCCAGTTCATTTTCGATTTACGATTGATGATTTACGATTGGATTTACGATTTTCGTCCGCGCAAGGTCTCGAGGGATGCGACGGTCATGGCGAGGATTTCATCGGTTTCTTTGGCGAGGGCGGCAACCTGGGTTTGATTCAGAATTTTCGATTCAGTCAATACTTCCAGCCAAAATACTGTTTCATCGGCTTCCTCTTCGACGGTCTTCAATTTGTTGATCATGTCGGGTGTTGATTTTGCACGACAGGCCGCGCGGTAGTTTGCGCCAACAGAAGTTGAGGAACGGACGATCTGTTTTGCGAGTACTTCTGCCGCCATAGTGCGCGGCAGTTTGTCAACCAGGCCGATGACCAAGCGATCCCTAATCGCTTGGTGCGCTGTTTAAACATTTTCTCATCCATTTTTATCTCCTCTCTGCTATCAAAAAACTTCGGCTAATCAATGAGCCGCAACTTTCAAGCAATCGTAAATCGTAAATCCAAAATCGTAAATTATTCATCGTCGCAACAGGTATCATCCATCGCGATTAGATTCCCATTCGCATCAACCATCCGCAACCGGTCTCCGTAGGCTTGCATTAAATGCTCAGGCTTCAGGACTTCTGTTGGTGTTCCAAAACCCAGCAAACGCCGATTCAACAACATCACTCTATCGAAATGTTTTCCCGCCTGGTCGAGATCGTGCGTCGCCACCATCACGGTCACGTTTTGTTTTTGGAGCGTATCCAGCAAATTGAGAATCCCCTCCTGCGCGGGGAGGTCGAGTCCCGTCAACGGCTCGTCCATCAGCATCAGTTCGGCCTCCTGCGCCAGGGCGCGGGCGATGAACATGCGCTGTTGCTGTCCGCCCGAAAGTTCGCTGATCTGACGCGTCCGCAGGTCGCTCAACTCCACCGTGTCGAGCGCGCGGCGCACGAGGTCCCAGTCGCGGCGGCTCGGCCAACGGAACGCGCCCAGCTTGGCGCTGCGTCCCATCATCACCACGTCCGCCACGTTGACGGGAAAATTCCAGTCCACGTGAGTGCGCTGTGGCACGTAGCCGATGCAGACGTGCGAGATCGGCCGCGACCCCGAAACGGTCACCGTGCCTGAAGTCGGCGCAAGCACGCCCGCCACCACTTTGAACAAGGTGCTCTTCCCCGCGCCGTTCGGTCCCACCACCGCCACGCGTTCGCCCGCGTGCAGGTGGAAGGTCACGTCTTCGAGCGCGGCGCGCCCATCGTAGCGCACGGTCAATTTGTGCGCCTCGAGAATGGGCTGGTTGGAAAGATGATGATCGTGAGGATACATAATTGTAGAGCGAGATAATATCTCGCGTTACTTGAGTGCTTCCACAATTGCGTTGACGTTATGACGCATGAACGCCAGGTACGACTCCGCATCGCCGCCCGCCGCGCTCAGCGAATCGGTGAACAGGAACACGAGCCGGATGCCCGTATCATCGGCGACGCGGCGGCTCAGATCTGGACTGACAGTTGATCCCACGAAAACGGCCTTCACCCCGCTGGAGCGGATCGCGTCTTCCAGCGCGGCCAGTTCCTGCGCCGAGGGCGCCGATCCTGTGCTGACGGAGGGGACGACCGCGCCAACCTGCTCGAATCCGTAGCGCGCGGTGAAGTAGCCAAAATCTTCGTGATCCGTGACGAGTTTGCGATTCGCCTCGGGGATTTGCGCGACCTGCTCCTTGATCCACGCGTCGAGCGCGGTCAACTCGGCGATGTAAGTTTCCGCGTTGGACGCGTACTCGTCCGCGTGCGCGGGGTCGGCCTGCGCGAACGCGTCTCTGATGTTGCGCACCCAAACGATGACGTTGTTCGGGTCCTGCCAGACGTGCGGGTCGAGTCCGCCGCCCTCTTCCGCGAAGGGCAACGCGGGGATGCCGTCTGAAACGGTGACGATGGTGCGCGCGTTTCCAAGCAGGGGTTGGAGAGTCGCTTCGAGGCCCAGCCCGTTGACGAGGACGAGGTCCGCGTCGGTGAGGGCGGCCACATCCTGCGGACGCGGCTCGAAGGCGTGCGGGTCCGCGCCGATGGGCAGGAGCACGTTAACGGAAACCCTGTCCGCGCCGATTTGGCGGGCAACGTCCCCGATGAGGGAAGTCGTCGCTACAACGGCGAGCAGGCCATTCGTCGAGGGCGAAGCGGGAGCGGAACAAGCCGTCAGCGCGGCGAGAGTCAGAGTCAAAAAAAATTTGCGAAGCATGGTTAAAGTCTTGGTTGTCATTGCGACCTTCGGGAAGCAATCTCCACCATTGGGCGAGGGGATTGCTCCCTGGCACTGCCCGCCAGGGCAAGTGTCGTCGGGAAGAGCATCCTCCTCGCAATGACGGTTGCGTTACAGTGTGTCCAATTCTGCGATGTCGTCCGAGGTGATTTTCTTACGCAGGATGAAGTACGCGCCGGTGAAATGCTCGTCCGCGTTGCTGACGAGGAGCGAGCCGCGCTTGGGGATGAAGTTGACGATCTCCCAACCTTCGAGGCCCACTTCGTCGAGGGCGGGGATGTCCACCGCGCCGCCATCGGGCGAATCGCCGAGCATTTCGCCGAGCGGCAGGAACAGGCTTTTGTAGATGAAAACTTTGCGGCCTTTCTGCACGCGGCCGCGCGCGCCCAGCACTTTCTCCGCGAACTTGCGTTTTTCCGCGGCTTCGATTTCATCTACTTTGCGCTTGGTAGCCGGGTCATCGAGTATCTCGCGCGCATAGTCGCGCACTTCGCGCGAATCGCTTTGCGTGGCGCTGCGCAAAAAATCAAGTCCGGCGCGCTCGCCGAGTTGGGACAGTCCCTCGGCGGCATCCAGTTGCAGCATCCAGTCGTCGGAGTCTTCCATCAGTTCGAGCAGGGTTTCCACGTCGCCCATACGGACGAGTTCATTGATCTGTGCGGGCATGTTGCCTCCTGGATTTAAAGATGAAAGCGGAAGGATGAAGTTTTTCTTTCACTTCATCCTGCGTTGAATGCCCACTCGCCCTTCCGCAGGACGGGTTCGGTGCGGCCGTTGGATGTGATTCCGTCAATATCCATTTCACCGGAGCCGACCATGAAGTCCACATGGATGAAGCTCTGGTTGCCGCCGCGCGCGAAGAACTCCTCGTCGGTGAGTTTCAATCCGCCTTTGATGTTGAACTTGTAGGCGCGGCCCAGCGCGATATGGCAGGAGGCGTTTTCATCGAACAGGGTATTGTGGAACATCAGCCCCGATTTGGAAATGGGAGAACTGTGCGGCACAATGGCAATCTCTCCCAGGCGCGCCGCACCTTCGTCGGTGGCAATCATCTTGTGCAGAACATCTTCGTTCCTGCTGGCATGTGACTCCACCACGCGGCCGTTCTCGAAGCGGACGACGATCCCTTCGATCAGTGTGCCGCTGTAATTCAAGGTCTTGGTCGAGGTGACGATGCCGTCCGCGCGCGTGCGGTCGGCCATGGTGAAAGTCTCTTCGGTGGGAATATTGGCGGTGAACTCCACGCCGTTCTGCGCCACTTCGCGGGCGCTGGCCCAGTGGTGATCCTTGGGCAGGCCGAGGGTCAGGTCGGTGCCGGGCGCGGAATACTTGAGCGCGGTGTACTGCTTCCGGTTCAGGTACGCGCTGCGCGTCTGCAAATTGCGGATGTGTTCCTGCCACGCCGCGACGGGATCGTCCGCATCCACGCGGCACATCTTGAAGATGGTGTTCCACTGTTTGGCAACGGCTTTGTCCTCGTCCAGTTTGGGGAACATCTTCTTTGCCCACACGGGACGCGCCGCGGAAATCACGCACCAGTTCATCGTGTTGTTCGTGCCGTGACGGAGATACGGGGCCATCTCCTTCCACATGGTATCCTGATACACGTTGACCAGTTCGGGGTCCTGGCCAGCCAACAGGTCCGGGTTGGTGGCGGAGATGGTGAGGATCGCGTCGCCGCGCTCGGCATAGTCCAGCGGACCGGTCGCCTTCCAGCGCGGATACTCTGTGAACGAATCGCGCGGGGCTTGCGCGAAGCGGATCAACTCCATCTGTTCGTCGCCCCAGAACACGTCCACGAGACGGGCGCCCGCTTTGTAGGCGCTCTCGGCAATGTAGTGGACGAGCGGCGCGTGCTCGAAGGCCACGCCATACGGCGAGGGCGCGCGCACGAGCAGACGTTGTCCGGGGCGCAAATTTACGCCGACGCGGATGGCGAGTTCGGCGTACTTTTGGAGATTTTTTTCAAATTTCGAGGCCATAGGATATCCTTAAGAAGGTAGTAGCGCCATTTGTCCAGCGGCATTTGGCGCAGGTCGGGAAGGGTTTCAACGTAATCACAAATTTCGCTCATGAAGGCAAAGCCATATCCCTCCGAGCGGAAGTGTTCGATCATTGCTTCGAGGATTTCAAAGCCCTTGTCGCTGTTGCGGAGCAGGGCCATCTTTTCAATGGCGGTCACGCCGTCGCTCAGGTGCGGCGCATACAGGTCATGCGCGTGGGTGGTGAAGGCGATCACGTAAGGCGGAGGAAACAACCGCATGAGCAGGGACGAAAGTCCCAGCCCGAACAGTTTGATCCACGGCAGGCCAAAGTTCAGGCGGATGGCCGGCAGGGTGGGGAACGGAAACTCGAGGATCGACTCAGTCCCACGCGTTACACGGAACGGCTCGATGGGCATGTGCGTGTTCCAGTAACCGTTTTTTCCGGGGCGGATGGATGCGAACACACTGGCATCGTAGCGGAAGCCCAGGTCCATCAGGTTTGCCAGTCCCTCGCGCGTGATCGCGCCGATGGGCGCGCGGTAGCCGAGGGCTTCCCTGCCAAAAAAATCTCGATAGGTTTTCTGCGCCAGTTCGATCTCGCCGCGCTCGCCGCTGGTCTCGGTGCTGTGATGGTGCGAGTGCAGGGCGAACTCGATGGGGATTTCGCGTTCCAGCCTGCGGATGGCAGCGCCATAGCGTTCCAGGATCGAGGTCACGAGAAACCCTGTCACCTTCACTCCCGTGCGGCGGATCAGGTCAATGTAGCGATCCATCAGCGCGGGTTCCTCGAACATGCGGGTATGCCCCTGCGTATTGGCATAATCCGCTTCAAGATCAATCGTGATACAGAGAAGTTTGCGAGGCATGGTGGTTCGTGTTGCGCTATGCTAGTCCGCGTTTATCCACTCGCGCCATTGTGTCATCAACTCTGCCATTTCGTCTTCGCGATATGGCTCAGTATATAGGCCGAAGTCGGTAATCCTGAACAATGGAAGCGCTTGTGACACAGCCTTTGTCTTTTTGTCAACATAATCTCCCATGGGTTGGACTCCGTAAGCGAAACGATGGAGAGTGGTCTTTATTGCTTCGTAGCTATTATCAACACCAATCCAATGCCTTTTTAATTGCGAAGCGACATCCAACGTTGTTCCAGAACCGGAAAAGCAATCCAGAACAAGATCGTCAGGATTTGAGGATGCTTCAATAATACGTTTCAACATGGCCGGATTCTTTTCGGTAGGATAGCCTGTAATTTCAATATTTTGATTGTGGGCATCCTTGAAATCGAGCCAAATATCCTGCGCGGGAATTCCTTCGCTCTCGTCCAGGTATACTTTTCGGCGTGGGTTGCCATTGGAAGACCAGAAAATTTCGCCCCTGGCATCCATTGCATCCAATGTCGTCGGGGTATATTGCCAGTGCTTTCCAGGAGGCGGCTTCATTCCATGCCACATTTTCCCTGTTTCACCGTTTCGCGTGCCAGGCGCATGAACAGGCACTTTCTTATATCGCCTGCCTGTTCCGTCTTCAACATAGGAGTATTCTTTTAGCGCCTTTTCATCTGTCCATTTATCGTAGGCGCGATTCCAAACGTATTCATCGGATTTGGTATAGAAAAGAATATAGTCGGAAATATCTCCGTAGGTTTTGCGCGTGTAATTTTTCGGGTTGCATTTTTTACGCGTGATCCAATTGCGAAAATTGGACTTTCCAAAAACCTCGTCCATCACAACTTTCACGTAGAAAGCCATGTTCTCATCCAAATGGATGTAGATCGAGCCATCGGGCGCAAGCAGTTCGCGCAAAAGGATCAAACGCTCGCGGATAAACTCGATGTAGTGGCTTCCCTCCAGCAAATCCACGTAGGCATCTTTTTGTGATCGGGTTTGAAAAACGCCCCTGGTTGCATAAGGCGGGTCAATATAAATCAGCCGAACTTTGCCGCGCACTTCCTCGTCACTCAGCAACTGAGCCAGGATGGACAAATTTTCCCCATAATACAAACGATTCCGAGCGGGAACACCCTGCCACGTCGAAGAGATTTTGGCAGGTTCAGTTGCTAGGATATCCAATTCCGTTTTCCTGCCCTCATACGATAATTGAACATCCAGGGAACCATCCGCCAAAGAAAAACTCATTGGCAGGGTTGCATTCCATTTCGTTTTCGAAAGTCCGGCGGCCATTAAATCCTTGCCTTTTTACCACGCATCCAATCAAGGGTTAAACGCTCAGGGATCATTCGCAACGTAACAACGAGGACCTCGCCTGGATGACGGTCTTCAAGTTTGCTGTAATCTTTCCACATAGAACCAAGCAACAAACCGGGACCGTCATTCAACAGAATCACTTTTGTTCTCAACTTGCGCTGATGGGAATATCCAAGAATTTCATCAATGGCGGTATGATATTGACCTGTGCGATCATCCTCTTGTGCACCGCCCCTATCAGAGTCATATCGAGCCAAACCGATCGCCAAGACTTCATTCCTTTCTGAAATTACAAAATCCACAGGGCGCGTTGGGTTTGGATAATTTAAAAACACTTGCCCCATCAAAATATCTTGACCTGCTCGTTCAGGACCCTGAATCTTTAAATTTGGAAACCGCGTGCGAATCAGCTCAAAGAATCTCCCAGTCAGATCGTATCCTTTTTTGCCGCGATCCTTATACTCCCACAACAAGGCACAAAGGGCTTCATCCCGTTTGGGACGTGAATTGTATGCTTTTTGAACTTCGTGAATGGGACGAAATTCCCTGCCAAACTGAATTATTAGATCGCCCGCTTTCGCCTTACGCTTCAGCATTTCAACAGGCGTGGCAGAACTGACATATTTGCGAAAAACTCGCAGTAATTGTATCCGCGTCCAGCCATCGCGTTGTTTCATGATCTGAAAAAACAGCCGTTCGGACGACTCGGACAATTTTAGCAACGTGCCAAACAAGGCAATAATCGGCTCATATAAATCGCACGCGTACGGCAAAATATCAGGATAGTACTCTCCCGTCGCAAGAGTAATCCAATTTGCATTTTCTGCTTTATATTCGCCAAAAGTCTTTCGTTTTTTCATAGTCACACTAAATTATATCCCTTTCATCAACTGCGCCGGATCGCGCGGCAGGTTGGATGCAAAGTGAAAGAGCGAACGACGCTCGTACCACACGTCTCCCTGAAAGCCTGCTTTCTTCGCCATTTCCGTGAACTCGTCGCGCTGGTAAAGATAAACGCCCGGGCAACGGTTCACGCGCATGTACACCTGCCGCATCCCCCACAACAGCCAGTTGGTCGTGCGCGCCACATCGGGAAAATCCAGGAAGAAATACGGCGCTTGCAGACTGCCGAGGAAGGCCATCATTTCCTGCGAGTCGAAATATTCGATGACGCCCAGCCCGGTGACCAGGTCCACCTTCGGGAGTTTGAGACCCGGCCGGAGCAGGTCCGCCGCGAAGAATTCGAGGCGCTCCTTGTTCGGACCTGCGAGTCGCCGCGCGTTTGCGATCTGGATGATCTCCGCCGACACATCCACACCGACGACGCGCGCCGCGCCGGCCTCCACCATCCGCTCCGCGAAGCGCCCCGAGGCGCAACCCACTTCCAGCACGGTCAGGCCGGGCAGGTAGGGTTTGAGCATGTCTAGCGCGATGGTCATGCGGTCATAAAGCGACGAGCCGCGAAAAAGCGTGGAGAACCGATCCCATAGGTTGGGCTTCGGCAGGGATGGGTCGGTGTAATAAGTGCTGGCCTCCCAGCTGACCACGTGTTTGCCCCAATATTCCCCGCTCTGGGATTTCTTGTTACTCATAACGTACTCCTAATTTATAACATTTCATAGCCGGGCAAGTGTATCAGCAAAGCCGCCGGATTTCCAGCCATTCTTAATCCAACCACAGGGTTTT
This sequence comes from uncultured Anaerolineaceae bacterium, assembly GCA_964371065.1. Taxonomy (GTDB): domain Bacteria; phylum Chloroflexota; class Anaerolineae; order Anaerolineales; family Villigracilaceae; genus Denitrolinea. The sequence continues at coordinate 20,191 of CAYJLS010000028.1, read as the reverse complement.
CTTAAAGTCGGAAATTCGTGTTGAGGATCGTCACTTACTTTGTGACCTACCAGCATTTCAAGTGTGCCACAAAATGGAAGACTTGAATGGAATTTAAGAAGGCCTGAGAGAGGCGGTGTGCGCGCAAAGGTTGTCATCTCGGACTGCAAAATCTTCGCGAAGCACCCTGCAAAGGGCCAGATTTTGCCCGAAGTCGGGAGACTTCGGACTCCGCTTCCTGACGACCTTTGCGTTCGCACGAGGCGGTGATTTCAATGGTTCGGAATGCTTTTCGTGGTATATTCAGCGACGCTGCTATACTTGCGAAGTCCATTAGGTGTGGTGTCCTTCATGTTTACGGTTTTTCCAAAAAACTGATCCCCACCTCCCCACCTCCCCATCTCATCAAGCAAGCCATTACGCCAAAAATCTTCCCTTAAAAGGGGCCTTGTCAGGAGTGAAACTGTGCAATTGCTCAAGCGCCTTTTTGATTCTTTCAAGAGAGAAACGTCCCGATTGAAACAGCGAACATTGCTCATCGTCCTGCTGGTGGGGTTGGTTCAGGGCCTGCTTTACGTTTTTCTGATTCCCCCCTGGTGGCACAATGACGAGCCGGGACATTTCGAATTTGCCTGGCAGATCGTTCACTTCGATCATTGGCCGCAATTCGAGGAGTTCGATGAGGCCATGCGGCGAAAAGTGGCGGCCTCCATGATGCGTTTCGGGTATTATGACGTGATCAATTATCAGCCCGACCTTGCCAGCCTTACTCCAGTATACATTGGCGTTGCCCCGCAAACGACGAATTATCCCCTGTATTACCTAGTTGCATCGCTCCCGCTGCGTGTGTTGGGAAAGGCGGATTTCGCGGTTCAAGACCGCGCTGTTCGCCTGATGTCGCTGGGAATGTTCCTGCTCACCCTGTGGGTGGCGTGGAAAGCGTTGGGCGAAGTGCTGCCCGAGGGACACCCCGCGCAGTGGATGACGGTTTTATTCCTGGCGCTCCTGCCCGGCTTCACCGATACCATGACATCCATCAGCGATGACGCGGGGGCCGCGCTTGTTTTCTCGATATTCGTTTGGGTAGGTTTACGCATTCTGCGACGCGGACTATCCTTCTCTCGCTCGATGGCCCTGATCGTCAGCCTCGCCCTGTGTTATTGGACCAAGAGTACCACCTGGCCCGCCTTTGCGCTGGCGGCCATAATCTTATTGTTTGCGGTCTTTCGCGGCCAGTGGCGCTGGCTCGCCTGGACAAGTATTGCCGTGGCGCTCATCGGCGGCGCCTGGTTTTCCCTGCGACACGATGATGCGGCCTTGTGGTATCGAGGGAACACGCAGTCACAAAGCACCCGCATCCAGGACACATCCGCCCCTCTTGGCGACTACGCTTTCAACCTTCATCATCAACCGGGGCAATCTCCCTGGATCGGGCAGTTTATCAGCGCCTCTCAAATCCAGCCGCTGCGACAAAAAACGGTCACACTGGGGGCATGGATGTGGGCCAGCCAGCCTGCAGGGATTCAACTTCCGATCTTAAGAATGAAACTCTATAACAAGAACGATGGGCCAGGGCTTACATCTTTGTACAAATCGCTTGACGAATTCAGCCGCCAGACGTCGAGCCACTCCGTGCAAAATTCGTGTTCTGCCTGTGTTCTCGAAGTTAAACAGTCCATGACCAGCGCAAGCGCAACCGAGAATGCGGAGGAGATGTTCTTTAGTCCCGCTCAAAGCGTGACCCTGACCACCGAACCAATTTTTTACAGCATCGTCTTTGATGTGCCATTCGAGGCGGAAAACGGCTGGCTGGAACTGATTCCCTTCCCTATCTCCAGCGCAGAAGGGGACGGACAGAATGTGACTATTTACTACGACGGCCTGGTATTGGCCGAGGGGGAGCGGGAAGGAAGTCCCCAGTTCGACGCCCCCTCCGCCCAAGCCGGGACTTGGGGCGGGCAACCCTTCCATAATTTTGCGCGTAACTCCTCCGCCGAATCCGCCTGGCTGAGACTAACTCCACAAGCCGAAAGAATAATGGGGAAAATCTTCTCACAAGGCAATTCATCCGTTTTCATCGCCTCTTTACAAGATTGGCAGGGAACATCGCAATACTACCGCGTCAGCGCTTCCAGTCTGTTTCAGACCTTTTGGGCCGCCACCGCACGCGGCCATGTCCACCCATTAGGGAAGCAACTTGTTTACGAAATCCTGCAATGGATTACTGCTTTGGGCTTGATCGGGGCTTTCGCCGCGCTCCTGCGAAGTTTCCGCCGCCTGCCCTGGCCCATGCTTGTTTTTCTGGGTATGGCATTGATCAGCATCTGGGGATTAACGCTGGCGCGTGGCGGAGTGGAACTCCTCATTCCTAACAATGTAATCCCCTGGGTGCGCTATGCTTTTCCGGCGGCCATCCCCACCGCGTTATTGTTGTGCGCCGGCTGGCGGGAAAACTTGCGCTGGATGGGAGGCTGGTTCAAGACTTCCTCCCGCCAGCAGGCGCGCATTTTTATAGCCTTCCTCGTCGGCCTGGACATCTTTGCCCTCTTGAGCATTGCCCGCTACTTCTATTGGAAGAACGGGGAAGAATACTTCATCCTTTTCATCGTGCTTCTCCTGGCGGTATGGTTGGGCTTCAACCTGCTGGATAAAAAATCGCCGCCCGCGAAGCGTGCCGCTACCGGCGAGGAGTGAGGACGCTTTCCAGCGCGTATCCAATCCCGCTTCCAACGGCAATCGCCAGGTTCAGGCCGCGGCCGAGAAATGCCGCCAGCAGGATGCTCTCGCGGCCCAGTCCGACGGGGGCCAACAGCAATACGTACATGGCTTCCATCAGCCCCAACCCGTTGACGGTCACCGGCAAGGCCCCCACTGCCGCGGCCAGTGTGGAGGCGTAGACGGTCAACGACAGGTCGGGGTGTTCGCCCAGCGCCAGAAAATAGCACCAGAAAGCCAACCCATTCAAAAGCACAGAGACCAGCGAATACCATCCCGCCCGCCAGAACGTGACGGGCCGCTGTTGCTCGATCAATGCAAGGATTTTCCTGACCTTGCCGAACGCCTCCCGAACCAACCTCCCCCTCACCCCCTCCACTCCCTGTGGTCGCAGCGCATCGAAGCGTCGCCGCATCATCCAGATGGACGCGGCCGCCAGGGTCGCCAAAAGGATGGCGGCTTCGATCCATTTCAGCCAGGGATCGCGCAAGACCGCCTGCCAGTAAAAGGGGAGGAACGCAAAGTGGAAGACCAGCAGGGCCAGAAAACCGTAGATGCGATCCAGAAAGACGGAGGAGAACGCGGCCGCGTCCCTGCCCGGGTCACGGGCGCGCAGGCGCAGGAAGCGGTAGCCGTCCCCACCCACGGTGGAGGGCAGGAAATTGTTCCAGAAAAAGCCGAGCAGCGTCAACCAGAAAAGAAGCCCCACCCGTTCCCGAATCTGAAAATCGAACAGCACCGCCTGCCAGCGAAAACTGGTCAGCGCCATGCCGAGCCAGAAAAACAGGAAGGGCGGGATCAGCCAGGCCCAGTCGAGGCCAACCGCCAGGGCGAGTAACTGTCCCAGGTCGAGGCGCATGACCAGCGCCGCTAACAGTCCCGTCGAAACTAGCAGGCGCATGGCTAGCGCCAAAAATTGCCGGCGTTTCGGCGCTTTGACAGGCGCCTGCTCGGTCATGCGCGCGCCTCGTTCAGCAGACTCTCGTACGCGTCCACCACGCGGACAAGGTCGAACGCAGCGGCTCGCGCGAGACTATTCTGGCGGGCGCGGCGCAACGCGGACGCGTCCGCGAGCAGGGCGCGCAGGCTGGCGGACATGCCGTCCGCGTCGTCGGGATCGTGGAGCGAGCCGTTTTCGCCGTCGGAGACCAGGTCCACGAATCCGCCTGCGCGGCCAACGACGAGCGCCAGTCCGCAAGCCAGCGCTTGCACGCCGACGACGGGCAATCCCTCGGAACGCGAGGGCATGAAGAGAATGTCGGCGCGCGAAAACTCGTCCCGCACAGCCTGCGGCGCGACCCAGCCTGGCAAGCGGAAGCGTTCGCTCAATCCCAGGCGCGCAATTTCGGCGCGCGTCTCTTCGAGCAAAGCGCCGTCGCCGAGCATCGCACATTCCCACGGAAGATCTTTCAAAGTTGCGAGAACGCGCGGCACCTGCAGCGGATTCTTCTGCGCGACGAATCGTCCCGCGAAGACGATGCGCGGCGGATCGTTGAGTTTTATTTCGGATGGCGCAAGCGTGGACAAGTCCACGCCGTTGGGGATCACGTCAATCGGCACGTGGTAATGTTTCAGGGCGAGGTCGCGGGTGTAGCCGCTGACCGCCGCGACGCGCGCCGCGTCGCGCCAGATGCGATGGGTGAACAGCATCAGCCAGCGGAACCAGCCGCCCGTCTTTTCAGGGACGCCGCCTGGCACATCGCCGAGGTGGGCGGTGAGGATGTAGGGAATGCCCGTCAACCGCGCGAGCGCCCAGGCGGCCGCGCCCGCGGGGACGGCGAAGTGCGCGTGAATCGCGTCGGGACGCCAAACGCGCGTTAAACCGCGGCCCGCCCAAAGTCCCGCGAGAACGAACATGGTCATTTCGGGCAGTCCCGCGCGGAAGGGTTGTCGCCGCCGCGAGCGCAGGCGGATCACATCCACGCCTTCGTCCATCTCGCGCGAGGGCAGACCTTTGTAATGCGCGGTCAACACTTTGACATCGTGGCCGCGGCGCGCCAATCCGCGGCAAATGTCGCGGGCGGCCGCGCCGCCCCCGCCGCCGATGGGAGGATATTCGTGGATGAGGACGAGGAGGCGCATGGTTACTTCTGCGCTTCAGACTCCAGCATGGCGCGGATGCGGTAGGTGGTTTTGCTTTGCGATTCGTGATAGGTGCGGACGAGCAGTTCGGCGATCAACCCCATGAGAACGGACTGGAAGCCCATGATGGCGAACATGACCCCCACCAGCAGGAGCGGCGAAGTGGCGGCTGGCACGCCCCAAAAACGGCGGACGAAGAGGTAGAGCAGGTCTGCCAGGCCGAGGAACATCAGCGCCAGCCCCGCGCCGCCGAAGAGGTAAATCGGTTTGCTGGAATAATCGAGCAGGAATTTCACCGTGAACAAGTCAAGCAAAACTTTGGGCGTGCGTTCGAGGCCGTACTTGGCCTTGCCGAATTTGCGCGGGTGGTGGTTCACTTCCACCTCCGCGATGCGCGCCCCCACCGAATGCGCGAAGACGGGGATGAAGCGGTGCATCTCGCCGTACAGGTGAAAACCCTCCAGCACATCGCGGCGGTAGGCCTTGAGCGTGCAACCGTAATCGTGCAGATGCACGCCCGTCACCCACGAGATCAACCCGTTCGCCAGCACCGAGGGCAGGGTGCGCATGAGCGCGTTGTCTTTTCGTTTTCTGCGCCAGCCGCTGACCACATCGTAGCCCTCGTCCAGTTTGGCGAGCATCATCGGGATGTCGGCGGGATCGTTTTGCAAATCCGCGTCGAGCAGGATGACGACCTCGCCGCGCGCATAATCAAGACCCGCGGCGATGGCGGCCGTCTGGCCGAAATTGCGACGGAATTCGATCACGCGGACGTGGAGCGGGTCCCGTTTAAAAAGCGACTCCAGCGCTTCGGGGCTTCGGTCGCGCGACCCGTCGTCCACGAAGATGACTTCCCACGGACGCGCCAGCGGTTCGAGCGCCTTGCAAACGGCGTCGAATAACAGCGGGAGGTTTTCCTCCTCATTGTAGACTGGCACGATCAGGGAAAGTTCAGGCATGAGTATTATTCTTTCAATTCGTCATTGCGAGCCGTTCTGTGGCGACACTTGCACCGCACTGCGTTTGGTGCAGTGCAGGTGAGCAATCTCCGGTTTCGCGAGGAGACAACGTCCCATTTGGAGATTGCTTCGTCGGGTCTCAACGAGTACGTCTCGACCCTCCTCGCAATGACGGATCACGACTAGGCGGGTTTTCCGTTCAAGCGCTTCAAATCCGAATCAACCATCATCTCGACGAGTCGTTTGAATTCCACTTGCGGCTCCCAGCCGAGAATCTTGCCGGCCTTCGACGCGTCGGCGATGAGCAGGTCCACTTCCGCGGGACGGTAGTAGCGCTCGTCCACGATGACGTGCTCCTTGTAGTCCAGCCCGACACGCCCGAAGGCGATCTCGCAAAACTCCCGCACGGAGTGGGTCACGCCCGTGCCGATGACAAAGTTGTCGGGCTGATCCTGTTGCAACATGCGCCACATGGCGTCCACGTAATCGCCGGCGAAGCCCCAGTCGCGCTGGGACTCGAGGTTGCCGAGGCGCACCTCCTTCGCCATGCCAAGTTTGATGCGCGCCACGCCGTCCGTGATTTTGCGGGTGACGAATTCCTGGCCACGACGGGGAGATTCATGGTTGAACAGGATGCCCGATACCGCAAAGATGTTGAACGACTCGCGGTAATTGATCGTGATGAAATGCCCGTAGACTTTCGCGACCCCGTATGGACTGCGCGGATAGAACGGCGTGCTTTCGCGTTGCGGCACTTCCAGCACCTTGCCAAACATCTCGCTGGAGGAGGCCTGATAGAAGCGAGTCTTCGGGTCCACGTAGCGGATGGCTTCGAGGATGCGCGTCACGCCAATGGCGGTCACATCGCCGGTCAGCGCGGGCTGGTTCCACGAGGTGGGGACAAAAGACTGCGCGGCCAGGTTGTAGACTTCGTTGGGCTTGTGTTCTTCCATCAGCGCGATCAGCGAACCCTGGTCATGCAGGTCGCCCTGAACGACGGTCATGTTGTCCAGCAGGTGCTCGATGCGCTCGTAATTGACGGTGCTGGCGCGGCGCGCCACCCCCACCACTTTGTAGCCTTTGGAAAGCAAAAGTTCGGCGAGGTACGACCCGTCCTGTCCCGTGATCCCTGTGATAATGGCAGTCGGCATGTCTTCTCCTTGAAAAGTCAAAATTCAGTGACTGAATTATATCGTGAAACCCGTGCGGGGCGGGCAATCTCCCGCTCCCCAACTACAACGGCTCCTTACCCGGCGTCCCTGCCTTGCGCGGATATTTCGGCGGCGTGGCATGGACTTTCGCCGCCAGCACGAGGGTGCGTTCCTCCACGATGCCGGGCAGGGTGACGGGCAGGATTTTTTCCAGTTTGCCGCCCAACAACTTCAGCGCGTGTTCCGCGGACTGCGCCTCGGCGGGTCCGCTTTCGCCTTTTTGCGCGAGAATCGTCCCGCCGACCTTCACCAGCGGCAGGAGGTACTCGCCCAGCACGTTCAGGCTGGCCACCGCGCGCGCCACCGCCCAATCATATTGCTCGCGGTGTTTGGGATTTTGTCCCACCGTTTCGGCGCGGGCGTTGATAATTTCTATACCATCCAACCTCAGCAACTCGATCATGTGCTGGCAGAAGGCGGCCTTCTTGCCGACCGATTCCACCAGCGTCACCCGCGTGGATGGGTAGAGGATCTTGAGGGGAATGCCCGGGAAACCCGCGCCCGTCCCAACGTCAATGAGACGCGCGGGCGGATACGCTTTCCAGGCCAGCACGCACGAGAACGAGTCCAGGAAATGTTTGACGCGGATTCCCTCTACATCCCGGATCGCGGTCAGGTTGAACTTCTGGTTCCACGCCAGCAGTTCCTTTTCATAAGTCGCCAGCGCCAGCACCTGCCGCCCGGTCAGGTGGACGTTGAATAACTCTCTCGCATCGTGGATCAGTTTTTCCATTGCGAAAATTATACCCTCTCCCGCGCCTGCGTTATAATCCCCGCTTATGAAAATCCTGACCGTCCTCACCTACTACCGCCCGCACACTTCGGGACTCACCATCTACGCCGAACGCCTGGCGCGCGCTTTCGTGCGCCGCGGCCATCAGGTCACGGTGATGACGGCGCAGTACGACAAATCTTTGCCGCGCCAGGAGACGATGGATGGCGTGAAGATCATCCGCGTCCCGGTCGCGATGCGCGTCAGCAAGGGCGTGCTCGCGCCGACCTTTGGCCTCATCGCAACCAAACTGATCGCCCAGCACGATGTGGCGCAACTCCACCTCCCGCAGTTCGACGCGCCCGGCGTGGCTTTCCGCGCGCGTCTCTTTGGCAAGCCCGCCGTCCTGACCTATCACTGCGACCTCAACCTGCCGCCCGGACTCTTCAACCGCTTCGTCAACGCGGTTGTCCACTTCCAAAATAACATGGCGGGGATTTTGTCGAATCATATCGTGACCTATACCCAGGACTACGCCGACCACTCCCCGTATCTCTCGCGATTCCGCAACAAACTGACCCCCATCCTGCCTCCGGTTGACCTGCCGACTCCTCTCCCCGGCGCGATCGCGGACTTCGCCCGCGCGTACGCGACCGCGACCCGCCGCCCCGTCATCGGCATGGCGACGCGCTTCGCCTCCGAAAAGGGCGTGGAGATTCTGCTCGAGGCGCTTCCCGCGGTGCTGGAAAAATATCCGCACGCGCAAGTCCTGTTCGCGGGACAGTACCAAAACGTGATGGGCGAGCAGGCCTACTTCGAACGGCTCAAACCGCAGATCCAGAAATACGAAGCCAGTGGACACTGGAAATTCCTCGGCAACCTCGATCTCGAAAAGATGGCGGCGTATTATCCAAATCTCGATGTTTTGGTTGTGCCGTCGCTGAATTCCACCGAAGCCTTTGGCCTGGTGCAAATCGAAGCCATGCTGAACGGCGTGCCGTGTATCGCCTCCGCGTTGCCCGGTGTGCGCCGACCGGTGCAGATGCACAACATGGGCGAGATCGTCCCCATCGGCGATGCGCCCGCGCTGGCGGAGGCCTTGCTCAAGGTGATCGCGCATCGCGCCGATTATCGCTGTGACACCGCCGAACTTGCGCGGGTTTACGATCCCAACTCCGTCGCGGCAGAATATGAAAAGTTGTTTGCAAAATTAATGGGGAAATCGTAATGTCCAATCGTCACCTGCCACCCGCCACTCGCCACCCGAAAGATTTTCTCTTCCTCCACCTCCGCGACCTGCCCTACTTCCGCGGCTTTTTGCGCGCAGTCGAATCGCGCTTCTACGATGACCTCGACCTGCCGGCTCCCATCCTGGATGTGGGTTGCGGGGACGGCAACTTCGCCGCGCTGACCTTCGACCAGCAGATTGATGTGGGCCTCGACCCCTGGCACGGCCCGATCCACGAGGCGAAACAGTACCAGGCTTATTGCCTGCTCGCCGAAGCGGACGGCGGACGGATGCCTTTCCCAAACGGCTATTTCGCCTCCGCGTTTTCCAATTCCGTGCTGGAGCATATCCCGCAGGTGCAAACTGTTTTGAACGAGACTGCCCGCGTGCTCAAACCCGGCGCGCCGTTTTACTTTTGCGTCCCCAACCCGAATTTCACGCAAAACCTTTCGGTGGCGCGTCTCTTCGACCGGATTGGACTAAAGAGTTTCGCAACCGCATATCGCAGGTTCTTCAACTACATTTCGCGCCACCAACATTGTGACTCTCCCGACGTTTGGGAAGCGTGCCTGGCCGAAGCGGGATTCAAGATCGAGCGCTGGTGGCACTACTTTTCCCCGTCCGCGCTGGCGACGCTCGAATGGGGACACTACTTCGGCTTGCCCTCGCTGATCTCCAGAAAATTGTTTGGTCGTTGGATGCTCGCGCCGTACCGCTGGAACGTGTCCTGGTTGTATCGTCTGCTCAAGAAATACGTGGAGCGTCCGCTCCACGATGCCGGCGCGTATACGTTTTATGTAACGAGCAGGCGTGATTAATATGACCGAACCCACCGTCCTCGATTACATCAAATCCATTTTCAAAGACTGGCGGTCTTTCGCGGCCTTCCTGCGCGCCTGGGCCGACCGCGCCGACACCACGCAGTTGGTTGAAACGGCGGAATCCACAACAGAGACATCTGCCGAATCATCCTCGTTGAACGTTCAACGTTCAACGTTCAACGTTCAACCCGTAAACACCTTCCCCTGGCGTTCCCTGCTCGCCTTGCTCCTCGCGCTCCTCGCCCAGCGGACCTTCGAGCCGCCGGACCAGAATGCGATGCTCGGTGTTCCGCTCTACATGGCCGCGTTCGGACTGGCGCTGTGGGCCTTCCTGCGCCGCGAGTTGTCGCCCGCGCCCCTGCCCGCCGCGCAGGTCAACGCGGATCCGCTCACCGTGCGCGCGGAGGCGTTCATCGCCTCTCTCATTTTCGGGGCGGCGGCATTCCTGCTGATGTCGGGCAACCAGTTCACGGGCCTGAATTTGACCGTTTGGATTCTGTCGCTCGTCCTTTTTATCTACGCGTTTTGGCTGAAGGAGCCGCAGTCTTTGTGGAAAAAGATCGCGGCCTCCTCCTCGCGGTTCCGCCTCACACGCTGGGGATTGCTCGTGCTGGCGGTCATCGCGTTGACGTTGTTCTTCCGCTTTTATCGTCTCAGCGCGGTTGTGCCGGAGATGACCAGCGACCATGCCGAAAAACTATGGGATGTGCTGGATATCACCAACGGGAAATATTCCATTTTCTTCCCGCGCAACACGGGACGCGAACCGCTCTACATTTACCTGTCCGCGTGGGTGGCGGGATCTGCGACAGGCATTTCATTCCTGACCATCAAGATTGCGGCGGTCATCGGCGGATTGCTGATGTTGCCGTATCTCTACCTGCTCGGCAAGGAGATGGGGAGCGCGCGCATCGGACTGCTGGCGGTGGCCTTCGCGGGCATCGCCTACTGGCCGAACGTGATCGAGCGTTTCGCCCTGCGGATTTCGTTCTATCCGCTGTTCGTCGCGCCGACGCTGTATTACCTCCTGCGCGGACTGCGCCTCCAGCGCCGTAATGACTTTATCCTGGCAGGCATTGCGCTTGGTCTCGGCTTGAACGGCTACACTCCCTTCCGCATCATGCCCTTTGCGGTGGTTGCCATCGTTGGCGTCTACCTCCTGCACGCGCGCGATAAAACCATCCGCAAGCAGACCCTGCTCTGGTTGGGATTGCTGGCGCTGACCTCGTTCATGCTTTTTATTCCGCTGGCGCGTTTCGCCACCCAGTATCCCGACCAGTTTGGCTATCGCGCCCTGACGCGGCTTGGCTCGATGGAACGCCCCTTGCCGGGGCCTGCCTGGCAACTCTTCCTCGGCAACCTGTGGAATGCGGCCAAGGAATTCAACTGGAATAACGGCATCATTTGGGTGCATTCGATTCCCTTGCGCCCCGCGCTGGACGTGGTCAGCGGCGCGCTGTTCCTGCTGGGCGTATTGCTCCTGCTGGCGCGCTACGTCCGCTCGCGCCATTGGACCGACCTGGTCGTCCTGCTCGCCATCCCGATGATGCAGATGCCCTCGATCCTGTCGCTGGCCTTTCCCACCGAGAACCCGTCCCTGAACCGCGCAGCGGGCGCCATCGTGCCGGCCTTCCTGGTCGTGGGCGTCGCGCTGGATGGCCTGCTGACCGCCTTCGGGTCAGGAAAGAAGCGGGCCGCGCTGGGCTGGGGGCTGGCGGGCATCCTGCTCGTCCTGTCGAGCATCCAGAATTACGATCTCGTCTTTCGCCAATATAACGAGCAATATACACAAAGAGCGTGGAACACGTCCGAGATGGGCGCGGTGATGAAGGACGCCATCCAGCGCGGCGTGCCGGCGGACAATGTATGGATCGTGCCATATCCCTATTGGGTGGACACGCGCCTGGCGCCCATTTGGGCAGGCCTGCCGGGGCGGGACATCGCCATGTCGCGCGAGAAACTTCCCGACACGCTGAACGCCGCCGGGCCGAAAATTTTCATGGCGACGATTGACGACCAGGAAACGCTGGCGCTGTTGCAATCCCTGTATCCGCTGGGACAACTGCGGCGTTACGAATCTACCTTTGACCCGCACGATTTCTGGATTTACAGCGTGCCATGATGTATCGTCTCTTCCGCCCGCTCCTCTTCCGCATCAACCCCGAAACCGCGCACCTGCTTACGCTGTACGCGCTGCGCGGCGTGCAATTCTTTCCTCCCGCGCTCTGGCTTCTCGAAACGATTTACAAATCTCCATCCAAACCCGTCCACGCCTTCGGCCTGACCTTTAAGAATCCCGTTGGCCTCGCGGCGGGCTATGACAAGGACGCGCTGGCGGTGCGGGGACTGGGCGCGCTGGGTTTCGGCCACATCGAGGTTGGCACGGTCACGCCGATGCCGCAGGGCGGGAATCCGAAGCCGCGCGTGTTCCGCCTGCCCGAGGACGAGGCGGTCATTAACCGCATGGGCTTCCCCAGCCGCGGCTCGGCGTTTGTGCGAAAGCAGTTAACCCCCGTTGAAAAAATAAATTTTTATCAGCGCGTCATCGGCGTGCGGCCGCGCAAGCCCTCTTTTGTTCTCGGAGTCAATCTCGGCAGGAACAAGTCCACGCCCAATGAAGAAGCGGTGTTGGATTACCTTGCCCTCCTGCAGAACTTCGCCCCGCGCGCCGATTACCTGGCCATCAACGTCAGTTCGCCCAACACGCTGGGACTGCGCGCCTTGCAGGGACGCGCCGCGCTCGAAAGCCTGCTTATCCAACTGGACGCGCAACGAAAGATGGAGGAGGCGAAACTGGATAAAAAACTTCCGCTGCTCGTCAAACTCGCGCCGGACCTCTCCGAAAAAGAGTTGGACGACGCCCTGGGCGTGATCCTGCAAACGCACATGGACGGCGTCATCGCCGCCAACACCACGCTGGGGCGCGAGGGGTTGCGCTCCGCGCGCGCGGGCGAATCGGGCGGGTTAAGCGGGAGTCCGCTCAGGGTCAGGAGCGAGGCGGTTCTGGGTCAAGTGGTGAAAACGGTGGACGGGAAAATCCCCGTCGTCAGCGCGGGCGGGATCATGAGTCTCGCAGACGCGCAACGCCGCCTCGACATGGGGGCGACGTTGGCGCAGGTTTACACGGGGCTGGTGTATCACGGGCCGGGGCTGGTCAAGCGGATCGTGCGCGGCCTGGCTTCTTCTTGAAATCCTTTGCGGTGGCTTCCTGGTGCGGCGCGGTGAGCAGGCTGAAATTTCCGCCAGTGAATTGGTGCAGCCATTCGCCTGCCTGCTGGCCGGCGTCGGAGGCCAGCGCGGCATCCAGCGCGGCGCGGTCGTCGAAATAAAGTTCGTGGATCTTGAACGGGCGCGGTTTATTTTCGCCATAGATCACATCGTCAATCAGGCTGACCGTTTCGCGGCGCAAGCCGGGCATCTGCTCGGCCATGTGGAGAAAAGCCTGCCAGCCGGTGACGAACGCCAGCGAGTCGAGCGGCTGGCCGAAGATGATAATGAGTTTGTGCATGGCTAATCCTTCATCCACAACCCGCCGGTGGATTCCATCCAGTCGGCGATGCGCTCGACGGCGCGGGGGATGTCGTTGTCCGAGATGTCCAGTTCGAGGCGCGGGAGAATCGATTCGCCCGCCAGCCTGCGGAGCAGTTCCTGTTCCTCGATGAAAATCTGCAAGTCATCGTATTGCGAGGGTTTGCCGGACACCTTGAGCCGTTCGGCGCGCGCGGCGTCGAATGATTCAGGCGAGCGCGCCAGCAGGACGAGGTGGAAGCCCAACGGGGCGAGACGTTCCTCCAGCCAGCGAAAATCATAATTCTTGCCGTAGGTGGTGAGTTGATATGCGCGTGTGGAAATGTGAAAGCGGTCCACGATCCACGAATAATATTTTTGCAATTCGAAGAGTTTGGCCCACGTGGCGTAGGTCTCCATTGCCAGGGTTTCCTCGTGCGGTTCGAAGTTGATCGGACCGCGTCCCCACGGAAAGTTGGTGAAGGCGCACCACTCGGCGGAAATGAGCGGCGAATGATAGCGGTACTTGCGCGGCCCCACGATGCGAGGGTGTTCGTTGAGTGCGAAGGCGATGTCGGTTTTGAAGGTCAGGCGCGTGCCTTCGAGGATGATCTTGGGGACGAGTTTGTTGCCCACAATTACTCACTTTTTTTGCGAAGCCAATCGGCAATTTCAGAAAGACTGATCCTGGAGATCGCCACTCTCAACGCAAATGATTCCAATTCTTTATTTTTTGCGTTAAGTTCATACCCATTGAGTTCCAAAAAAAGAATGGCTGCCAATGTGCCAGTTCTTTTATTACCATCCACAAATGGGTGGTTTTGAATTAATGCGTGCAGGAGCGCCGCGGCTTTGATAAAAATATCGGGATGCAAGTCATCCCCGTCAAAAGTTGCCTGCGGCCGCGCCACAGCTGATTCAAGTAGTCCCAAGTCTCTCACGCCATGCGATCCGCCAGTTTCATCTACAACAAACGCGTGAATAAAAACAACCTGCTCGGCAGTCAGGTAATTCATTTTTTTGCCAGCGCTTCCAATGCCGGGCGGTATTTTTCAATTAAATCAGCCACTCGATGGGCAAACGCGTCGTCAATACTTCCCGCAATGGGGAGTTCAACTGGACGGATGACAATTTGGCGGTTTTCCTGATCCAATTCCACATGAACGTCCGCCCCCTCTTCCATCCCCAATTGATCGAGAGCATTTTTGGGCAAGGAGACAACCATGCTGTTGCCTGTTCTAAATATTTTTCTTACCATCGAAATCTCCTTTTTGTGCTTACGCTGTAAGTATATCATTGGACACGCAACATCAACTAAACTCTCCGATTCTTTTATGGTATCATCCCCCACACATAGGTTTATCCATGGACGATAAAATCACAATCATCGAAGGTCCGCCGCCCATTTTCGAAGCCGTCAACGACGGCTGGGCCATGGGTCTCAACGAAGGCCCGCGCTTCTCCATCCCCCTGCTCACGCGTCTGCGTACGTTCAACGGCCCCTCGCTGGTCGAACGCTGTTACCGCGCCTGGCGCAGCCGGGCCGACATCCACCTGCACTACCGCAACGAACTCGGCCTCGAGCAGACCGCTCCCATCATCGCCGCCCGCAATGTTGAGTCTCCCGACGGCCACGTGCTGCTGCTGTGGATCTGCCTCGACAGCGACAAAGTGAAACTGGAATTCGACTCGGGCGAAGACGACTCCGCCGAGGACGGACTCGACTAATTCGACCGGGCCGCGCGCCCGGTCTTTTTTCTACATCCCATGCCAACGCTTCTTTCTGACCTTTCAGCGGGTGTCCGCACCCTGACGTTTGATCGGCCTGCGCGCGCCAACGCCTTCAACCTGGAGTTGATCTACGCCCTCCTGCGCGCCCTCGACGAGTCCGCCCGCGACCCGAAGACGCGCGTCCTCGTGTTGACGGGCGAGGGCACCGCCTTCGGCGCGGGCCACGACATCACCGAAATGCTGGCGGGAGCCGGGAACATCTCCTACCGCGAACATCTCCAGCAGACATACAACCCCCTCATCCTGAAAATCCGCCAGATCGAGAAACCCGTCCTTGCCGCGATCAATGGCATGTGCGCGGGCGCCAGTCTCGGCGTGGCGCTGGTCTGTGACCTGCGAATCGCGGCCGACGAAGCCAAGTTCGTGGTCGGCTTCAGCGGCATTGGACTCGTCCCCGACAGCGGCGTCTCGCTTTTCCTGCCCGCGCTGATCGGCATCGGCCGCGCAACGGAATTCTATTTCAGCAACCAACCCATCTCCGCCGAGACCGCGCTCAAGTGGGGACTGGTCAACCGCGTCGTGCCGTTCAACCTGATGGAAGAGGTGCAAGCCACTGCGGAAAAACTGGCGGCAGGTCCCATCGGCGCGTATGGCAAAACGAAAATAGCCTTCAATAAAGCCATGTACCCGCACCTCGAAGATGTTCTTGTGACAGAAGCGGATTTGCAGGAGGAGGCGGGCCGATCTGCGGAACATAAAGAGGGCGTGAAGGCGTTCCTCGAAAAACGCGCGCCGAAATTCGTTTAAACACAAAGGTCACGAAGAAGCACAAAGTTTTCCGCGAGTCTTTTCCCTTCGTATCCTTTGTGCCCTTCGTGTTTGAAAAATGCCCTACGAACCCGTCATCGGACTTGAAGTCCACGCTGAATTACAGACCAAATCCAAGATGTTCTGCGCCTGCGCGGTGGTGGACAATACCGTCGCCGCGCCGAACAGCGCGGTGTGTCCCGTTTGCTCGGGCATGCCAGGGACTCTGCCCGTCGTCAACCAGAAGGCCGTCGAGTTCGGCATCCGCGTGGCGCTGGCGCTGGAATGCGCGATCAACCCGGTCAGCGTGTTTGCGCGCAAGAATTATTTTTATCCCGATCTTCCCAAAGGCTACCAGATCTCGCAATACGAACAGCCGCTGGCGGAACATGGACAGCTTGTCATCCACACCAGCACAGGCGAGCGGATCATCCGCGTGCGCCGCGTGCATCTGGAGGAGGACACGGGGAAGTTAACGCATGTCGAAGGTAGGGACGAGGCTCGCCCTCGTCCAGGCAGGGATGAGGGCAAGCCCCATCCGTACAGCCTGTTGGATTTGAATCGCGCGGGTGTGCCATTGCTGGAAATCGTCAGCGAGCCAGACATCCATTCCGCCGAGGAAGCCGTAGCGTATGGTGAGGCGTTGCGTCACATTTTGCGCTATCTCGAGGTCAACAGCGGGGATATGGAGAAGGGCGTCATCCGTTTCGAGGCGAATGTTTCGGTGCGGCCTGTGGGTATGGATGAGTTGGGGACGCGAACCGAGGTCAAGAATCTTAATTCGTTCCGCGCTCTGGAGCGCGCCATCGTTTATGAAATCGAGCGGCAAAGCAAAGTCCTGGATTCAGGCGGAACCGTCGAGCAGGAGACTCTGGGCTGGAACGAGGCCAGCGAGAGGACGTATTCCCAGCGGAGCAAAGAAGACGCGCACGACTATCGCTACTTCCCCGAACCGGACCTGCCTCCGCTCAAAGTGGACGAGGCCTGGCTGGCGCGCGTCCGCACCGACCTGCCCGAACTGCCGCGCGCCCGCTTCCAGCGCTTCGTCTCACAATACGAACTGTCCGAGTACGACGCGGCGCGCCTCGTGGAGGAAAAATCAACAGCGGATTATTTTGAAGCGGCAATCGTAAATCGTAAATCGGCAATCGTAAATCCCAAGAACATCGCAAATTGGATTTTAGGGGAGCTGTTCGGGCTGATGAAAACGCGCGGGGAAACGGCAGACCGCTTCAAGGTCCGGGCGGAGGCGCTGGCCGATTTGGTGGGATTGGTCGCGGGCGGGGAAATCAATCAGGCAACGGGCCGGGAAGTCCTCGCGGAAATGTCCGAAAACGGACGCGGCGCGGCGGAAATCGTCGCCGCGCGCGGGCTGAAACAAGTCTCGGACGCGGGCCTCATCGCCGAGATCGTCCGCCAGGCGCTGGAGGAGAATCCGGACGAGGTGACCAGTTACAAGTCCGGGAAGGAGACGGTGTTGAATTTTTTATTTGGACAGGTGATGAAAAAGGCGGCGGGCAAGGCCAATCCGCAGGTGGTGCGCCGGGAGTTGGAGAGACAATTGCGGTCATAAAACCAAATGAAATTCGTCACATTGACGGAAAAATGAATTTCGTGTACCCTTGAGCCAGTGGCAAGGAATTTGTTGCGATGAATCAAGTTTTGAACATAGGCATTTTGTAAGCGGGCTTCCATCCGGGGAGCCCGTTTATATTTTTTCAGGAGAAAAACATGACCCAATCAATCAATGCTTTCGAAATGGCGCAGAAGCAATTTGACCACGTGGCTAAGTTGCTTAAACTGAAGCCCGACGTAGCCGAAGTGTTACGCTGGCCGGCGCGCGAATTTACCTTTCGTATCCCGGTACGCATGGACAACGGCTCGTTGAAGGTTTTCACCGGCTTCCGCATCCAGCACAACGACGCGCGCGGCCCCAACAAGGGCGGCATCCGCTTCGCGGCGGACGAAACGATGGACACCGTGCGTGCCTTATCCATGTGGATGACCTGGAAATGCGCCGTGGCGGATATTCCGCTGGGTGGCAGTAAGGGCGGCATCATCGTGGATCCTTCGACGCTTTCGACCGAGGAAAAAGAGAGCCTGTGCCGCGGCTGGGTACAGAATATGTGGCGGAATATTGGTCCCCGCCAGGATGTGCCCGCTCCCGACATGGGCACTACCTCTCAAATGATGGGCTGGATGATGGATGAATATTCCAAGCAGGCCGGACAGTTCACGCCGGGTGTGGTGACCGGCAAACCGCTCGGCAGCGGCGGCTCACTCGGACGCACCGAAGCCACCGGTTACGGCGTGATCTACACCGTGCGCGAAGCCATGAAACATTTGAAGTTGGATTCCACCAAAATGGTGGCGGCCATCCAGGGCTTCGGCAACGTGGCGCAATATGCCGCCATCGGCTTCGTGGAAATGCTGGGCGGCAAGGTGGAATGCGTCTCGTGCTACGACCGCCACGAGAAGAAGGTCTTCACCTACAGCCACAAGGACGGCATTAACCCGCACTTCCTGATGACCATCGTGGATCAGTACGGCACGATCAACAAAGCCAAGGCCTTGAAGGCCGGCTATGTGGTGGAAAACGGCGATGCCTGGATCGGCAAGGATGTGGACGTTCTCATCCCGGCCGCCAAAGAAGGCCAGGTCAACGCCGAGACCATCAAGAAGATTTCCAAGCGCGTCAAGATCATGGCCGAAGGCGCCAACGGCCCCACCACGCCCGAGGCGGATGAATTCTTCAAGGAGAATAAAATTTTCGTGATCCCCGACTTTTTGTGCAACGCAGGCGGCGTCACCTGCTCCTACTTCGAGAGCGTCCAGAACGATATGAACTTCTATTGGACGAAGGAAGAAGTGCTGGAGAAACTCGACACCAAGATGACCGTCGCCTTCCACGGCGTGCTGGACATGAGCAAGAAGAAAAAAGTCTACCTGCGCGACGCGGCCTACATGGTCGCGATTGACCGCGTGGTGAAGGCCATGAAATTGCGCGGCTGGTTGACGGGGAGCGCGTAGTTCGTAGCGTGTGATGCGTAGTGCGTGTTGCGTATTCCGTAATGAAAAGGACGCGTCCGACGAGGGCGCGTCCTTTTTTGATTCTTCGCTTCACGCGTGATGCTTCGACTTCGCTCAGCACAAGCTTTGAGCGGTCTCGCCGCCCGCGCGTTTTCCCGGCCCGTTTCTACTATTCGTTCAACAATTTTTCAATCTCGTTCAGGATTTGAGCAAGGGTGGGTTCCGTTGCAGGTAACAAAGCATCGCGCACTCCCGTGTGCTTGTGATGTGGGTGAGTGGAAGTCTCTGGATGATGGGGCGCATTGTCGTAACGAAAGATGCGTTCCTTTCCCCGCATATAGGTGTACGCGTAATGGATTTTAACGGGATGCCCCAATTCTGTGCTTACGACCTCGTACAAGTCGAGAAAACTTTCGTCCCAAAACAAAACCCGGCATCGGACAAGACCGTTGAAGTCATCCGATGCCAGGCAAGTGATTTGATCATGAATCTTCGTCCCCTTGACCCGGCGCAGACTTCATTCGATGCCTGAAAAGTAATCCTCGATGTTCATGCAGCCAAAGCAACTTCTTCGCGCATGAATTTACGAACCGGCAGGGATGTGAGATAGAGATGGTAAATACCCGCCCACATCATGAATTCGTCATCGTCGCCGAGTTTGCCATTGGAATAGCGGCGAAAGAATTCAATGGTGGAATAGCCGAACTTGTGCTCGTATTTTTCAAGCATACGGGTCAGTTCGGAAAAATCCACTTTTTGGGGTTTGAGGATTTTACTCATGGCGAAAAGTATATCACAGGAATTTTGAGCGCATCTCACCTTTTAGGCAGGTGCGACACACTACCGATGCCCGATTTATGGCTCCATCGGGAATCCTGCGTTAATCCACGCCTCCAGCCCGCCGAGAATGGGAGTGACTTTTGCGAAGCCATTATGCAACAGGAGGAACGCCGCACGGGCGCTGGTATGCTCGTTGAATCAGGTGCAGTAGGTGATGATCCACTGGTTTTTATCGAGCGTCACACTGGCGGGATTGGACTCGATGCGCGCCAGCGGGATGGACAGCGCGCCCGCAATATGACCTGCCACGAACGACTCCGTACTGCGGACATCCACGATGACGGCCGCGCCGCTGTTCAACGCGGTCAGCGCCTGCTCCACCGTCACGCGCGGGACATCGGCCTCGGTCTGCGGGAGGTTGCCCGTCCGCGGCGGACTGGTCGGTTCCACGATCACGGTCGGCAGGGACTGGGGCGCGGCGGAGCAGGCGGAGAGAGTCAACGCGAGCAAAACAAGAAGTGGATAAATTTTTCTCATCGAAAGGATTCCTCACTACGGGGAGGAGATGCCATGTAGTAACGACTTCAGTCGTTTGGGTGGACGATTGAAATCGTCACTACGTGGCTCGC
>CAYJLS010000027.1:0-33284 GCA_964371065.1 uncultured Anaerolineaceae bacterium | reverse complement strand
CTTTGCGCCCGTTACCTTTAAGGCTCGAGGACGAGAGTTTTGCACCTACTGGTAATAATGCTATCCAGCACCCATATTCAATTCTAGCTGACCCTACTATCGGCGCACAAGAACACTGGGCAGATATTTTCGCAAACTATGCGGCAGGAAATATAAATTTGGCGAAATCCGAAGGAATAGCCATGTACAATTTCGTCACAAGTGCGCTTGCTCCGTATATAGGCGTCCCATAGTGTTCACATACCGTGCAGGAAGGCTTTCAAGATGAAACCTATGCTTTTGTATCTTCTTCTGATGATTGCATTAAGTCTCGTGGGATGCGCGTCTGCGGACTCAACGGCGTTACCAACAATAACGAAGACGCGACCTCCTTCACCGACGGTTGTTTCTGTAACATCCACGCCTTCACCTGCTCCTACGATAACCGCGACCTTGACACCGCCCGTCGCCCTGGAACCCGAGCAGGCGAAAGAAACCATTCGTACTCTTTTGCGAGAGCCTGTGGATTGTACCGCCCCCTGTTTCTGGGGAATCGTGCCAGGACAAACCACACTAGGAGAAGCAAAGAATATCTTTGCCAAGTTGAGATTTTCACTCGAATACACAAATACGTTGGACGGTAAAGAGTTCTATGATAGTGCCTATGACTTTGATAATGGCTTGTCGGTCAGTCCTCTTCTTGCGGTGCAGAATAATATCGTAACAACTCTTACTGTTTACATTACTCCCGAAACACAGCAAGAAGAAGTTCCGCGGGAATGGTCAACCTATTCTCCTGAGACATTGATCACAAGATATGGGACACCATCACGCGTGGACTTTTTTCTGGGCAGGGTCGCACCAACCCCCGACTATTCAATAGTTCTGTATTTTGATACAGTAGACCTAATTGTTGAGTACTACGGTTATGATTATACGTTCGATGGGTCTTTCGTCCAAACATGCCCGCTAATTAACCAATGGAATGATGTGCGTATTTGGATGGGCAAAAATCCTCAATATCCCCCTTCTCTTGGTGTTTCACTGGAAGAAGCGACTTCACTAACACTGGAAGAATTTTCCATTTTGATGACTGGCGACCCACAAAATGCCTGCCTCAAGTTAAAAGAAAATGTATTTCCATAACGATAGGTACGCCGGGTAAAATCCATCGTCAACGGCGTGACCACGTATTATGTTGGTCAACACTACGAGAAAAAGGGGACGACGGTCACCAAGTATTATTTCGCGGGCGCGACCCGACTCGCCGTCCGCACGAACGGGACGCTGTCCTACCTGCTGGGTGACCACCTCGGCAGTTCGTCGGTCACCGTCAACGCGAGCGGAGTCAAGACCGCCTCCGCGCTCTACAGAGCCTTCGGCGAGACGCGCTATCGCGAAGCATCCTTTAGGACTCCTCCGGCGCTCTCGGCACGGACTACAAGTTTACGGGTCAGCGAGATGTCAAAGGCACGAGTTCCAATCCTTTGAAAATGGATGTTCTGGAAAGGATGAGGAGGGTTATAATTTGCGCACACACCCGCTTGAACTGAAAAAGGTACACAGGAGGCAGAAATGAGCGAAATGCAGGTTCGCGAACAACTCCATAAACGGATTGACGCTTTACCGGACGAACTTGTCGAACAGGTTGCGGATTTTACGTTATTCGTAATCGCAAAAAAACAAACGCCGCTCTCGTATGAAGAATGGACGCTTCACCAGTGGCAGGATTTTACGTTGGAGCAATTCTTCCGCGAAGAGGATGACGTTGAATATTCACTGGCCGACGCGCAGGAAATCTACGAGAAGCCATGAAACCTGGCGATATCCTTCTCATCCGCTTTCCGCAGGCGGACTTGCTCGAAGGAAAACTTCGCCCCGCCCTGACGCTGGCGGTGGCGCCCGGAAACCATGCCGACTTATTGCTGGCGCTCATCACCTCGCGGGACTATCAGGCCGCGCCGCAGTTTGACGAAATACTTGATCCGGCGGAAGAGGATTTCGCGCAAACCGGGCTGAAAACCCGTTCCGTTATTCGCCTGGCGCGGCTGGCAAGTGTACAACCATCCGTAGTCAGCGCGCGTTTGGGGCGCATTTCCCCCGAACGGTTACGGTCAATCGTAAATCGCTTGGTCAGGTGGTTGCAGGAAGAAATTCTGTTAAGATAAATTTCGCGGGGACGACCCGAATCGCCGTCCGCACGAACGGGACGCTGTCCTACCTGCTCGGTGACCACCTCGGCAGTTCGTCGGTCACGACTAACGCGAGCGGAGTCAAGACCGCGCACAAAAACCCAACCGCCCGAGGCTTTCATCCCTCGGGCGGTTGGGCGTTCGCATGGAGTGCGTCGCACCAAGCGGGTGATTGAATCTCCTTAAGCAGATAAACTCACTCGGTTGGATCGTCTCGTCAAAGCAGGTGCGACGCACCCTCTCGCCTCTCACTTCACTGCGCGGACAATCCCCGCCACGTGCTCGGGACTGGAGCCGCAACAGCCATACTGCCCTCCAAAAGTTTGATGCGGCGAGTATACCAAATCAAAAACCAGAAACCCGTTTTCTTTATTACCCCCGAAGCGAAGCGGAGTGGGGCCGAGAAAACGGGTTTCTGGATAACAACGCGGGGATTGCTTCGCCGCCAGAAAAGTTGACAACCTCCCCCAAATCTGTTCTTTGATTTGAGGGAGGGTAGGGAGGGGTCAGCGCAGCAATTCCTCCAACCACTCGAAAACAAGTTTGCTGATGCGGTCATTGGGCAGGCCGAATTCGCGGTTGAGTTGCCCGTGCGTTTTTTCGGGCGCGGGAAAGAGCACGGAAGGGATGCCCGCCTCTTGCAGGCTGGCAAAGAATTCTTTCGAGAGGGTGGCGCGGCTTTCCTTCCCCTCCGTGTAAACAACCGCAAAGGGAGGAATGTTTTTGTCCGCCGCCGCATGTCGTTGCGGCGACATGGCCTTCCAGAATTCGGGATCGTCGCCAAAGGTTTCCCGATAAACCTCTCCGCCGGTAGGAGGCAGGTTGAACATCAGTTTATAGATGTCATACGCCTGCGTGTCGAGCGAGACGACGCCCCGAATATCTTTAAGTGAAAGCCCCTCGGCGCGCAGGTAGGATTCGTCCGTGCCGAGCAGGGAGACGAGATGCCCGCCCGCGGAATGTCCCATCAGGAACAGGCGCGAGGGGTCGCCGCCATATTGACGGATGTTTTGTTTCACCCAGGCGACGGCACGCGCCACATCCTGCATTTGGCGGGTCACGTCCACTTCGGGGATCAGGCGATAGTTGACCGAGACGAAGACGAACCCGCGCGCATTGAACCCGGCAGGCTTGGCGTCCACGTTGGACTTGTCGCCGCGGAACCAGCCGCCGCCGTGCACGAAGATCACCACGGGCAGGTCCGCGCCTGTGGCGGGATACACGTCGAGGCTGAGGGATTCGGCGTGGGCGGCAGGCTCGTCGCTGTAGCGCAGGTTGAGGACGGGGTCTGCGGATTCCGTCGCGGGGCGCGCGGCGGGCGGAGTCGGCGCGGGCGTGGATGACGCGTCCGGCGCGGGAGCAGGCCCAAGGTCCCGCGTGAAGCGGCAGGACGTCGTCACGAACAGGATGGCAAGCGCGCAGAGAATTGTCCGTTTCATCGGGGTTCCTTTCCGTCCGCATTATGCCATGCGAACGTTATCCAAATATGAGCGGATTGTAAAAAAATTCCCAATTCACGTTACAATTGCCCCATGCCGAAAACCATCAACGTGCTCTTCCTGGCGGCGGAAGCCGAACCGTTTGTGAAAGTGGGCGGACTGGGCGACGTGGCCAGCGCTCTGCCGCGCGCCCTGCGGAATTTGCCCGCGGACGTGCGCGGCGATACTCTCCTGGACGTGAGGCTGGTCCTGCCGCACCATAGCGTAATCAAAGCGGACGCGCGTCCCCTCGCCATCTTCCCGCTCGAACGCGGCGGCAAAGACCTGACGGTGCAAGTCTCCGAAGCCGCGCTGGACGGCATGCCCGTTTACCTGATCGGCGGCGACCCGATCACCTCGGTTGGGTCGGTCTATTCCTCCAACCCTGCCGTGGACGCGGAGAAATATGCCTTCTTCGCGCGCGCCGCGCTGGAACTGCCGCGCGTCCTCAATTGGAATGTGGACGTGATCCACGCGCACGACTGGCACACCGCGCTAGCCGTGTATGCCATGCTCCTCAAGCGCTGGGCGGGCGAGATGACCGGGACGGTCTCCGTGCTAACGTTGCACAACCTGCCCTACATGGGCGCGGACGTGACCGACATTCTCGCCTCCTACGGTTTGACCGTCGCCCAGACCGACCTGCCCGATTGGGCGCGCGCCCTTCCGCTTCCACTGGGGCTTTTTTCTGCGGACGCCATCGTGGCCGTCTCGCCCACCTACGCGGATGAAATTCTCACACCCGAATTCGGTTGCGGGCTGGAGGATTTCATCCACCGCCATCGCGAAGTCTTACACGGCATTCTGAACGGCATTGATACCGTTTCGCTCGACCCGTCCACCGATCCCGCCGTCCCGTTCCAATTCACCGCCGAGAATCCCGCCATCCGCGAAAAGAACAAGACCGCCCTGCAGGAAAAACTCGGCCTGCCCGTGGACCCCGTCACGCCGATGATCGCCATGGTCGGGCGCATGGACATCCAAAAAGGCGTGGACCTGGCGCTTAACGTTCTCGAAAAAATAACCGACATCCCCTGGCAATTTGTTTTGCTCGGCACAGGCGACCCCGCGCTGGAGGAAGCCGCCCGCAAATTTCAGACCGAATTCCCCGGGCGCGTGCGCGCCGAACTGCGCTTCGACGGCGCACTGGCGCGTCACATCTACGCCGCCGCCGATATGCTCCTGATGCCCTCGCGTTACGAACCCTGCGGCCTCGCCCAGATGATCGCCATGCGTTACGGATGCCTGCCCATCGTCCACGCCACGGGCGGCCTGAGCGACACCGTCACCGACGCGATGGGATTCCGCTTCAAGTCTGCCGCGCCGCGTTCGCTCCGCACCGCGCTGGTCAAGGCGCTCACCGTCTACACCGACCGCGAACGCTGGCGCGCCCTGCAACAATCCGCCATGCGCGCAGATTTTTCGTGGGCGCAACCCGCCAGGGAATATTTCGAACTCTATCAATCATTGCTCTCGAAAGTGCGTTAAAAATCTGCACACGGATGACACGGATCCTTCGGCAGATACACACGGATAAATCCTTTTTCAAAATCCGTGTCATCCGTGAGTCCACTGCAAAAAGGTCAATCTCACCGCGAAGAGGCGAAGACCGCGAAGGTTTCTTGAGAAACGCGAAGGAAATCCTCAAGATTTTTCACTCATCCCTTCGAAATCTTCATAAATTTCTTCGCGCTCTTCGCGGCCTTCGCGGTGAAAAGAGTTTTTTCAGTGCAGTCATCCGTGAAATCCGTGTACAAAAAAACTGATTTACTCCACAGTAGACAACCATGACCTTCCAACGCTCCAGCGGCATCCTCCTCCATCCCACCAGCCTGCCCGGCCCCTACGGCATCGGCGACCTCGGCCCCGAGGCCTTCCGCTTCGTAGACTTCCTCGCCGACAGCGGCACGCGCCTCTGGCAGGTGCTTCCCCTCGGTCCCACCGGCTACGGCGACTCGCCCTACCAATGTTTCTCGGCTTTCGCGGGCAATCCCTACCTCATCAGCCCCGACTTCCTGCTCCGCGACAATTTCCTGCACCCGGACGACCTGGTCGAGAAGACGACATTCCCGATGCGTCCTTCGACTTCGGGGAAGAACACCCCTCCGCTCAGGACGAAGGTGGACTTTGGGCGGATCATCCCCTGGAAGTTGAACCTGCTCG
Source organism: uncultured Anaerolineaceae bacterium (assembly GCA_964371065.1). Taxonomy (GTDB): domain Bacteria; phylum Chloroflexota; class Anaerolineae; order Anaerolineales; family Villigracilaceae; genus Denitrolinea. The sequence goes on along the minus strand of CAYJLS010000027.1, from coordinate 27,472 downwards.
AACGGGCCTACCTGCGCTTCGTTTCCGACCCTTCGACTTCGCTCAGGACAAGCCCCGGGCCTGCTCGCCGCGACCCTTCGACTTCGCTCAGGACGGGCTTCGACATTTTCTGCGCTGACGAGTCCTCCTGGCTCGACGATTTTGCCCTCTTCATGTCCATCAAGGAATCACACGGCGGCGGATCGTGGAGCGGCTGGCCGGCGTCCCTGCGCAAGCGCGATCCCCGCGCCCTCGACCAGGCGCGTGCCGATCTCGCCGACGCGATTACGCGTTACAAGTTTTATCAGTTCCTCTTCTTCCAGCAGTGGAACGCCCTGCGCGCCCACGCCAACTCGCGCGGCATAAAAATAATCGGCGACATCCCCATCTTCGTGGCCTACGACAGCGCCGACGCGTGGGCCAACCCGGAATTGTTTTTCTTCGACGAGGATAGGCGTCCCACCGTGGTGGCAGGCGTCCCGCCGGATTTATTCTCCCCGACCGGGCAGTTGTGGGGCAATCCGCTTTACAACTGGCAGAAGCACAAAGAGACGGGCTTCGCCTGGTGGCTGGCGCGTTTCCGCGCCACGCTCGCGCAGGTGGACATCATCCGCCTCGACCACTTCCGCGGCTTCGCGGGCTACTACGAAATCCCTGCCAGCGATTCCACCGCCGAGCACGGACATTGGATACCTGCCCTCGGCGAGGAGTTATTTACCGCGCTGAAGCAATCCCTCGGCGATCTCCCGATCATCGCCGAAGACCTGGGTCTCATCACAGAGGATGTGGTTGCCTTGCGGGACGGGAACGGCTTCCCCGGCATGAAGATTTTGCAATTCGCCTTCTCCGGTCCCGACAACACATTCCTGCCGCATCATTTTCCGCGCAACTGTGTGGTCTACACCGGCGTCCACGACAACGACACCACGCGCGGCTGGTACGAGTCCGCGCCCGAGCATGAACGCGAATTTGCCTGCCGCTATTTGGATTTCCGCCCGACGCGCGCCGCCGCCAAGGAATTCCCCGCGCGCCTCATCCGCGCCGCCTGGGACTCGGTGGCCGTCTTTTCCGTCGCCCCCATGCAGGATTTCCTCGCCCTCGGCGGGGAGGCGCGTTTCAACTATCCCTCCCGCCTCGGCGGCAACTGGGACTGGCGCATGGATGCCTCCGCGTTGACGGATGAACTGCGCGACCAAATCCGTGAGTTGAATTATTTATATGAGCGTTGACTGAATATCCAGGTTTCCCGCGAAGCGCCCCTTTGGGGGTCCGAGAAACCTGGATATTGAGGGCGCTCGAAAACCGAGTAAAATAAAGGCGCGAGGTGTGCTATGGAACAAATGGTATCTCAAATGACGAAAGAAGAACTCCAGCAAGTGATCGAGTCGTCTGTTGAAAGTAAACTTCTGGAAATGTTCGGCGATCCGGATGAAGGTCTGGTTTTGCGTGAAGATGTTCGCAAAAGATTACTGAAAAGCAAGGCGGCTGTGGAACGCGGGGAACGCGGCCGGTCACTGGATGATGTGGCCAGGCGGCTGGGGTTGTAACCGCGTGTATCGCCTCCAGATGCTGGAACGCGCCGAGCAGGATTTGGCTTCTTTGGACAGAGAAGTCGCTCGACGTATCGTGAAGAAATTGAAGTGGCTGGCGGGAAATATCGAAACTGTTCGACGGGAACCTTTGAGTGGAAACCTGTCCGAGTTTCTGAAATACCGAATTGGGGATTATCGCGCTATTTATCAGGTGCTGGAAAATGAACAGCTCGTTGTGGTTTATGAAATTGGTCGTCGAAGGGAAGTTTACAAGAATAGGTGATGGCTTGATAAACTCGGCATGATGCGGGAAACCCGTCAAACGGCACATCAGATTACGACAAAAAGCACCTGATTTCTCAGGTGCTTTTTGCTACAATCAGCCCTACATACAGAAACCCGGTTTCCCGAAGGGAAGAAAACGGGTTTCTAAAGGAAACCTATGACAACCACAATTGCACTTGCAGGCAAAGGCGGCGTCGGTAAGACCACCGTCTCAGGCATGATTATCAAATGGCTGGCGCAGAACCAGCCGGGAAGCATTCTCGCCATTGACGCGGACCCGTCCAGCAACCTCAACATGGTTCTCGGTCTCGACCTCGAATGGACGGTCGGGGACATCCGCGAGGATATGCTGGCGCAGGTCAAATCCTCGCTGACGACCGGCGGCGCGGCGATGGGCGTCCTGCCCGGCGGCATGAACAAACGCGACTACCTGGATTACCATGTCCAGTCCGCGCTGGCGGAAGGTTCCCGCTTCGACCTGATCGCAATGGGACGCGGGGAGGGGCAGGGCTGCTACTGCGCCGTCAACCACAACCTGCGCGAAGTGATTGACGGGATGAGCAAAAATTATGCCTTTGTGGTCATTGACAACGAAGCGGGCATGGAGCATCTCTCGCGGCGCACCACGCGCGATGTTCAGCATCTGCTCATCGTCAGCGACCCCACCCAGCGCGGGCTGGTCGCCGCGCAACGTATCGCCGATATGCGAAAAGAGTTGGACATCCGCATCGAGAACGCGTACCTGATCCTCAACCGTCTCCCAGGCGAAATGCCAGCCGACCTGCGGACTTTCGCTGAAAAAATGGATGTGCCCCTGCTAGGAACCATCCCCGTGGACAGCGAACTGACTACCTTCGAGTTCTCCGGCAAGCCGCTGGTGGACCTGCCTGACACGTCGCCAGTGTATCGAGCGGTCTCGGGAATGATGTCGAAGATTCTGTTGTCCTGATGGTGTTTTTCGAGGGGGATTGCCACTTTGCATACTCTTTACAGATGGGGGCCAGGAGCCTGGAGTGGAGTGATTCACACTATAATGCTTTTGGAGTATTATAAATGCGTACCACACCACCTTTTTTAAATTCACGCCATTCCTCCCGAATTCTACGGATTGTGTTGTTTGGCGTTATCGGGTTTATAGTTGTGGCTGTCGGCATTTCCATGACGGGCGGCCCGTCCACTGGATTGACCGGCAGCGCGGGGGTTAATCAAACATCCAAGACTGAAACACCCGCTGAATTGCCAATCTCCACAGAAGTACCAATCCTCACCGAATCGCCAATTCCCATAGAATCAACCGCGCCTGCCATCATCCCGACCCTCCGGGTTGAAATCACAGATGCAAAAGACGTTTCCATGCGTCTCGTGCCCGCTGGTGAATTTACAATGGGCGGCACAGCAGAAACAGCATTTATTGAATGCCAGAAACTGTACATTGGCGGCACATGTGTGCAGGATTGGTTTCTGGATGAAGAACCAGCGCATACCGTGTTTCTGGACGACTTCTATATGGATATCTATGAGGTGAGCAATGCCGCCTACCGCGAGTGCGTCAATAGCGGCGCGTGCCTTCCCCCCAGGAATGATGGTTCCGAAACCCGCCCAAGTTATTTTAGCGATCCACAGTATGATAATTATCCTGTTGTGTATGTGGATTGGGACATGGCGAATGCCTATTGCGAATGGCGCGGGACGAGACTGCCAACTGATGCGGAGTGGGAAAAAGCCGCGCGCGGCCTGGACGGGCGCATTTACCCGTGGGGTAATTCTTTTGACGGAACGAAAGCGAACTCCTGTGACAGTAATTGTGCGGGAGAGGGGGCAAACAGGAATTATGACGATGGGTATGCAGACACTGCGCCGGTGGATTCCTACCCGGATGGCGTGAGTGTATATGGCATTTTCAATCTGGCCGGAAACGTTTGGGAGTGGGCGGCAGACTGGTATGGGCCGACCTATTACACCGACTCGCTTGCCAGCAATCCAGCCGGCCCCCTATCGAGCGATTTCGCATCTGGCGAAGGCCGCGTGGTGCGAGGCGGATCGTGGACCAACTTTGGGGACGTTCTCCGTGCCACGAATCGATACCAGTTCCGTCCCATCTATTACAACAGCAGTCTGGGCATTCGATGCGTGCGTTCGCCTGGCGGGGAATGATACGAGAGAATCATCAAGTATATGTCATTACCCTTTTTTCAAGATTGCGCTCATTTCCGCCAGCTTTTCGAATACTTGATCCGCGATCTCGATAGTAGTTGAACCCAGTCCACAGGCCGGGGAGAGCAAACTCCGGGCGGCGAGTTCATCCGGAGAAATGTTCACGCCGCGTGCCGCTGCTTTGTCTGTGATGAGTTTCACGCCAGCCCTCATTCGGTCCGCAAGCGAGACAGGAGTCTCGTTCAGAATTTTTTCGTTGTTCGGGACGATTCCCCAGCAGACCGCGCCGCCGCGATCTAAAAAGGCGCGCAACTCGGTGGGGTAGAGCGCCAGGTTCTCGAGGAAGCTGTACGCGTCGAGGTTCAGGATATCTGCCTTGGAGTCGAGCAGGAGTCCCCAGTCCGTGTTGCCACAGCAATGCACACCGACCAATGCGCCCTCGCTGTGAACCGCATCATAGACTTCATTCATATAATCCAGCGCCTGCTCGCGGCTGAGACTGATAAAGGCCGAACCGAAGGAGGCCATGTAGGGTTCGTCCACGAACAGGATCACGTTTTCTCCGGCGGTCTTCAACTGGCGCACCTGCCAACGGGAAGTCATGCTCATGTGCTTGACGATCACATCTGCCAGCGTTTCGTTGTAGAGACTGGCACGCAGGTTCTGGTCGGTGACGGTCAAGCCGAAACTGATGGGACCCATGACCTGTCCCTTGACCCAGGCGGCGGGTTTTGGCTTGAGTTCATCCAGAAGGGCGAAGAATCCCAGCGCGCAATCGGGGGTGAGGGCGAAGTCTTCCAGCCGGTCGTCAATGACGGATTGGTAGAAGACTTCGAGTTGCGCTTCAAAATCGCCATCGGTGCGCATCACGGCTTTTTCTTTTTCCGCGTCCACGACCGCGCCGGGGAGAGTCGCGGCATATTGGGTGTAGATATTTTCCAGATAATTGCGGCGCGGGAGTTGCAACCAGGCGGGGATGTCGAGCGAGGAGGCGAGGCGGTGGGTGAGGTCGGCGGGGTCTTTGTGCGGCACCGAGCCGACGTGGGTGGTGAGGAAGTTGAAGTTGTTCATGGAACCACCTGGCTGATCAGGGCGGAGAGGAGTGCGTTGAAAATGATAGCCGAGTAATAGTATATGCCGATACTCTTCGCCTTGATTTCGTCCCCCTTTTTAATCACGACAAAATCGAGCCAGCTGCGCTTCCATTTGTTTGTTTTGGTGTGATAAAGCAGATGTACGAGGAGACTCAAAAAGAGAAATACCGCAAAGAAGACGACAGTTTTATTCCATCCAAAAAAAGAATAGTACCCAGCCAGAAAACCTACAAGGATAAACACCTTCAGGACTTTGTACCATTTTGGTTGCAAGGAATGTGATTTTACAAAATCCACATCCTCCTTGATTTCTTGAATCAGTTTGGTCATTGTTGAATCCTCTTGTCTCGCGAGAAATACTGAGGTCTCACGCCTCATGCGCAAGACCTCGGCACTCCCAAACTATCCAACTACCAAAACTACTTGTGTAACTTCTTTGCCGCGATGAAACTCAGCCCCGCCTTCGTTAGATCCCAGGCGGAGTGGTTGCAGGCCGCGACCTTGTCGAGGAAGTTGATTTGCAGGTTTTCCCAGTCGCCCGAGGCGATGACTTCATCCTTGGCGCGGAAGTAATCGAGCAGGTCGGAGGGACGGGCGCGGGCGGCGTCCACTTCGGGGTCGCCGCCCTCGTGCTTGGCGGCGATGTTTGCCACGTGGTCGGCGATCTCAACCAGTTCGGCGCGGCGGTCATAGGGCTGGATAACGATGCTCTTCCACGTCTCGACAATGTGGTGCTCGAAGCGGATCACCTTCTCGAAGCCGAGCGCCTTCCGAAAATCGGCGGTCAACTCCATGGTCTGGTTGTTGATCGAGTTCGACCAATTGAATCCGATCAGCGGACTCGTCCCATCGTCGCGGCTAAACAGTTTCGCCATCGCCATGATCCACAGCGCGTGATAGGGATTGTCCGAGCCGAAGAAGACCGAGATCTTGAATTGGATGTCCACGCCGATGCGATGGAGCAGGAAGCCGAGCAGGATCGTGCCGGCGTTGAAGTTGAGCACGTGCTGGACGCCGTAGTTGGTGTAGTAGTAGAGGAACTCGTCCAGCCATTGCAGCGCGTGCTCGTTGGGTTGGCCGATGCCGCCGAAGTAACCCGTGATGGTGGCAGGGCCGCCGAGGTGCGGATTGGAGCCGTCGGTGCCTTTCGTGTCCAGCGTCTCGACGAAGGACGCGCCGATGATGTCGAGCGCGGCGACGATGGCGGGCAGGTCGCCGTCCGCTTCGGATTCCTTCATGTTGCGGACCGCGATGAAGCGCCCTGGCACGAGGGTCTTGTTGGCGATGGCTTGCTCGGCCATGACGCGCACCCACGGGAAATATTGCAGGGCGGAGACTTCGAGCGTGACCGCGTACCTGTCCTTGAATTTCATCGTGTTTGCCGCGTCGCCCAGGACTTTGCGGCGATAATCCTTCACGGGAATGAACGCGCCGCGCTCGCGTTGTTCGATCAGCCATTTCAAATCCTTCACGGCCTCGGGATTGCGCTCTTCGACGATCTTGAAGAGATTTTCCATCTTGCGCGCGGCGCGGTGTTTGCGATTGATTTCCTTCGGCGTGCCGTATTTCGCGACCACCGCGAAAAAGTCTTTCATCACCTGCGAATCGGGATCGAGCAAAACGGAGTTGAAGGCTTTGAGTTTATCGGGGGAAATTTTGAGCAGTTTTTGGAGGTCGTTCATTTTGTCTCCTGGTCTTGTAGTCGCATGGTAGTTTGGTCAGTGGGTCGCTTAGTCGTTTAGTAGCCGTGTAAAAATAACTTCCCGATTTCAAAGTTCGCGAGCAGTCCCACGGGGATGCTTCGCGATTGCACTGCGAGCCGTCAGCAGTCCAACTGCTGACGGAAACACGGAACTTATTTTTACACAAGTCCTTAGTCAAGTAGTCACGTGGTCAAAATCCTGACTATCAACCATTCGACCACGCGACTATCTGACTATTTGACTATCAGACTATCAGACTATCCGACTAATTTCTTCAATTCGTTGTATTCCTCATCCGGCATGCCGAAATAGTTTTCCTGCATGGGGAACTGTCCGCCGATGACTTCATCGTGATAGTTTTTCAACCCACTGAGAATCACTTCACCTGCGTTGCCGTAGACTTTGGCCATCTTCGGTTTGAACTTCGGATATAGCCCGAACATGTCATGGTAGATCAGCAGTTGACCGTGCGCGTTAGGCCCCGATCCCAGCGACATGATGATGCAACCCTCGGCGCGCTCGGTGATCAACTGGCACAATCGGTCGGGGACGAGTTCGAGCAGGATGGCGAACGCGCCCGCTTTTTCAAGCGCTTTGGCGTCGTCCGCGATCTTCTTCGCCAGGGCCGCGGACTTCCCTTGTAAACGGAACCCACCCAGGGCGGCGACCGATTGCGGCGTCAGCCCGAGGTGGCCGATGGCGGGAATCCCAGCGTCCACGATGCCTTTGACGCGGTCGGCCATCGCCGCGCCGCCCTCCAGTTTGATGGCGTCACAACCGGCCTCGGCCATGAAACGTCCCGCGTTGCGGATGGCGTTTTCGACAGAATCCTGATAGGTCATGTACGGCATGTCGCCGATGACGAAGGCGGTGGGCGCGCCGCGTCGCACGGCCTGTGTGTGGCGGATCATGTCGTCCATTTTGACGGGCAGGGTCGAGTCGTAGCCGAGCATGGTCATGCCGAGGCTGTCGCCGACCAAAATCATTTCGATGCCCGCCTGTTCCTGCAAATAGGCGGTGGGATAATCGTAGCAGGTCAGCCAGGTGATGGGTTCTTTTTTGGCGACCTTGTCGAAAAGATAGGGAAGGGTGATCTTCTTGCGGGGTTCGGACATCATTACTCCTTTGCTTTTAAGTTTTTCTGCATGAATTTTGCTAGATTTTTCCTTACTTTTATTTGTCTCCTGTAGTTTTTAAATTCGGGGTCTTCTGGATAGACTCTCTCCCACATTTCCAGCCAGGAATCGACGCTGTCATACTGGCCGTCCTCAATGGACAGGTCAATCTGCGCTTTGCACAGCGCGCTGAATTCAGTGGTGTGAAATTGCTTTTTGGTTTCCATCCAATGATTGATGATCGCGCGGGCTTTTTCCAGGTCTCCCGCCAGGATGGACTTGCGCGCCAGCGCTATCTGTCCAAAGAAATAATCGGGGAAGTCTTCGGTGATGTGTTTGAGAAGCGCTTCGGCCTCTTCGTTTTTGCGCTGCATCATCAGCGCCAGCGCCAGGTTGTTGAGCAGGCTGGGATGTTCCGGCTCGATTTTTAACGCCGCCCGCAGATAATTTTCAGCCCGTACACCGTCTTCAACGCGTAAGGCCTCGATGGCTTGGCTCATTAAGTCCAATGCCCTGGGTTTAATTTTATCCAACATTGGCTCGGGTGTGATCTCGAAGCCGAGCGTCAGGATGGGCGTCCGCTTACCCTTGACCCACATATCCACTTTTTGCCCCGGCTGGAAAGCGCCATGCTTGGATAAGATTTGCAAGGCTTGTAGCCGTAAATCGTCAGTCCCTTCCTGGCTTTGCGCGAAATCTTTCAGGTCGTTCAGAAGCGCCGGGTATTCGGACAGGTCTGCAAGATCCAGCGCAGTTTCCCTGGCGGGAGCATCCCCGTTCCTCAGCGCAATTGGGACAAAGTGAACGATCACTGGGTGGCGTTCTATGAACTCCTTCATTTTTTCCTGGAAACTTTGACCGCCTTTTCGATACGCGGCCTGTTTTGCAATAGAAGCCAGCGCCTCGATGGTTTTTTTCGGCAGCCACAGGTCTGCGGAAAACGCCTGCGGACAGAGTCTTTCATGCGGAGCCTTTTTCAGGGCTTCCAGGTTGGCGGAGGCCAACTCGAAACCGGGCGAAAGTTTCAACGCCTTTTGCCAGTGAGCGCGCGCCCGCGCGGCATCCCCCAATCGGTATGCGGCCGCGGCGCACCAGTGATAAAAGAGGCCGTTCAATTCATCGAGCGCGTTGGCCCGCCTGGCTTCTTCCAACAGCGCCAACACACCTTCGTCATCGCCGATGAAGGATAACGCTTCGATCTTTTTGATCCAGGATTGGAAGGCTGGGGTGCGCGAGGCATGCAGGCGCGCCGCAACTTGGCGCGCCTGCCCGGTTTTCCCCTGCATGAACAGGAAGCGGGTCAGGTTGGAAAGAGCGTGGATGTTCTCCGGTTCCTGCTCCAGGATTTTTTGGCTCGTCTCAATGGCCGCAGGCAGGTTGCCTTCCAACCACTGGATGAGGCTGAGATTGTTCAACGCCGGGGTAAATTGGGGTAATTGCTTGAGGAGAGTCTCTGCCAGCCGTTTGCCCCGTTCAAATTCCCCTGCTTCCATCAGTACCTGCGCTTCCTCGTGTTTGGAGGCAAAATCCAGTTTGCTTTCGGGGGAGAGGGCTGGGGGGAGATTCAAATCGGCCAGCGCTTCTTCCAGAACTTTATCCAGGTCCGGGAGCAGTTTTGTAACCCCGGCCGCTTGTTTGTGGTTCGGCCATTTTTTGAGAAATTCCTGGAAGGTGTGATAGGCCAGGGCCGGGCGGCCATTTGCCAGGTAGCCTCCCGCCAGTCCCAGTTTTACTTCGGCGCGGTTGGGCGTCAGGCGGTGCAAGGCGAGTATGGCGTGAAGATAGCCGCGATCGTCTTTCAGGTCGTGATAAATATTGACCATCAATCCCAGCACATCCGGCTGGTTGGGGTGGCGTTTTGCCAGTTCTTCGAGAATTTCCAGCGCTTCTTTGGGATGGCGGCGTTCCAGCAGATCGCTGGCTTCTTCGAGTCCTTCGCGCAGGCGGCGCGGCACGTGAATCGGATCGAAACGAATGGAAGAAGATCGTTTGCTCATTTTCTCTCTGATGACGTGGAATGCTTCAAGTATAGAACAACTCGGTAGCAAACGCAACGGACGTTTGTCACTTTTTCCACAACCAAAATTTGCTGTGGTATCCTTAAGCCATGTCGCCGCTTCTTCGTCTCCGCACTTTCATTCGTCCGTATCTCCCCCAAATTGTCGTCAATCTGATGTTGCTCCTGGCGATCACCGCCCTTTCGCTGATCGTGCCGCGCGTCCTGCGCCAGGTGGTGGATGTGGGACTGCTGGCGGGCGCGACCGCTTCCCTGGTCCGCTCCGCGCTCGTTCTCCTCGGACTTGGGCTGGGCGCGGCCGCCCTGAACCTTTGTCAGCGCTACCTGTCGGAGTGGATCGCGGCGCGCATCGGCTACGATCTCCGCAACCGGCTGTACGACCACATCCAGCGCCAGCCGTTCACCTATCACGACCACGCCCAATCGGGACAGTTGATTTCGCGCTGTATCGAAGACGTTAGTTCCATCCAGCGTTTCGCGGGTTCGGCCATCATCGAGACGATCCAATTCGTCCTGTTGACGGTTGGCATCCTGTGGCTGATGGCCGCGGACAATTTGAAACTGGCGATCATCGCGCTCCTGCCGATGATCCCGCTCATCTACATGACACTGGAATTTGGGACGCGCATCGGCGGGCTGTTCTTCAAGGTGGATTACGCCGTGGGCGAGGTCTCGAACCGCTTGCAGGAAAACGTCAGCGGGGTGCAGGTGGTGCGCGCGTTCGCGCGCGAAGATTACGAGATCGAGCGGTTCAACATCGCCAACCGCGAAGTGTTCACGCACTGGGTGAGGGTCATTGACCAGTGGGCGCGCATCATGCCGCTCTCCAACTTTTTGATCGCGTTAGGGACGATTCTCCTGCTGTGGTTCGGCGGGCCGATGGTATTGGATGGGACAGTAACACTCGGCGAACTGGTGGCCTTCAACTCGTACATCCTTCTGTTGGGCGCGCCCGCGCAACAGTTGACCCAACTCGTCAACGCGGCGGGCGAGGCTTCGGCGGGCGCGCAACGCGTTTTCGAGGTGCTGGATCATCAGCCGGAGATCCAGTCCCCGCGCGGGGCAGAGAGGCTGGGTCAGTTGTGGGGCGAGGTCGAATTCCAGGGGGCGGGTCTGAGTTATCTGGATGAACGAACCCCTGCGTTGGACGGGATCAACCTAAAGGTCGAGCCGAACCGCATCGTCGCTTTGATGGGGCAGACGGGTTCGGGCAAAACGTCGCTCGTGAACCTGATCCCGCGCTTTTACGATGTCACCGCGGGCCGCGTCCTCGTGGACGGGCGCGACGTCCGCGATGCCGACCTGGTCTCGTTGCGGCGTCAGATCGGGATCGTCCTGCAAACGTCGCTGTTGTTTTCGGACACGATCAAGGCCAACATCGCGTATGGGCGACCGGACGCAACGGACGAGGAAATTTTTGCGGCGGCCGCGGCCGCGCAGGCGCATGAGTTTATCCTGGAGTTGCCCAACAGATATGAAACGGTGGTGGGCGAGCGCGGTGTGACGCTCTCGGGCGGACAGCGCCAGCGCGTTGCGATTGCGCGCGCTTTGCTGATGGACCCGCGCATTTTGATTTTGGACGACTCGACCTCCTCGGTGGACACGCAGACCGAAAAACTGATCCAGGCCGCGCTCGACAAGTTGATGGAAGGCCGCACCACCTTTGTGATCGCGCACCGCCTGTCCACCGTGCGCCGTGCGGACATGATCGTGGTGATGGACAAGGGGCGCATCGTCCAGCGCGGCACGCACAAAGAATTGCTCAGGCACGGCGGGCTGTATCGCCAGATTTACGATTTGCAGTTGAAGGGCCACGAACGATTTGCGGATGAGATGGAGGAGCTGGGACAGAAGGAATTTGTGGAACATATCGGGCGAAGCGAGGAGTTGAAATGAAAAAGCAAATCATCCCTCCCGCCTACGTGCTTCAATCTGAAGAAGCGCTGGATAAAAAATACGATCCGCAAATCGCGCGGAAACTTTTGCGTTTCATGCAACCCTACCTGCGGCAGGGCATCCTTGCGCTGGCGTTGATGACGGTTGCCACCATCACCAGCGTCTCGGGGCCGTACTTCGTCAAGGTTGCGCTGGATGACGGCTTGGCGGCAAAGAATCTCGCAGTCCTGCGGCAAACACTCATCATCTATCTCCTCGTCATGCTGGTCCAGTGGTGGACGAACTACCTGCGCGTCGTCATCATGTCGCGCGTCGGCCAGCACGTTTTGTACGATGTCCGCACGCGCATGTTCGAGCACCTGCAAACACTGTCGCTGGGATTCTATTCCCGTTTCAGCGTGGGACGCGCCATCACGCGCGTCATCAACGATGTGGGCACACTGCGCGAGTTTGTCACCTGGGCCGCGCTGGCAATCGTCCGCGACGTGTTTGCCATCGTGGGCATCGTCGTCGCCATGCTTGCCATTGACCTGAAACTCTCGCTGCTCACTTTCACCGTCCTGCCGTTTATGGCGCTGGCGACCTACATCTTTCGAAGAGCCGCCCGGCGCAACTATCGCAAAGTCCGCTCGGCGATCTCGTGGGTGAATTCTGTTTTAGCGGAGAACATCAACGGGGTGCGCGTGGTGCAGGCGTTCAGCCGCGAGACTCACAACTACGATAATTTTCGGGACTATGTGAACCGCTACCATCTGGACGTGAGCATGGGCGCCGTTAAAGTGGCCGCGTCCTTCACCCCCGTTGTGGACGTGCTCGGCGCGGTCGCGACCGCGCTGGTGGTCTGGGTGGGCGGGACGGCGGTGCTGGGCGAGTCCATCACGGCGGGCGTGCTGGTGGCGTTCATCCTGTACATTGACCGTTTCTTCGAGCCGATCCGCGATCTGTTCCGCCGCTTCGACACGCTCCAGTCCACGATGGCGGGGGGCGAGCGAATCCTCCAGTTGTTGGAAACCCCCGTCGAGGTCCAGGATGAGGCGGGCGCGGGCGAGTTGCCTCCCATTCGCGGGGACGTCCGCTTCGAGCAGGTCTCTTTCCATTATTCGGACGATCCGACTCCCGTGCTGACCGACATCGAGTTGGACATCCGCGCGGGCGAGACGGTGGCGCTTGTCGGCGAGACGGGCGCGGGCAAGACGACTTTCGTCAAGCTGGTGGCCCGCTTCGCTGACCCGACTTCGGGTTGCATCCGCGTCGACGGCGTTGACCTGCGGACGGTGACTCAGCAATCGCTTCGCCGGCAGATGGGCATGGTGTTGCAGGACCCGTTCCTGTTCAACGGGACGGTGAAGGAAAATATTTTGTTCGGGCGATTGGGTGCGAGCGACGAGGAAGTGATTGCCGCGGCGACGGCGGTGGGCGCGCACGAGTTCATCTTCAATTTGAAGGATGGCTACGAAACATCGGTGCAGGAAGGCGGGGTTTTGCTCTCGGTGGGACAGCGGCAGTTGATCTCGTTTGCGCGCGCCCTGCTGGCCGACCCGCGCATTTTGATTTTGGACGAAGCCACTTCTTCGGTGGACACGCAAACCGAGCAGGTGATCCAGTCCGCGCTCACGCGGCTCCTGCAGGGACGCACATCCTTTGTCATCGCGCACCGCCTGTCTACGATCACCAACGCGGACAGGATTGTCGTCATCCACGATGGGAAGGTCATCGAGCAGGGCACTCACCGCGACTTGCTGGCGAAGGGCGGGTATTATTACAAGTTGTATAAGACGGGATTTCAGGAATAATCGCCATGCTATAATTGGCGATGGAGGCAGTTATGGCTACACCTCAAATCTTACAGGATATTACTTCCCTTCCCCCTGAAGCGCAGAAGCAAGTCTCTGATTTTGTCGCGTTCCTCAAAACGCGTTACGGAACGGTTGCGCGCAAAAAAACGAAGCGCGTCAAATTGGAAGAAGAGCCTTTTGTCGGAATGTGGAAAGATCGCGAAGATATAAAAGATAGCGCAAAATGGGTGCGCGAACTTCGCCAACGCGAGTGGGGACAGAAATGAGTTTGACTGTCATAGACACCGATATTTTGATTGATCTTGCGGCCGATAATGTCCAGGCCATTCAGTGTGTGCAGAGGCTGGAGCAACAATCAACCTTATGCGTTTCTGCAATTACCGAAATGGAATTGATTGTTGGATGCAGGAACAAGACCGAATTGCGAAACACTGACCGGCTTCTTGAGCGATTTAGGATTATCCATTTGAATGAACAGGCATCCGTCGTTGCAAGCGCCCTCATTCGAAAATATCGGCTCAGCCACGGACTTCTTGTTGCAGATTCTTTGATTGCCGCGACTGCAATCGTCCTGAGTTACGATTTCATTACGAAGAATCAGCGGGATTATCGGTTTATTGAAGGGCTGAAACTTCTGGCATATCCACCCGCATAGAATTCCCTCGGGCAATTTTTCCCGCCGCGAGACTCATCACCAGCGGCATCAGCGGGACTATGTAATGCAACCGGCTATTCACGGCCATATACGCCAGCGTGACCATGAGGAGGCTCGTCTATAACGGCCACATTTCATGCCATTCGGTGCGGTGTATGGAACAAAAGAGACAACCATCAGGCTGTCTCTTTTTCAATCGGACTAACCTATTCTTCCACCACCTCCACCAGGTCCGTCCCGTTGTAGCGGAAGGCGATAAAGCCTTTCGGCGTACGGATCCAAATCTCAGTCCCGCCGATATCGAGCACGTCCACTTCTTCGCCGTTGTTGAGGGAGCCAATCCGCGGGTAAACGATGTTGGGTCCCGAGCGGATGTTCAGGGACGGGTCCGCCGTGACGCGCACCTTGAAAATGGGCTGGGTGTCGTCCGGGATGGGGATGGGTCCCGGGGATAGCGTAATATAGGGTTGGGGGTTGAAGGCCTGACTGCCTTCGCGCACTTCGAAGTGCAGGTGTGGGCCGGTGCTTCGTCCGGTGTTGCCGGAAAAGCCGATCTCCCAGCCAGCCACAACTTCCTGGCCTTCCTGAACATTATGCCAGTCATGTTCATCGAGATGACCATATAACGACATCAGGTTGTTGGCGTGTTGGATGCGGATGTGATTCCCGTATCCGCTGGGATCGGCGCCCACACGGATAACCTTGCCGGGCAGGGTGGCATAGACCGAGGTGCGGAGCGGGATGCCATAGTCAATCCCGTTGTGGCCGTTCGTCAGCGGATACCACTGGGGATTAACCCCGAACACCTGGGTGATGGGGTAGGCATTTGACTTCAGAGGGTGAAGCAACTTCAATCCAACGGGCGGCATGTGTACCTCCTTTTGGGTATGCCGGGAACGAGTGAATCGTACATGGTTATTATTTTTCCAGAATTCCCTTACTTTGCAGCAAGGGACGCGGATCAACCAGGTTTTTGTTCAAGGCGGCTTTCTCGGGCAAGCCCAAAGCCAGCGCCATCAGTTGCGTGAAGTAGAACACCGGCATCGGCTCTTTCAATTTCATCTGGAACTGGCGCGCGTCCAAATTGGTGTGGCAAAGCGGACAGGCGACAACCATCGCGTCCGCGCCGGCTTCGCGGGCGCGCGCGATCAGGTTACTGCTCAGGTCGCGGACAATATCCGGGCGCGTCAATGAGTGGGTCGCGCCGCAGCAGGAGGTTTTGTACGACCAGTCATTGACCTCCACGCCCAGCGCGGTCATCAGGGCGTCCATCTCTGTTGGGTTTTCATGATGATCCGCGCCGGTCACTTGCGGCGGGCGGCTGAGCAGACAGCCGTAATAGCAAACCACGCGCAGTCCCTTGATGGGATGCTTCACCATTGATGCGACCTTTTGCGGGCCGACGCGGCGGAAGAGCGCTTCGCACAACGCGCTGACGCGCACGCGGTCCTGATAGGAATATCCCATCGCCCCTTCCACTTCCGCCTTGCGCTGTGGGTTGTGCTGTACCTCGTGCAGAGCCATGCGAGTGTGATTGAAACACGCCGCGCAAGGCATGACCACTTCGTTCAGTCCGCTTTGTTCGACGAGGCGCAGGTTTTCCATGGGCAGGCGCACGGCTTCCTTTGGGTAGGCGCGGTGGATGGGAGTGCTTCCGCAACAGACCCAACCGGGCGGTTCATACAGCTTTAACCCCAAAGCCTCGCACACGGATTTGGATGATGTGTTGTATTCCTCGGCAGTGGAATGCAGGGAACAACCGGGGTAGTAAGCGACGGTATCCGCTGTGACAGGCGCGGGCGCGGGATGTTTCGGCGGGCGCGTCGGCGAGGGTAAAAATGGAAGTTTGTTCTTGCCCAGCAGTTTTACGCCCAGGTCCATGTCTTCCGTCAGGCGTCCCGTGCGTAATTTCATTTCCGCCATCAAGCCGAGTTCGTAGGCGCGGCCCCATAAACGCACTTCGCGCAGGAAAGCCTGGTTCAAGGTATCCACATCGGAGACCATTGGCTTGTATCCAAGTTTAAGCGCCTCACGGGTCAGGAATGCCATGATGGCGGCGATGTCCAATCCCTGTGGGCAACGGGTGGTACAGGTCTGGCAGGAGGCGCACAACCACGGCGTTTGCGAGTGCAGTGCGATATCCTCCTGCCCGAATTGCAGAGCGCGCATGACCTGGTTGGGCTGCCAGTCGAAATATTTTACAAGCGGACAGCCGCCGCTGCACTTAACGCATTGATAGCAGAGATAGACATTCTGTCCCAACTCATCCTTGATGCGCTGCGCCAGGACGGGGCTGATCGTCATCGTTTCGCTAACAGTATTTTGTTCTTCCATATCTATCTCCTGTTAAGACCTGACATGTCTCCGCGAAAGCCCGATTAACTCGCGCCTTCGTCCGAGCAATCGTTTTGGTTAACCACGGCGCGGATGAGACATGTCAGGTCTCCACCACCGGGCGCGGGTACAAGCCAGCCCCCTCGACAATCGGCTTGACCGCTTTTTCCCATTCAATCGGCATGAGATGCACACCGGAGACGCCCTTGATCTCGCGCATCTGTTGGATCAACTCGACGCAAATCTTGATGCCTTCACCCTGCCAGGCAGCGGTGCGAGCCTTTTTATCTTCCGCGGTCAACTCGTCCTTGCTTTTGCCAGCCCACACCGCGCCAGCCTTCTCCATGCGCTTGATCATTTCATCAGGGATCAGGATGCCCGGCACGTTGTCGCGCATGTACTTTGCCATGGTGGGGCTTTTGAGCGGACCAACGCCAGCCAGGAGATAAACCTGTTCGTGGATGCCTAGCGAACAAACCTTGTCCATGAACTTTTTGAACGCCTCGATATCGAAGACCAGTTGCGTCTGGATGAAATTGGCGCCCGCCTTCACTTTTTTGCCGAGGCGATAGGGACGAAAGTCAACCGGATGGGCAAAGGGCGATTCCGCCGCGCCGACGAAGAAACGCGGTTCCGGTCCCTTGAATTCCTCGCCGCATTGGAAGATGCGCTTGTCGCGCATCTCGGTGACCATTTGAACCATCTGCGTGGAATCGATGTCGAAAACGTTCTTGGCGGTGGGATGGTTGCCGAAGGTTTGGTGATCACCCGTGAGACACAGCAGGTTGCGGATGCCGAGCGCGTACGCGCCGAGCAGGTCGGATTGCATGGCAAGCCGGTTGCGGTCACGGCAAACCATTTGAATGACAGGTTCGAGTCCTTCCTGGACGAGGATCGCGCCCGCGCCGATGCTGGACATGCGCACGATGGCAGTCTGGTTATCGGTCAGGTTTGCCGCGTCGCAATATCCCTTTAGCAGTTGTGCCTTCTTGCGGATCACGTCGCCGTCCGCGTTTTGCGGAGGACCGAGTTCGGAAGTGACGGCAAAATGACCGGCGCGCAGGACGCGCTCAAGATTGGAGCCAGAGTGATAACCGTTTGTATTGGACATGTTTTGTTCCTCCGCCTATTCTGCTTTTTTATCGAGCCGCAGGTCTTCGCGGACTATTTTGCGCGGACCGCCATCGCGGGAGGTCTGCCAGTTCTTGGGCGGCTGGATTTCCATTAAGACTTCAAGTTTTCCCATGCTGTTCAGTCGGTCGTAGATCAACTGCCAGGCGCAGGGAACGTCAGCGTTGATCTCGCAGTGTCCGTCCAGCGACCCGCCACAAGGTCCGTTGAGCAGCGACTTGGAGCAGCGCGCGATCGGGCAGATCCCGCCGGTGATGCCGAGGATGCAATCGCCGCACGCCGCGCAGCGTTCCGCCCAAACACCCTGTTCTGTGGGAAGTCCCATGAATTTTGTGTTCAAGCCGGGCACCACCCATGTGCCGGGAAAATGTTCGGCGATGGCTTGCACGCCCACGCCGCATCCCAGTGAGAGGATGATATCCACTTGCCCCAGTTTGGGGGCGATCTCGTCCAGGTATTCCCACTCGCACTGGCGTTGAACGGTCACGTCAGTGACTTCTTTTGCCGCGCCTTCCAGTTTGGTGGACATGCGTAGTTCAGCCGCGACGATGGCCGCCTCACGCGCCCCTCCGGCAAAGCACACGGTTACGCATGTGCCACAACCGACCACCAGCACTTTCTGCGCGCTGCCAACCAGTTTCTTGATTTCATCCAGCGATTTTTGTTCTGCAACGATCATTGTTACCTCCGAAGCGGACTGGGCCCTAATTCTGCAGTTTTTGCAATCATTTCTTTTGTAATATCTACAAACCTGGCCGCCATGGCAGAGGACAGGTTGAACATCTGCACTCTCTCCGGCTCCAAACCGATATTTGCGACCAGGGTTTTGATCCGTTCAATTCTTCGTTTGGCGTTGGTATTACCTTCCAGGTAATGGCAGTCGCCGGGTAGTCAGCCTGCCACCATCACACCGTCCGCACCGTTTTCAAACGCCTGCAACACCAGCAACGCGTCGATCTTTCCCGTGCAAGGCAGCATCACCACTCTCACAGAAGGCGGATATTGCAAGCGCAATCCACCGGCCAGGTCTGCGGCGGCGTACGCGCAATGCTGGCAGCAAAATGCGACAACTTGCATGGTCTCTTCGCTCATGTTCCTGCTCCTTGCAACACAGGGAGTTGTAACAGCGCGCCAACCTTTGCCGTCATCTGCACGTCGGTGTAGTGCATTAACTGGATCGCCCGCGCGGGACACTCGGCGGCGCACGATCCGCAGCCCTGACAGATGGCCGCCTCGATATATGCCGCGCCGATAATGCCTCCGATGCCGGTCAAATCAATTCGCATCTTGGGAACGCCAAACGGACAGATGCGCACGCAGGTGAGACAGCCCGTGCAACGCGACGCGTCCACCACCGCGACCGATCCGCCCGCGCTGAGGGTGGGTCGGCTGAGCACGCGCGCGGCGCGCGCCGCAGCCGCTTGCGCCTGGACCATGGTTTCGTCGAGCAATTTCGGGTAATGCGCCATCCCAGCCATGAAGATACCGTTGGTGGCAAAATCAACGGGGCGCAGTTTGACGTGCGCCTCCAGGAAGAAGCCGTCCGCGTCGGTGGGAACCTTGAACAGCATTGACAGATCGCGCGCGTCCGCTCGTGGGACGGGAGGCATGCTGAGTACGAGCAAGTCGGGGTGAAGCGTCAATTCCTTTTGCAACACCGGCTCCCAAACTTTGACACTGATCACTGGCGACTGATTACTGATGACTGATAACTGCTCACTGCTCACTTGCGGCTTTCGTTCGAAATCATAGCGGATAAAGAGGATACCTTTTTCACGGGCTTGTGTGTAGAGTCTCTCTTTGAAACCGTAAGAGCGGATGTCGTTATAGAGAATAACAATTTCCGCTTTTGGATTGACCTCTTTGAGTCGGATCGCGTTCTTCAGCGCCACCGTACAGCAGATGCGCGCGCAGAATTTCTCGGCAGGTCCCACACACTGAATCATCACCACTGACTTCAAGCTGTTCACTGATGACTGATCACTGATAACTTGTTTTTCAAACTCCTGCTGTGTCACAATCCGCGCGTCCGTTCCGTAGCCGTATTCCGCGCCGCGATATTCCTGTGCGCCCGTGGCAAGGATGGTAACCGCGTGGAAGATGTCCGCGTGGCTTCCATCCGCCTCCTCGATGACGCTGGAAAAGTTACCCATCACACCCGTCGTGGCAACCACTTTGCTTTCCAAATGCAGGTGAATGAATGGGTGTGCGCGTACCTGATCGGTTAAGCGGCGCAGGGTTGCCTGTGGGTCTGCGTGACCGAAGGTGCCGATGAAAACATTCCGCAAGTTGCCGCCCAGCTCGTTTTCTTTTTCCACCAGATGCACGGGGAAGCCCTGTTCAGCCAGCAGGTGCGCGGCGGTCATGCCGGCTGCGCCTCCGCCGATCACCAACACGGCGCGCTGGACGGGAACCTCAATAGTATGTTGGGCTTCGAGCAAAGCCGCGCGCGCCGCCGCCGCTCGAATCAAATCCCTGGCTTTGGCGGTCGCCGCTTCTTTATCGTTCGAGTGAACCCATGAACATTGATTGCGGATGTTTGCCATCTCGAACAAATACGGGTTCAACCCCGCCATGCGGATGCTGTCCTGGAAAAGGGGCTGGTGCGTGAGCGGCGTGCAACTCGCCACCACCACGCGGTTCAAGCGATGCTCCAAGACCTGCTCCGTGATGTGCTTGATGCTATCCTGCGAGCAGGTGTACAGGTTTCCTTCGGCATGCGCCACATAAGGCAGCGACGCGGCGTATTCCGTGACCGCAGGCACGTCCACAAAACCGCCGATGTTCGATCCGCATGAACAGACGAAGACGCCGACGCGCGGCTCCTCGTCATTGACGTCCCTTTCAGGCGGGTACTCGCGCTCAACGGTCAAAGCGAATCGCGCGGGACTTAGGGCTGCCGCGACCGTCCCCGCGGCCGCGCTGCCCTCGACGACTGATTCGGGAATGTCCTTCGGTTCGCGGAAAGGACCGATGGCGTAGATACCTTTGCGGCTGGTCTCGAGCGGATTGAATTGCACGGTCTGGCAGAATCCATATTCGTCCAGTTCGACGCCGAGGCGGCGTCCCAGGTCGCGCACCGATTCAGAAATCTCCATCCCGATGGAAAGCACAACGAGATCGAAGCGCTCGTCCTGCATTTCACCGCTTTCATCCATGTAACGCAGAAAAATATCGTTCGAGCGCGCGCCTTCGTAAAGCGCGCTGACCCGCGAACGGTGATATTGAACGCCGTAGCGTTCGCGCGCCCGATCAAAATAACTCAAGTAACCTTTTGAGAACGCGCGCATGTCCATCATAAAGACATGAACGTCCAGATCGGGCTGGTGATCCTTGGCGATGACCGCTTCTTTTGTGGCGAACATGCAGCACACGGCGGAACAATAATCATGGCTCTGATCGCGGCTGCCGACACATTGCAGGAAGGCGATCTTCTTCGGTTCTTTTTTGTCCGAGGGTCGTTGAACGTGTCCCATGGTCGGACCCGAAGCAGAGAGCAATCGCTCAAACTGCAACGCCGTGATCACATTTGCATATCGCCCGTAACCGAATTCCTCGGAGAGTTCCGCGCGATAGGTTTGGTAGCCAGGCGCCAGGATGACCGCGCCAACGTGGACGGTCTCACGGCGGGCAACCATATCGTGGTCAATGGCATTGACTCCGCAGACGAAGGTGCAGGACATACATTCCGAGCAAACCCCGCAAGCCAGGCAGCGCGCCGCTTCACGCTGCGCCGATTCATCGTCGTAGCCGCCCTCGACCTCGGCAAAGTTGCCGATGCGCTGTCCAATGGAAAGTTCAGGCAGCGGAATACGCGGTTGCAGTTTGATCTCGCCGCGCGCCATGCGATCCGCGATCTCTTCACGCGTGAGTTTCACAACTGGCAGTTCGGGTTTGTGCGCGGGTTCGAGGTTTTCCCCTTGCAGATAACGCAGGATGGACTCTGCCGCCTTATGCCCGCTCGCGACCGCTTCGATCACGAACGCCGTGCCGGATACGCTGTCCCCAGCCGCGAACACGCCGGGGCGCGTGGCGGCAAAGGTATTTGGATTAATGGCAATGGTCTTGCGCTCGGTCATGCCCACGCCCGCGTCATCGGGGATGAACGCCAAACCTGCGCGTTGCCCGACGGAGAAGATAACCGTATCGCATGGGATAACGTGATTTGACCCCGCCGTCTTTTCGACATTCAGCCGCCCGACTTCATCAAAGCCGAAGGATGCTACATTCATACACTCGACGCCTGAGGCGTGACCGCTTTCGTCCGCAATGACTCGCTCGAAGGTACGATCGTTGTGGATGACAATCCCCTCGTCCAGCGCGGCTTGCACTTCCCATGGATGCGAGGGCATTTTCTCGCGGCTTTCCAGGCAAGCCATGCTCACCTTGCATCCAAGACGCACCGCGCTGCGCGCTACATCAATAGCCACATTGCCGCCGCCGAGAACGAGGACATTCTTTCTCAAAGATGAAAGATGAGAGATGAAAGATGAATTCTCATCGTCGCGCCCTTCATCTTTCATCTTTCCGCTTTCATCTTTTGTAGCGCTTTCGTATTTCCCAAGCCTGACGTCTTTCAAAAACTGCGTGTTGATAATCACGCCGTCAAGGTTGGCGCCTGGAATGGGTAATCTCACGCCTTCATGCGCGCCGACCGCGATCAGCACGGAGGTAAAGCCTTCGTTGAAAAGGTCATCCAGGTTGGTTACCGGCGAGTTCAAACGAAGTTCGACGCCCAGATCAACAATGTCCGCAACCTCGCGTTCGATGATCTCGGCTGGCAGGCGGAATTCCGGCACGCCCAGTCGCAACATGCCGCCCGCCACCGGCATCGCCTCGAAGATCGTCACCGGATAACCCCGGCGGACGAGATCCTGCGCGGCGGTCAAGCCGCAAGGTCCCGCCCCGATGATCGCGACGCGCTGATCGGGATGTGTGATTTCCACTTTATCAACCGGCTGGCGGGCTTCGGCATAGACCTTATCCGTGACGAAGCGTTTCAGCGCGCGGATGTTGATCGGCTCATCCACCAGGTTGCGGTTGCAGGCCGTCTCGCAACGGTGATTGCAGATACGCCCGCAAATGCCGGGGAAGGGGTTGTCCATTTTGATCACGCGCAGGGCGTCATTCCAGCGTCCCTCGCGGATCAGGGCAATGTAACCCTGTGCGCGCTGGCCTCCCGGGCATGCGTCGCGGCAGGGAGCAATGCCGCGCTTTTCGATGGCGAAAGCATTGGGCACGGCTTGAGGATACAGTTTGTAAGCCGCGCGGCGCGGAGAGAGTCCTTCATTGAATGGGTCAGGCACGATGACCGGGCAAACCTTGGTACAGTCGCCGCAGGCGATACACTTGTTTACGTCAATGAAACGCGGTGCGCGCTCAACGGTAACGGTGAAATCCCCGGCCTGCCCGTTAACTTCAAGCGCTTCGCTGTTCGTGAGAATCTCGATGCTGGGGTGGCGTCCGGTCTCGACCAGTTTTGGTGAGATAGTGCACATGGCGCAATCATTGGTCGGGAAGGTTTTATCCAGTTGTGCCATGTGCCCGCCGATGGCGGATTTTTTTTCGACCAGATAAACCTTGAAACCCTGTTCAGCCAGGTCGAGGGATGCCTGCATGCCGGCGATCCCTCCGCCGACAACCATGACCGCGCCAACAGGCATGGAGGCAGACTGGGCGGCGGCTTGAGCGTTCAAATCGCTCTCGCTCGCTTTGTCTGCTACATGTTCCATGCCTGAAGATTTTGTCATGATGACTTTTTTCTGCCGCGAAATTCGGCTTCCTCATCTTCATCCTGCGGTGTGGACTCGGTTTTCGTATGTCCATTGCCTTTCAATGGATTGGGGCCGAGTTTGCGGATGCGATCGGTCATGGTTTGCGCCGCGCTGGCGTAGGCATGTGCCTGACTGCCGGACATAAAAAATATATCCAACCGTTCGCTTCCCAAACCGATTTCATCGAGGATCTTTTTGGCGCGTTTCAGTCGCGCCTGCCCGCGTTCGTTGCCGCGCACGTGATGACAGTTGCCCAGCGGACAAGCCACCACATACACTCCGTCCGCGCCCTGCTCAAAAGCCTCCAGCAAATAGCGCACGTCCGTTTTGCCCGAGCAGGGCATCCGCACGAACTTAACGTTGGCGGGATACTGAACTTGCAGCGCGCCGGCTGTATCTGCCGCCATGTAGCCGCAATAGATACAATAGAAGGCGGTGATCTCGGGTTCGAAAGTTTTCTCTGGTTGCGTCATGGTCTATTCTCGTTCACTGATGACTGATCACTGATCACTGATGACTGCTCACTGGAATCTGCCACGTTCCCAAACCGCCGATGGCGCGCATCATCATTTGCTCGTCGGTGAAATGTACCAACTGTATGGCATTCGCCGGGCATTCGCCGGTGCATGTGCCACAGCCCTGACATAGGGCTGAGTCAATAAATGCCGCGCCGCCCAACCCGCCAACGCCGCTTCGCCCTTCCTCATAGATGATTTGGGGAATGCCAAACGGGCAAGTACGCGTGCAGGTGAGACAGCCAACGCATTTGGTGGGATCCACCTGGGCGACAACGCCGCCGAGGTAGAGCGAATCGCTTTGCGAGAGCACGGTCACCGCGCGTGCGGCGGCCGCCAGGGCATGGCTGATGCTTTCCTCGGTAAATTTGGGATAGTGCGCCATGCCAGCCAGGAAGATGCCCTCGCGCATGAAATCCATTGGGCGCAGTTTCATCTGCGCTTCCTCGAAGAAACCCTCGCTGGAAAGCGGGACGCGCAGGATGCGCGCCAGTTCCGCGTTGCCTGCCGAGGGGACAATGGAGGTGCTGATGGGGATCAGGTCTGCTTTTAGGTCCAGCCAGCGATCCAGGGACAGGTCGCGCACCCGCACTTTCAGCTGGTCGTAATCATGATCGAAGTAAACCTGCGGCGGCTCCGCATCGGTGTAACGGACGAACATCACGCCCAGTTTGCGCGCTTCAGTGTAGTATTCCTCGCGGAAGCCGTAGGTGACGATGTTCTTGAACAGCACGGTTACACGGCAGGATGGGTTGAACAGTTTGAGCCGGATGGCGTTTTTCAAGGCGTTAGTACAGCAGACCCGTGAACAGTATTCGGGAGTATCTTCGGGCCGCACGCACTGGATCATGACCACATTCTTGAGGGCGGCGATCTCCTCTGGATGGTGGATCATCTTCTCTTCCATTTCATGCTGGGTGATAACGCCGGGCGATTTCAGATAGGGATGCCGGCGGGCTTCCTGGGCGCCGGTGGCTACGATGATTACGCCATGCTCGACGCTGAAGGTCTCATCTGTCCCGTTATATTTGGTACGCAAGCCAGTGATGTAGTCTCCCAGATGCCCGCTGTGGTTGACCACTTCGGTACGGGTATGTAGCGCGATATGTTGGTGGGCGCGCACGCGGTTCACCAAATCGCGCAACAGACGCTGGGGATTGACGCCCTCGGCGACATAATATAGATCCAGCAGGTTCCCGCCCAGCCTGTCTGAACGCTCAACCAGGTGCACATCGTAACCGCTGTCGGCAATTGCCAGGCCGGCTGTCATACCAGCCAACCCTCCGCCGATGACCAGCGCGCTTGGCCGGCAATTGTGTTTCCTTTTATAAACAGGCTGCGCCAGTTGTACGCGCCCCACGGCGAGGCGCACCATTTCGAACGCCTTGCGGTTTGCCTGGCCGCCCTGCCCATTGTGGACGCGGCTGCATTGTTCGCGCAGGTTGACCAGTTCGAGCAGGTAGGGGTTGAGGCCGGCCTGCCGCATCATCCGCTGGAAGAGCGACTCGTGCGTGCGGTTACTGCACGCGGCGATCACAAGCCGGTTGAGTCTGTCGCCCTGAATGTGTTCCTGGATGTGCCCCAGCGCTTCGGGAAAACAGGCGAAGTTCACGATCTCAGCCGTTTCCACGCCGGGGAGATGGCTGGCTTGCTGGACGAGCGCGGGGAAGTCGAGATGTTCGCTAAGCGTGTCTCCGCAATTGCAGGCGAAGACACCCACGCGCGGCGGCTCGTCGCTAACGTCGCGTTCGGATACAAACCCGCTCGCGTCGGACAGGAAGGGCCATTCGCGGCTGTAGGGATACGTATTCAGGCGGTCGTTGAGCAGGCGCATCACCTCGGCAGCCGCGCCGCTGGCGTCTATGATCGTCTCGGCGATTTCCTTCGGGGAAGAGAACGCGCCGCAGACAAACACACCCGGTCGCGTCGTCTGAAGGGGAGTGAACTTGTCGGTTTCGCAGAAACCATGCTTGTTCAACCCGATGTCGAGGATTTCCGCAAGTTGTCCCGCCGATTCGGGCGGTTGGAGCCCGGTCGCCAGGACAACCATGTCAAAACGTTCTTCATGGATCTTTCCATTGGCTTCGGTATAGCGCAGGATCAGGTCGTGCGTTGACGGGTCCTCGCTGACGGCTGATATCCGGCTACGGTTGTAATGGATGCCGTGTGTGTCACGCGCTTTGGTGAAATAGGCGCTGTACTCCTTGTTGAAGGCGCGCTCGTCCATGATGAAGACGCTGCACTGAACGTCTTTGAGGCGTTGTTTTGCAAGGATGGCTTCCTTCGTTGCGTACATGCAGCAGATCGAGGAACAGAAGGCGTTCTTCTGGTCGCGGCTGCCGATGCACTGCAGCCAGGCAATGGAGCGCGGCTGTCTCGTGTCCGAAGGCCGTATGACCGCCCCCTCGGTGGGTCCGGAGCGACTGGCGAGTCGTTCATAATGTAACGCCTGCAAAACATTCGGGTAGCGACCGTAACCAAGTTCCTCCAGTTCGGCTGCATCAAAGATCTGGTATCCAAGCGCAAGGATGATGGCGCCCACATCAACCGATTGCAGGCGCGGCTGTTCGTCGAGGTGAATGGCGGAGGTGGGACAGGCTTGTTCGCATTTGGCGCAGTCGTCGCAGTAGGGACCTTTGTCAATGGAATAGGCATCCGGCGTGGCGCGGGCGGCTGTCTTGTAGGCGGCTTTCCGCATGGTCATGCCCAGTTGATAGGCATCGGGCAGCGTGACCGGGCAGACCTCGGCGCAGATACCGCAATTGGTGCAGCGTTGAATGTCCACGTAACGGGGTTCGCGGCGCAGAGAAACGGTAAAATCGCCCGCCTCACCCGCCACGTCCACGACGCGCGTATTGGTCAATATCTGAATGTTGGGATGCTGGTTGTGCTGAATGTAAGCAGGAGAGATGGATGGGCGGGTGCAACCGTATCCGTGGTCCGCTGTGCCGCGGCACAGGACGCAATCGTGCTGCGGGAACATGAAACCCAATTGCGCCACGCGTCCGCCCAGGCAGGGCGTCTGTTCCACGAGGTAAACTTTCAAGCCTGAGTCAGCCAAATCCAGCGCGGCGCGCATGCCGCCGATGCCGCCGCCAACCACCAGGACGGCGGCGGGTTTTGTGCGAGTTGTCTGTGTGTTTGCGGTCAACATGAAAATCTCTCTTCAAGCATTGGCTTTGATTGGGTCAATGGAGTTTAGATATGCTTGCTGTTGAAAACCGGCATTGATGATTTCTCTGGGTATGCTCCCCAATTATAGATGCCCAATGAAAAATAAAGTAGATGACATTCGTCTGATTTGTAACGGCCAAACATCCTCACAAGTAAGGGATAATTATACGGAAATTTGGAGCGCGGGCTTTCGCCGGTTGGATCATGCAGACCAAAGCCTGCGCTCCAATTTTTAGACTCAGTAGATGAAAAATTGCGCTATAGCGGCGCTTCCTGGCGTCGGGCGGATGACTAAAGTCATTACTACGTGGAGGAAAT
>CAYJLS010000026.1:27500-33340 GCA_964371065.1 uncultured Anaerolineaceae bacterium | reverse complement strand
TTCCACGCGCCCTCGATTTGGTACGCCGAAGTGGCGACCCCCCAAATGAAATTCTTTGGAAAGGTAAGTGTGTTCATACCCCAAGCATACAGGCGAATTTTGTTTCTGGCAAGAAACTAGCGGCGCAGATTCAAAAGAAATGGAAGCAAACCGAACGCAACGCAGAGGCAAATTCCGATCAGGATAATGACGAGACAGGTGGGAAGTGCCCGACGAATCCACGTCCAGTACGTGTACGCATTCCACGCACGGATGGCGATGGGCTGGGCCTTGCGCAACAGGTCGGGCGCTTCTTTTTCGAGACTTGGAATGGGCGCGGCTTTTGCAGGTGTTTTCTCCACTTTGGGCGGAGCCGCTGTCCGCAACGCCGCGGGGATAGTGAGATTCGCTCCACAGTAGGAACAGGCCATTTGCGTCCGACCCGCTTCGGGGTTGTTCGGCGCGCCACAGGCAGGGCAGGGGAAGGTGTCAGTCATGGTGAGTCTCCGTTGGCGGCAATTATACGGTCAGGCATAATAAAAAGAGCCTCTTTCCTTCTTGACAATTTCAATCTCTCAAAATAAAATTAGTAAACGCTCACTAAGTTATTAAATTTGTTAGTTGCGTGGCACAAGGCATAATCCTCACAAATGATAACCAAAAAGAACAATCGTCGAGAAATCATCCTGGACGTGGCCGCCCGCCTCTTTCTCGAGAGCGGCTACTCGGCCACATCCATCCGTCACATTGCCGAAGGCGCTGGTTGCACCGAGGCCGCCATCTACTATCATTTCAAAGACGGCAAACGCGAGTTATTGCGCGCGGTAGCCGAAAAGCGGATGTCCAGCCTGATGGTCGCGCTCGATTCCAGCCGCGGCGCTTCGTCGCTAAGCGATTTCATCACCCGCTTTGGAAATGAACTCGCAGAGGGGCGGTTGGAGAGGGCGAAGATCCTTCGCTGGGTTACGGCGGAACTTCCGCTTTTCAACGAGGAAGAGATTGCCCTGCATCAGCAACTCTATCTCTTTTTCCATCAACAGGTTGCCACCGAAGTGGAACGTTTCGTCGCGGACAAGAACGAAGTGGAGCGTCTCTCCTGGCTGTTGATTTGCATCCTGTTGGGATACGCCGATGTGTTCATCAACCTCGGCATGGAAGCGCGCCTCAACTATGTTCCGCAAGATTTGATCCGCGTTCTTACCAAGGCCTTGTCAGCGAATGGTTTGTGAAATGCAGCCTCCCATTATCGAACTCCGCGAAGTTGTCAAAGTTTATTCCACCGAGGCGGGAGAATTTCCCGCGTTGCGGGGCGTTTCGCTTTCCGTGGACGCGGGTGAATTTTTGGGGATTGTCGGAAAATCGGGCGCGGGCAAATCTACCCTGCTGAACATGATCAACGGAGTGGATCATCTCACCTCGGGCGACGTTTTTGTTCGCTCCAGCGCGGACGAGGTGGCGGTCCACCGTTTAACCGAGTCTGACCTGGCGCTCTGGCGCGGGCGCACGATGGGGGTGGTCTACCAATCGTTTCAATTGCTCCCCATGTTAACATTGATCGAGAACATCGTCCTGCCGATGGATTTGTGCGGCACGTACAAGAAACGCGCAAGCCGCGAGCGCGCCCTGGAGTTGCTGGCCCTGGTGGAACTCGAAGACCAGGCCAATAAACTTCCCAGCCAGATCTCCGGCGGACAGCAACAACGCGTCGCCATCGCGCGCGCGCTCGCCAACGATCCGCCCATCCTGGTCGCGGACGAGCCGACGGGCAGTCTTGACTCGCTCACCGCCGATCACATCTTCGATGTCTTCGAGCATCTCGTCACCGAGCAGGGCAAGACCATCATCATGGTCACGCACGACGACTCGCTCGCGCCGCGTTTCTCGCGCCACGTCACTCTCGCGGACGGGGAGATTCTCTCCGACGTGGACAACGCCTCGCGCGTGACGGGGAGCGGGTCGCGGCTAGGCGGACGCGTTCGCGCCTCCCAAGAGCAAGGCGCGAAATGACCATGCGCGTAGCCAGATCAACCAAAGCCACCATCCCAATAGAGACCGCGCCGCGAGCGACCTCCAAAAAACCTTCGCGCCTTTCGTCTCCTCGCGGTGTGCCTCCAACCACGCGACCATCCGACCATTCAACTACCAAACTACCTAACCACCCAACTACGCAACTACCCAGCCACATGATCGAAACGCGCGGCATCGTCAAAACGTTCAAGAACGCCGCGGGCGAATTCACCGTCCTCAAAAGCATTGACCTGACCATTGGGCGCGGCGAATTCGTGTCCATCGTTGGCAAGTCGGGGAGCGGCAAGTCCACCCTGCTGAACATGATCACGGGCATTGACCATCCTACGGCGGGTCAGATGATCGTGGGCGGCACGGACATTTATCACAACATGGGCGAGAGCGACCGTTCGCGCTGGCGCGGGCGCAATTTGGGAATTGTGTTCCAGTTTTTCCAGCTGCTCCCAATGCTGACCCTGCTCGAAAACGTGATGTTGCCGATGGATTACGCGGACCTGTACGAGTTCGAGCAGCGACCCCAGCGGGCGAAGGAATTGCTGGCGCTGGTCGGTTTGGAAAAACAGGCTAGCAAACTGCCCGCCGCCGTCTCCACGGGACAGCAACAGGCCGCCGCCATCGCGCGTGCGCTGGCCTGCGATCCGCCTTTGCTGGTGGCGGATGAGCCGACAGGCAACCTGGACTCAAAATCTGCGGATGCCATCATCGAACTGTTCCAGAAACTTGTGTCCGAGGGCAAGACCATTTTGATGGTCACGCACGATCCGTCGTTGACCTCGCGCACGCACCGCAATATCATCATTTCGGATGGCGAGTTGATTGACGAAGCCATCTCGCGTGGCTTGCCGCTTTTACGTCACCGCCACATGCTGGAAATGACGAAGAAAGCGGAACACGTCACATTCCAGCCAGGCGAGACCATTCTCGATTGCGACCAGCACGTGGATAATCTGTTCATCGTCAAACGCGGCGCGGTGGATGTGATGAAGAAAGACAACGGCCGCGAGCAACAGCTGGCGCGATTGGGCGCAGGCGAGTTCTTCGGCGAGATCGAACTCCTGCGCGGTGGCAAGTCCATCGCCTGCGTGCGCGCTTCGCAGGAAGAACCTGTCGAAGCGCTGACCTTCCCACGCGAAGATTTCCTGCGGATCATCGAAGAATCGCCCATCACTGCCGAGGCGCTGGGGAAGGTGGTGGAGGAGAGGCTGGCACAGAATGCGAAAGATGAAAGATGAAAGATGAGAGATGAATGTCCCAAATCCCGAAGGGATGAAATGATTATAGATGAAAGATGAACGCCAACCCAATCCCGAAGGGATGAAACGATTGTAGACCGATGATCATGTTGGCAATTCAATCCCGAAGGGATGGCATGATTTGGCGGATCATTCCACCCCTTCGGGGTTGGGGCGAACGATTGCCCAATCTACAATCCTTCCACCCCTTCGGGGTTGGGGCGAACGATTGCGGAATGGTAAACGCAACACGTAACACGAAACACGACCCGCACTTTATCCGACTACCAAACTACGAGACTATCAAACTATGCGACCAAGATGGCGTAAAGTAATTTCCGACCTGTTCGATAACAAAGCCCGCACGACGATGGTGGTACTGTCCATCGCGGTGGGTGTGTTTTCCATTGGCGTGATCGCGGGCGCGTACCAGATCATTTCCAATGACATGAGCGCCAGTTACGCGGCCAACGTGCCTGCCAACATCGAACTGCGGATGGCCGACTTCGACGACAAGGTGTTGGAGTCGATTCGGAATTCCAGTGGCGTGGATGAGGCCGAGGCGCGGCGCGTGTTCAGCATCCGTGTGCGCGTGCCAGGCACGACCAAATGGACTGCGCTCGATATGGTGGCGTTCGACGATTTCGAGAACAACCAGGTCAACCTGTTGACCCCGCTCGAAGGGAAAGCCTGGCCGGGCAAACGCGAAGTGATTCTCGAACTCGGCGCGCTGGATCACATCAACGCCAAAGTCGGCGGGACGCTGGAATTCCAACTGCCCGACGGCTCGATCAAAACCATGCCCCTCGTCGGTGTGGCGCAGGATACAGCCATGGGCGCGGGTGATTTTCTCGCCTCGCCTTTCGCGTACGTCACACAAAGCACCCTGCAATTTTTGCGGGAGCCGCAGGATTACAACCGCGCCTACATCACCGCCGCCGAGGGCGGCGACGATATCGAACACATCCGCGATCTCGGCGCGGACTTGAAAGCGAATCTCGAAAAGGGCGGCGCGTACGTCATCCGCTCGCGCTTCTCGGAGACGCACTTGCATCCGCTGGCAACGACAGTCAATGCCATCCTCGGCATCCTGATGGCGCTCGGCATTCTCATCGTCTTCCTTTCGAGTTCGCTGATCGCCAACACGCTGGCCGCGCTTTTGCAACAGCACATGCGCCACATCGGCGTCATCAAACTCATCGGCGGGCGCGACCGCCAGGTGCTGGTCATGTACCTGGCGCTGATTCTGTCGTTCGGCGTACTGGCGCTCGCGATCGCGATTCCGCTCGGCGGACAGGGCGCGTACGGACTGGCCGCCTTCATCGCCGACGAGATGAACTTCAACCTGCTCGGCTATCGCATCGTCCCCGCGGCGCTTCTCATCCAGACCCTGGTGGGGATCCTCGTCCCCCTGATCGCGGGACTCGTCCCTGTCGTTAACGGCTCGCGCGTCACCGTGCTGAAAGCCATCAGCGGCGAAGCGGCCCGGGACGAAGGAGGCCGCCTCAAAGGGAGTCCGCGCGGCGTCTCGCGCTGGGAGCGGATCCAGACGCGGGCGACGATCGCGCTGGCGCGGCGCGGCATCCACATCCCGCGTCCGTTCGTCATCTCGCTGCGTAACACCTTCCGACGGCGCGGCCGTCTCATCCTGACGTTGTTTACGCTGACGATGGGCGGCGCGATCTTCATCGCGGTCTTCAACGTGCGCGTCACCCTGCACGATTACATCGGTGCCATCAGCCGTTATTTTGTGGCGGATGTGTCGCTGGATTTCGACGCGCCGTATCGCCTGCGCGAGATGGAGCAGGTGATGACGCAGGTGGAGGGCGTAACGCGCATCGAGGGCTGGCAATTTGTGAGCGGCGAATTGTTGGACGAAAATGGCGACGTGTTCGAGAACCTGAATATTTTCGCGCCGCCCGCGCACAGCGAGTTGGTCAAACCGATTTTGGTTAAAGGCCGCTGGATCGAACCTGGTGACGTGCGAAAGTTTGCGGTCAGTGAGGCGGTGTATAAATATTATCCCGATGTGAAACCTGGCGATTTTTTGAAAGTGAAAATACTCGGCAAGGAAGAAACCTGGGAAGTGGTGGGCATCTTTAAATTTGTGGATCGCGAAGGGATGCTGGCCTACGCGCCGTATGAATATATTTCGCAAACGACGGATTTGGCGAACCGCGCCTTTATGTTTCGTTTGGTCACCGATCGGCACAGCCGCGCTTATCAGGACGCGAAGGCGGAGGAGTTGGACGCGTTCCTGCGCGAGCGCGGCTACAAAGTGCATTCCGCCGAAGCGGGGAGCGCCTCGTTGGACATCGCGGTGGAGAGCCTCGATACGCTGGTGGTCTTCCTGCTTATCATGGCGGTGCTGACGGCTATCGTCGGTTCGATGGGATTGACTGGCACGATGAGCATGAATGTGCTGGAGCGGACGCGCGAGATCGGGATTACGCGCGCCATCGGCGCGGACGATCGCGCCGTGATGCGGACAGTCATCGCGGAGGGCGTGGTGATCGGCATGATCTCATTTGGCTTTGCCATCCTCCTGTCCATCCCGTTCACGTATTTGCTTTCAACGATTGTCAGCCTGGCGGTTTTCCA
>CAYJLS010000026.1:2469-27400 GCA_964371065.1 uncultured Anaerolineaceae bacterium | reverse complement strand
TGTCCATCCCGTTCACGTATTTGCTTTCAACGATTGTCAGCCTGGCGGTTTTCCAAACCCCGATTGACACGGTTTTCACGCTGACGGGCTACGCCATCTGGCTCGGACTGGTGCTGGCGCTTTCGGCGGTGGCGTCCATTTTGCCCGCGCGCAACGCCGCGACGATGACGATACGGGAAGTTCTCGCGTATGAGTAAGTGGTAATTGGTAAATGGTAATTCGTTGGCAAGTACTGCACACTTGCCCTGGCGTGCAAGTGCCAGGGAGATTCATCTTGCGAATGCCAATGTTTGAAAAAATGTCGCGCAACATGAA
Organism: uncultured Anaerolineaceae bacterium; assembly: GCA_964371065.1. Classification (GTDB taxonomy): domain Bacteria; phylum Chloroflexota; class Anaerolineae; order Anaerolineales; family Villigracilaceae; genus Denitrolinea. Next base: position 27,085 of record CAYJLS010000026.1, on the reverse strand, counting down.
TCCCCATTCGGGGACGATGTGTTGCGGTACTGAAAACCGCCTCGCCTTTTCCCCTCTCCCGTAATCGCCCTTTATAGGGTGCTACGCAAGGAGAGGGTCAGGGGTGAGGGCAAAGAGGAAAGGAAACCATGAAAAAACTAACCATTTTGTTTTTCGTTTTGATCTTCGCCCTCGCGGCGTGCGGGACTCCCGCGACCGAGTCGCCTGTTATCGAGATGACACCTGCGCCGGCCAACGCCGTTATCGCCGAGGGACACCTCGTCCCCGCGCAGGACGCGACTCTCGCGTTCCAGGCGCGCGGCACGGTGATCGAGGTCAGGGTCAAGATCGGCGATGCGGTCAAGGAGGGGGATGTGCTGGCGCGCATCGGCGGCCAATCGGACGCGGCGTTCGCGGCCGCGCAGCTCGAACTGGTCAGCGCACAACAGGCGGTGAAGAATTTGGCCGAGTTGTCTGACGTGGCGCGCGCCAAGGCATGGATCGCCCTGCGAGATGCCAAGGTGGTGTATGACGATGCCCAGGAACTGTATGACGCCATGGCCTCCGGGGATTATCAATATGATAGGATCGTCTACACCACCATACGCGGTATGCGCGTTCCAACTGTGGAGACTGTGACGGTCGGACAGGTTGATGACGAAACGCTGGCAGATGCCAAGGCCGACATGGAACTCAAAAAGGCAGTTTACGATGATGCCCAGCGCGCCTACGACCGCGTCAAGGATGGTCCCGACGTGGATCAACTTGCCCTGCTGGAAGCGCGCCTGGACGCGGCGAAGGCAAATATCGCGGCGTTCGCAGTCATCGCGCCCTTCGACGGGACGGTGATGGATGTCAACGTGGCGGTGGGCGAGCAGGTCGGTCCCGAAATGTGGGCGGTCAAGATCGCGGACACCCGCGCGTGGTACGTGGAAACCAGCGACCTGACCGAACTGGAAGTGGTCAAGATCGCGCTGGGGGCGAAGGTCGCCATCTCTCCCGATGCGCTATCGGATGCAAACATGACGGGCGTGGTCGAGTCCATCAGCCAGGCGTTCACCGCGCAGGGCGGGGATATTTTATATCGCGTGAAAATCAAAGTGGATGAAATTGATCCGCGTGCGTTGTGGGGCATGACGGTGGAAATTACGTTTGAGCCACTGGAGTAACAACTTCAAAAACCAGGTTTCTCACAGAAACCTGGTTTTTGAATCAAAGTTATAATTACGCCATGACCAAACCCCGCCCCCTCGACCCCGAAGCCAAACCCGACGACCGCGTGGATAACGCCCTCCGTCCGCAGATGCTATCCGATCTGATCGGGCAGGATCAGGTGAAGGAAAACTTGAAAATACTCATCGAGGCGGCGAAGAAACGCGGCGAGGCGCTGGATCACGTTTTATTTTATGGCCCGCCCGGCCTCGGCAAGACCACGCTCGCGCACGTGGTCGCCAACGAGATGGGCGTCAACATTAAGATCACGGCTGGTCCCGTCATCGAGCGCGCGGGCGACCTGGCGGCCATCCTCACCAACCTGCGCGCGGGCGACGTGCTCTTCATTGACGAAGTCCACCGTCTCGGGCGCGCGGTGGAGGAAGTGCTGTATCCCGCCATGGAAGATTTCGCACTCGATATCGTCATCGGCAAGGGACCCTCGGCGCGTTCCATCCGATTGAAGTTACCGCACTTTACGATCGTCGGAGCGACGACGCGGCTGGCGCTGGTCACGGCTCCTCTGCGGGCGCGCTTCGGCGCGGTCTATCGGCTGGACTACTACGATATAACGGCGATGCAAGCCATCGTCCGGCGCGCGGCGGGGATGTTGAAAGTCCCCGTCGAAGAAAGCGGCATCGAGGAGATCGCGCGTCGGGCGCGTGGGACACCGCGCGTGGCGCTCCGTCTCCTGCGCCGCGTCCGCGACTTCGCCCAGGTCCGCGCGGACGGCCGCGTCAGCCGCAAGGTCGCGAAAGATGCGTTGGACCTTTTGCAGGTTGATCCGCTCGGACTCGATGACGTGGACCGCCGCGTGCTGAAGACCATTATCGAAAAATATAGCGGCGGTCCCGTGGGACTGAATACGATTGCGGCGTCCATTAGCGAGGAGCAGGACACGATCATGGATGTGGTCGAGCCGTATCTGTTGCAACTCGGATTCCTGGACCGAACTCCGCAGGGACGCGTCGCCACCAAGTCCGCGTATGAGCATTTGGGGCTGGAGTGGAGGGAAGAGGGCCAGCCGCGCCTCCTTTAGCGTCTTTGCGAACGTTCTTCGCGAAGCAATCCCCGCGTATCAAGGAGGGATTGCCTCGACGGGAGAGCGCCGTCTCGCAATGACGGGCTGTGTAGGCTTATAATTGGAGCGAAAGGAAGTCGCCATGTTACAGGAAATTGTGATTAAGACAAATGCAGGTGAATCGCTCAAGCCAATAGTAGAAGTTGCGATTCGCAACCAACTAAAATCCTTACAACACGGTATCATTCGCACCAAAGAGCGTCTTGCCGAGTTCGAGAAACGCGCGGGGATGTCCTCGACGGAATTTGAGAAAAAACTGCAGGCCGAAGAAATTAGTGAAACCATCGAAACCATAGATTGGAATATGGAACTCGCGGCGCTGCGCCTGCTGGAAGGACAACATCAGTCGCTCCGTGAGGCGGAAATTGATTGAGCAGTATTTCCAGTCACTGCTGGATTTGCTTGCAAGTTTGCCGTTCGTTGAATCGCCCGATGTAAATCTTGAAAAGCGCGGCGAACTGGTGGGATTTATTCGCGGGGATGTGGAATTTCACGATGGCTCCATCCTCTTCTTTCGCGAATTGATTGATCTTCGCCTTCCTTTGGAAAAAGTGATGTACGCCTATCACTACCAAACAGTGGAAGGAATGCTCCTCTTTCGATATGACAATACCGCGCATCACAAGTTGGTTCCAACATTTCCGTTCCACAAGCATTTGAAAGATGGAGATGTAACTTCCTCCACCGTTCCTTCGTTGGAACAGGTTTTGCGGGAGATCGAGGAAATTATTTCACAAAAGCAGGAATGACCATATTGGAAACTATCGGACGTTACTTGATGATCGGCGGGATCGTGCTGTTTTTGGTGGGCGGGGGATTGTATTTTTCTGCCAAACTCGGCTTGCCGCTGGGACGTCTGCCCGGGGACATCCGAATCGAGCGCGATGGATTCTCGTTTTATTTTCCAGTCACGAGTTCGATTTTGGTGTCGGTGTTACTGACGATCATGGTGCATCTCGTTATTCGGTTGCTAAAAAAATAGGGGTTGATGGTTCCATTTTGCATTGTAAAATGGAATTAGGCACGCCAGATTGTTGAATCCCCGCGAGAACAAAAGCGATTCTTGCATGGCGGGGATTGCATGATACGCCTCGAAAAACCAACAATGAAACACAAACACGTACAATTCATTGATAGTAACGCCGCCTCTGATCAATACGACCGCAGTTTGTTCGAACATATCTTATGGTCGCAAGCCCCGTTTCTCGATCATCATGAGATAGCCGCCTCACTCAAAAACAAGCGCCCATATACCATTACCATCCTTATTAACCCGCTCAAGTGGGAATTGCGTAATAAGAAAGAATACGTCCATAAAACCCAAGTCTCCATCATGAGCAGATACAAAGAGTTGCTGTATGAATTGTTTTCCCGGGAATTCAGCGAGTCGGGCGCAAATACCTTGTACAGTCAATGGCTTGATACCTATCAAACAGTCTGGCAAAAAGATAACGCCTACCATTCAATTGATGATTACATTCTTGAAAAAGAACTGGAACCGCGATACAAACAATCGATCCTTGCCCGCTATAAGAATCACAAAAAACTGTTCAAAGACCGCGTTCAGATTAAGAGGGAGCGGTATTACCGCTTGCCGGAGCCACTCCATTGGGTTGATTGGCGCAACTCCTATGACAATCTTTTCGTCTGGGAGGAAAATGGGCAGGAGGTTGCCCGTCGCGGCGGAAGCGGTTCGTCCGGCGCACGGGAAACAAACAGCATGTTTATTCTTGGCCTGCTAAAACTCAATAAACATACGACGGTTCCCTCGTTCCTTTTTATTTACACCGAAACGAACGAGCTCAAATTCCTGAAACGCTTCGACCATCTCTGCGTCCCAATCTACGATATCGGATCCAACTATCCCGCATGTACGAATCAACAAATCGAGGAGTTGGAACGGGGTGAGCGTTTCATGCGGTGGGATCTGTGGAACTCGCATCGCGTCGAAGTCATCCAAAATTGTTAGCCCCGCTTCTCCGAAGGAATCCCCTCCAGCGTCCTTGCCGTATTTGTGTTGGGGTTCTTGGTCTGACGAATTCATGTTCAACGGGTAAAATTACGGGAGTGAACACCTCCTCCTTCGACTGTCACCTCCCTGAATCCTCCATCGCGTAGACATCCCTCGAGCCGCGCGGGTTGCGGTTATAATATTCCAAGAGGTACAAATGGTCACTTTGGATGCCTTGAAAAATGTCCGTTTTGTGGTGGATGCCAGCGGGAATCAGGCCGCTGTGCAGGTCAGCATGGATGATTGGCGTAAACTCCTGGATTATTTCGAGGAATTGGAAGATCGCGCTGTCATCAAGCAGATGTTGAGCCGCTTGAAATCTGGTCCTGAAAAATCGGGCGCGCTGGACTGGCAGGAGACGCGCGGTCAATGGTAAAGCGGCAGTAATAAATACCTATCATTTGGCGGCGCGATGACTGCGCCGCTTTTTTATGAACACCTCCGACTTCGATTATTCCCTCCCCGCATCCTTCATCGCGCAGACTCCCCTCGAGCCGCGCGATTCCTCGCGTTTGTTGGTGCTTCATCGTGACTCAGGTCAACTCGAACATCGCATCTTCCGCGAGATAGGGGAGTACCTCAATCCCAACGACCTCCTCATCCTCAACCGCACTCGTGTCATCCCCGCGCGCATCTATGCCCGTAAACCCACGGGCGGACGCGTGGAACTGCTCCTCGTCCGTCGCCGCGACCTGCTGAGGTGGGAAGCGTTGGTGGGCGGAAAAGGTCTGCGCGTAGGAAGTAGGATCAGGGTTGAAGATGGGCCCGAAGCGCTGATTGTGGAAATGCTGACAGGCTCGGAACGGCTTCTCCTTTTTTCAGAGCCTATCGAACCCTATTTTCCCAAAGTAGGACATGTTCCCCTGCCTCCGTACATCCACGAAACGCTGACCGACCCCGAGCGCTACCAAACCGTCTACGCGCGCGAGCCGGGTTCCGCCGCCGCGCCCACCGCGGGATTGCATTTCACCTCGCGTCTGCTGGACGAGTTGCAAGCCAAAGGTGTGAAGATAGCTTATGTCACGCTTCACGTAGGCCTCGATACCTTTGCCCCCGTGACCGAAGACAATCCCGAAAAACACAAGATTCACACCGAATGGTGCGAACTCCCGCAGGAAACCGCCGACGCCATCAACCAAACTCGTGAGGCGGGCGGACGCGTGATCGCGGTGGGAACGACTTCCGTGAGAACTCTCGAAAGTGCGGCGGTAGGACGAGATAGTATCTCGTCCTACACTGGCCCAACGTCTCTTTTCATTCTACCGGGATTCCAATTCAAACTCGTGGATGCGATGGTTACGAACTTCCACCTGCCCAAATCCACGCTCATCATGCTCGTCAGCGCGTTCGCAGGCCGCGAAAAAATTTTGGAAACTTATGAAACCGCCATCAAAGAGGGCTATCGCTTCTACTCCTTTGGCGATGCAATGCTGATATTGTAAACAAGTACACAGGTACACTGGTAGACACGGAACACGCAACACGAAATATGAATCCTCTCGACTCCCTCAACAAAGAGATCATCGCCTGCCGCAAATGCCCGCGCCTCGTGGCTTGGCGAGAACAAGTTGCGCGCGAAAAACGCAAGGCCTATCGCGACCAGGAATACTGGGGCAAACCCGTCCCCGGGTTTGGCGACCCGAAGGCGCGCGTCCTCGTGGTCGGACTCGCCCCCGGCGCGCACGGCTCGAACCGCACAGGCCGTCAGTTCACGGGCGACGCCTCGGGCGGATTCCTCTTTCTCGCCCTCCACCGCGCGGGGTTCGCGAACCAGCCCCACTCGTCCGCGCGAGGCGACGGGTTGGTTCTCCAGGATCTGTACATCACCGCCTCGGGTCGTTGCGCGCCGCCCGGCAACAAACCCACATCCGAAGAACTCGACAACTGCCAGCCCTTCCTCGAACGCGAACTCGCGCTCATCCAACCCAAAGTCATCGTTGTGTTGGGTCGCATCGCATTCGAGCGAATCCTGCGAATCTATTCCATCCGTGATCCTAACTTCAAGTTCGCACATGGAGCGCATTTTGTTTTACCTTCATCTTTCATCTCTCATCTTTCATCTTTGCTCTGTTCCTATCATCCCAGCCAGCAGAACACGTCCACGGGAAAACTGACCGTGAGCATGTTCGACGAAATTTGGACGAAGGCAAAGGCGCTCCTCGAATGAACCTCCTCACCCCCGGCGAAATCGCCCCCGAATTTGAACTCGACGATCTGCATGGCAATCTCGTGCGGCTCTCTGATTTTCGCGGCAGGCAACCCATCGTGCTGTATTTCCTGCGCGGTTTTCTGTGACCGTATTGCCGCGCGTCGTTGGCGCGCATGCGAGATGATTACGAAAAATTCAAGCAACGCGGCGCGGAAATTCTCGCCATCGGCCCGAACACCCAATCTGCCTTTCAGCAATACTGGCGCAACGAAAACATTCCCTGCATCGGTCTGCCCGATCCCGACCATCGCGTCGCGGTCAAGTATCGCCAGCAAGTCAATCTCTTCAAACTCGGGCGCATGCCGCTCGTCTGTGTCATTGACAAGGCTGGCCGCATCCGCTATGCCCACTACGGCGCTTCGATGTCCGACATCCCCGAAAACAAAACCCTGCTCGACGTAATAGACCAACTTATCGCGTCATCCAATTAGCATGACACTCGGACAAATTGCCTTCCTCGGCTCCGGTGAGACTTCCCTCGCGGGCGGCCGCATCTTCGAGACTCTCGCCCGCCTCCTCCCGGACCCGCCGCGGGTCGCCGTTATGGAAACGCCCGCGGGCTTCGAGCTGAATTCCGCCTCCGTCGCCGGACGCGTCGCCGACTTCCTGCGGACGCGCCTGCAAAACTACTCCCCGCGCGTGGACGTGGTCCCCGCCCGCAAGCGCGGCACCGCCTTCAGCCCCGACGATCCCGAAATCTTAAAACCACTATTAGACGCGAACATGGTCTTCCTGGGGCCGGGCAGTCCCACCTACGCGGTGCGCCAACTGCAAGGCTCCTTCGCCTGGGACATGATCCGCGCCCGCCATCGCCTCGGCGCGACGCTGGTCTTTGCCTCCGCTGCGACCATTTCCGTGGGCGCATGGGTTCTGCCCGTTTACGAAATCTACAAAGTGGGACAGGATGTTTATTCCCTGCCCGGCCTCGACATTTTCTCCGACTTTGGCATTCCGCTTTCCTTCATCCCGCACTGGAACAACACCGATGGCGGCGATGACCTGGACACCAGCCGCTGTTTCATTGGCATGGAAAGATTCGCGCAGTGGTGTGACATGCTTCCATCCGACCACACCATCGTCGGCCTCGATGAGCACACCGGCTTGATTTTGGATTTCGAGAAAAATGAATGCACGGTCAGCGGGGTGAGTTCTGTTTCACTGGTGCGCGAGTGCAATCCTGAAATCTACGCGGCGGGAAAAACATTTCCGCTCGGCGAGTTGGGAAATTTCAAACTGCCCAACCCTGTCGAGAATGGCATCTCCGCCGCCGCGTGGAAGTTGGCCAGCCAAGCCGCGCACACTGATGAGGAATCTCCCGATGCGGACGTGTTGTCCCTGCTGGAGGCGCGCCAGAAAGCGCGCGCCGCGAAAGACTGGGCCGAGTCCGACCGCCTGCGCGCGGAGATTACCGTGCGCGGTTGGACTGTCACCGATACTGCGGAAGGTCCCGTGCTCGCGAGATCGTCCGCGCACTCTTGAAAATCCTTTAACATTCCGTCTTTGATTGTCGAATCATCCATCCACCTTTAATTTTTATCACGCGCCCATCGAATCGGGCGCGTGAGTCGTTTAAATCCCAACCTTAATATTTTGTTTTTAGCGCGAATATTAAGGTCTATAACCTTGTATCGTAATCAGAATGTAGTATAAATAAATCACAACATCTTTTTTATGAAAGGAAACTCACAACTAAATACGATGGACACAGAAGACTCACTTATTGCATTGGTCTTCAATCAGGAGGAAGAAATTCTTAAGGGGAATCCGCAGGACCTGATTGCCCTTCAATATACAACGAAAACAGCCGCATCAATTCATGAGGCGCTTTGCCGTCTGGGATACCCGACTGTGATGGTGCCTGTTAAGAATGACCTTGAAGTGTTAGCGCGGGATTTGAACCAGTATTCGCCGCGCAACACTTTTGTTTTTAATATTTGTGACGGGTTCGCGGGGGAAAACTTCGATGCCCCGCGCATTCCGCGTTTGCTCAGGGACCTTGGATTCAAACACACAGGTTCGCGCGCCGAAGCGATTCGCCTTTGCACCGACAAGGCGCGCGCCAAACAGCGCCTCGTCAAACAGGGCGTGCCGACTCCCGCCTACCAGATTTTCTCGCGCCCCAAAGGCGACGTGTCCCTGCAATTCCCCGCCATCGTCAAGCCCGTCCACGAGGACGCCAGCATGGGCATTACCGAGAAGTCGGTGGTCACGAATCCAACCGACATGTTCGAGCGCGTGGACTACGTCGTCAGCGAATATTCCCAGCCCGCCTTGGTGGAGGAATACATCACGGGACGCGAGTTCTCCGTCTCGATGTGGGGCAATGGCGCGATGGAAGTCATGCCCATCTCGGAGCACGATTTCTCCGCAGTGGACGACCCGTTGAAATCGCTTCTCACCTACGAATCGAAATGGGTGGAAGACTCCTTCACGTACAACGAATTCCGCGTGATCTGTCCCGCCGAAATCACCCCGGTCGAAGAGCAGAACCTCAAGACCGCCTCTGTCGGCGCGTTCCACGCCATGGGACTGCGCGACTTCGGCCGCGTGGACATTCGCTACCGCGACAATGTGCCATACGTGATTGACATCAATGAGATCCCCGACCTCTCGCCCGACGCAGGCTTTGCCCGCAGCGCAGGGATGGCAGGCTTCCCCTACGATCAGATGGTGAACCGCATCCTCGACCTGGCCTTGCACCGTGAGGGCTGGCGATGATCGTGGAACCGGCAAAACCAGAAGACCGCCAGGGCATCCTGGCGGTCACTGCGAATATTGATATTTTCACGGACGAGGAGAAGGATACCGTCCGCGAATTGTGGGACGAACAGGAACAGGGCTATAACTTCCTCGTCGCGCGGGACGGGGAGCGGATTCTCGGCTATTCGTGTTTCGGCGAGCGCGCTCTCACCGAGGGGACGTACGACTTGTTCTGGATCGCGGTGGACCCGTCCGCGCGGCGGCTGGGGGTGGGAGTCGCCCTGATGCGCGCGACCGAGTCCGAGGTCCAGAAAAGAGGCGGGCGCTTGCTCGTCGTCGAAACCTCGGGGCTGGACAAGTACGCGTCCACACGTTCTTTTTATGATGCGGCGGGGTATGAAAAGGAAGCGGTCATCCGGGATTTTTATAAGCCGGGCGATGACCTGGTGATTTTCACGATGCACTTCTAAAGCGAGAGACGGCCGGTTGGCCGTCTCTTTCGTTATGCCTGTACTTTTTCTTCGGGGACGATCATCATCATGATGAAGTAGGCCAGCAAAATGCCGGGGCCGGTGACGAAGAAGAGCAGGACAAAGATCAGGCGGATGACGGTGGGGTCCATGCCCAGATAATTGGCGAGGCCGCCGCACACGCCTGCGATCATGCGGTCATTGAGACTGCGGGTGAGGGTTTTGATGTCGTTGTTCATTCGATACTCCTTTGTTTTTCTGAGAAGACATACGCAGGAGGATCGGGAAAAGTTGCGGGGGGAAAAGTAAACACGTACACAAGTACAAAGGTAGACAGGGAAAGTTGCGCTTGCCTTTACACACTTTTTCCTGTATCCTCAACTTAGATTGTAGGTTCATAGGTAAGATAGGAATTTCACTATGGTCAGCGCGGAACAACTTGCCAACGTGATAAAATCATCTCAATACCCTGGTAAGCCGCGAAGATAATTCAATACAAACCAAAGATATGTCTATGCTTTCAGGACGCGAAAGAGAAGCAAATCTAATACGTCGAGCCAATCGTGCAGCAGCGGTTGGTCGGTTAATGCTTAAGGAGTTGGGCACTTGGCAAGAATTTCTTGAAGCTGATACTGTTGATCTTGAAAGCTTGCCGCGCCGCAATCTTAAGGCAGCACTTTCAGATGTAAGAGAAAGACTTTCCGAAGAAATTCAAAAATTCTGCTCCAAGAATTTTCGGGATATGGATGAAAAGAAGCTTTCGATGCTTTATGAAGAAATCAAGGCATACCGAGGACTAGAACTTCCTCTTGTTGAATTTGAAAAAAGATTCGCATCCATACGTCGCGAGGTTCTCAAAGGCAATCCTGCCCACTTAACCATATGTATCTCTTTGTGGGGACTACAGTTCAAGTTTCCCGAAGATGAACTTGCTAAAGACTTGATGTCAGCACTACAACTTACTTCAGAAGTGCAGAATGAGTTGAATCAATATAGAACAAAAACCCATGCTGAATTGGAAGCCAGAAAATCTGAAATCTCTTCCTTAACCCGCAAGAAAATGTTTGCAGTGCGCTCTGCTATTCTCTGTTGCTTCAATCTAATGGAAGCCTATCTAAACGGGTTGGCGTGGGACTACGTGCAGGCTCATGGTACTACCAGTTTATCCAATAACCACAGGAAACTTCTTGAAGACACTGCATCTGCCTCGATGCGTGATAAGCTAAAAAAGTATCCGCAGATTCTGGTAGGGAGAGAATTGTGGAAAGAGCCAGACCAAGAATTTGATGGATTCATTGATGTGCTCAAGCCATTTCGGGATTCTCTTGTACATCCCTCGCCGTTTTCAGCACCGGAAAAATTTGGTGGGTACGACAAATTACGCTTGTTTTATCGAATAGATGATGATACAGCAGTGTCAACAGCGACTTGCTTGTTCGCATTATTAAAAGAGTCCACCAACATGTATATCCCGATATGCAAGTTCTGCCCGAATGGATTTCTCAATTAGTGTCGGAGATAAAAGAGATTCGCGAGAAAATTTTTTCGTAGGAGATGAATATCCTTATTTAGAAAAGGGCGGCCCAACGCAAACCGTTATGATCTAAACTTCCCACTCTCCACAAAATTCGCCACCCCCACATACAACAAAAACGCGCCGATCAAAAACAGAAAAACCCCAGCCAGCGGATTTGATAAAGCCCGCAAAGAACACAAAATCCTTTTCGTGTTCTTTGCGGGCTTCGCGCTCTTTGCGGTAAGAAATCACTTTTTTGTTATCGGATGCCTCAACACCGTCTTTAACTTCGCGGGGTCTGCCTTGCGCGGATCGCCGAGATAAATTTCGTGGTGCTTGCCGCCCAGTCCAACCTGGTCGCGGTAGCCTTGTTCGGCGGCGAAGTCCAGCATCGTTTTCAGCGTGGCGGGTTCAGTGGCGTAGAGGCCGACGTGCATCATCTGGACGGCGAGTCCCTCCTCGAAGAATCCCAGCCGTAGTTGGGACAGTGCCGGTGAGTCGCCGCGTTTTCTTTTCACTTCCGCCAGCCCCTCGGCAAACAGCGCGGGCGTGATCGCGTCCGGTTGCAGGATCATCAGCGTGTAATGCCAGTTATCTTTTATGGTGATGTCGAACTTGCCGTCCACCACCCACCACAGTCCCTCCAGCGCCATCACGGGGTAGTCAATCGGGTTGGTCTTGCGCTTCTTCAACATAAACTTGAGCGTGTACGAAATCCCGTACACCGCCTGTGTGGCTTCCGCGAAGGCAGGCGATTTTCCAGGCTCGCTCCCTTTTTCGATGGCGCCGTCAATCATCGCGAATTGGAAGCGCGGCACTGCGATGATCTCCGGCTTTTTCGCGGACGGCTGGTAGAAACATTTGAGATCTTTTTTCAAGTCGAGCGTTTTCATGGCGGCCTCCTTGTCTCACTGTGAATTGTATCGCTTGTTTATGTGTATATCTTGATTCATTCTGTGTCCACGCTAGGGTTGTCATTGCGGACTGCAAAATCTCCTGATTTTGCCCGAAGTCGGGAGACTTCGGACTCCGCTCCATGATAAGGTTTGCGTGCGCAATTCATTCCCCCATCACTTGCACCACCAACTCCCTGCTACGCGGACGGTTGTCGAAGTCCACGTAGATGATCTGTTGCCACGTGCCGAGCGTCAGGTGGCTGTCCACAAATGGGACGGTCAGCGACGCACCGAGCAGGGCGGCGTGCGCGTGGCTGTGTCCGTTCCCGTCTCCCCAGCGCGCGTTGTGGGCGTAGTCGCGTCCCGTCGGCAGGATCTCATCGAACAGGCGGCGCAGGTCGCTCAGGCAACCGCTTTCGTATTCGATGGTCGTCAACGCGCTGGTGGACGAGGGACAGAACACCGTCACGATCCCATCCTTCAAACCGCTTTTTGAAATCGCGGCGCTGACTTGTGAAGTGATGTCCAGCATATCCGCGTTGCCGCGGGTGCTCAGGGAAATGGATTGCGTTTGCACTGCCATACAGCCTCCTCAAATTACCAATTACCAATTACCAATTACCAATTACCAATTACCAATTACCAATTACCTATCCGTCCCCTTGCGGATCACGCTTCTCCCGTACTTTTCCTGCAACGCGTCCACCGCCTCCTGCAATTTTCGGGACTTTTCTCCGCCATCGTCCCACAGCGAAAGTTGGCGGACGGGCGGACCGAGATGGCTGACTCCCACGCCGATCAGGCGGACGGCTTGCCCGCTTCTTCGCACGGACCTGAGGAGGGCCGCGGCGGTGGACGCGATTTCCTCGCCCTGATCGGTGGGCTGGGGCAGGGTGGACTGCCGCGTCAGGGTGGTGAAATCCGGCCAGCGGATTTTCAGTTTAACAGTGCCCCCTGCCAAATCACTCTGACGGAGTCTCCGCCCCACCTGCTCCGCGAGTTCGCGCAACGTGGACGCCAACATTTTGTCATCGCTGACATCGCGCACAAAGGTTGTCTCCTGGCTGATGGATTTCGTCTCGTATTCGGTGACGATGGGACGCTCGTCAATGCCGCGCGCGTGGCGCGAAAGGTCGCGTCCGTGCTCGCCGAAGAGACTCGTCAGTTCTGATTCGGGCCAGCGCGCGATGTCGCCGATGGTGTGGATGCCCAGTTCGGCCAGGCGCGTGGCGGTCTTTGGCCCCACGCCCCACAGCATGTCCGCGGGCAGGGGCGCGAGGAAGGTTGCCTCCTCCCCCGCGGGGACAATCGTCAGCGCGAAGGGAGGACCGACCGCGCGTTCATCCCGCAGGTGTTCATCCCGCAGTTCAACTGCGGGATGAACAAGAACGCGGCCCAGCGCGGCCTTTTTCCCGACCTCCGTCGCGATCTTTGCGACGAGTTTGTTGGACGCGATCCCGATGGAGCTGGATAAACCCAACTCGTCGCGGATACCAGCTTGAAGGTCGCGCGCGAGGCGCTCGGGGGGTTCGCGCAGGTCCGAGAGGTCGAGGAAGGCCTCGTCTATGGAAATTTGTTCGAGCAGGGGAGTCAGTCTGCCGAGTCGCTCCATCACCTGTTTGGAGACCTCGCTGTACAGGCGGTGGCGCGGGGAAACTATGAGCAGGCCAGGACAGATCCGCAACGCCCGCGAGGTCGGCATGGCGCTTCGCACGCCGAAAGCGCGGGCCGCGTAGGAGCAGGAGGAGACGACGCCGCGCTCGTCGGGCTGGCCGCCCACCGCAAAGGGCTTGCCGCGCAGGGACGGGTCGCGCGTCTCTTCGACCGCGCAAAAGAAGGCGTCGAGATCGAGGTGCAGGATGGTGCGGGGCATGGTGTGATTATAGTACAGCCGCGGGATGCCATTTTGGTCATTTTGTCGTATTGAACTATCCCCCGACTAAGGATATACTTATTCATAATCTCGTTTTGGAACGATTTGCTTTTGTTTTTCGTTATTTAAGAGACTTGCCGACTTGAAACTTTTGGAGGATGCGATGAAATCTCGACTTACACTTGCTTCGGCAGCGATGCTGGTTGCCCTGCTGTTTTCGTTCCTGCCACTGGCAGGGGTGAGCGTACAACCTGCCGCCGCGTCAACCTACTGCGATGCCGCGCAGTTTATCGCCGATGTGACCGTCCCGGACGGCTCGGTCTTTGCGCCCGGCGCCACGTTCAAAAAGACCTGGCGCTTGAAGAACATCGGCACCTGCGCCTGGACCACGGCGTATAACCTGGTGTACGCGAGCGGTGAAAAGATGGGCAGTACCACCGCGGTCGCGTTTCCATCCAGTGTCGCGCCCGGCCAGACCGTTGATCTGAGCGTGGATATGACCGCGCCGGCCAGCGCGGGGAAATATCGCGGCAACTGGCAGTTGAAAAATGCCGCGGGGGTCCTGTTCGGCATCGGCTCCAACGCTAATGGCGTCTTCTGGGTGGAGATCGTGGTCTCCAGCGGCGGCGCAACCGGCGCAGTCTATAACTTCGCGGACAAGGCCTGTGACGCGGCCTGGACCAGCGGCGCGGGAACTCTCCCCTGTCCCGGCACAGACGGCGATGCCAAGGGATTCGTCTTGAAGCAGGCCAATCCCAGACTTGAAAACGGCGTCGCCGATCCCAACCCAGGTTTGCTCGTTTCGCCGCAGGCTGTCTATAATGGCACGATCCAGGCCGTGTATCCCGCCTTCCGGGTGCAGTCCGGCGACCGCTTCCAGGCGACGGTCAGTTGCGAATATAACGCCACCTCCTGTTACGTCGCGTACCGCCTCGATTATCAAATTGGATCGGGCGCGGTGCAGACCTTCTGGTCGTTCCGCGAAAAATACGAGGGACAGTATTACCGCGCGGACAAGAATCTCAGTTCGCTGGCCGGGCAGGACGTGAAATTCATCCTGTACCTCTCCGCCTACGGTTCGCCGACCGGCGACCGCGCCCTGTGGGGCAACCCCATTATTTATCGTTCCGGCTCGGGCGGCGTCACGCCCGTGCCGACCACGCCCGTCCCCGGCTCCGGTTGTGACAAGGCGCAGTTCATCAGCGACGTGACCGTTCCGGATGGCACGGTCTTCGCGCCCGGCGCGACTTTCAAGAAAACCTGGCGACTCAAAAACGTCGGCGCTTGCGCATGGACAACGGGCTACTCCCTGGCCTTCTCCAGCGGCGAGAAGATGGGTGGCCCGACCACCGCGCCCTTCCCGACCAGCGTCGCGCCCGGCCAGACCGTGGACCTGACCGTCAACTTGACCGCGCCCAGCGTCGGCGGCACGTACCGCGGCAACTGGATGCTGATGAATGCCAGCAGCGTACTCTTTGGCATTGGCACGAACGCCAGCAGTCCGTTCTGGGTCGAGATCAAAGTCAGCGGACCGACGGCCACGCCCGGCACGCCCACGGCCACTCCCACCGGCCCGACTCCCACCCAACCAGCCGGCACAGCCTACGATTTTGTGACCAACATGTGCTCGGCCAAATGGGTCAGCGGCGCGGGTGTGTTGCCCTGCCCCGGCACGGATGGAGATGCCAAAGGCTTTGTGCTCAGAATTGATAATCCGCAATTGGAGACCGGCGCCTATGACCCGCGCCCCGGCCTGCTCACCAATCCGCAGAACACCACCAACGGCTACATTCAGGGAACGTATCCTGCTTTCCACGTCCAGGCTGGCGACCACTTCCAAAGCATCGTCAATTGCCAATATGGCGCCACCTCCTGCTACGTGGTTTTCCGCCTCGACTATCAGATCGGCGATGCCACGCCCAAAACTTTCTGGACCTTCGGCGAAAAATACGAGGGACAGTATTATCAGGTTGACAAAGACCTGAGTTCGCTGGCTGGGCAGGATGTGAAGTTCATCCTGACCGTGATGGCAGGCACCTACGCGACCGGCGACCGGGCGTTGTGGGTTGCGCCGCGCATCTACCGCGCGGGCATGGCCTCGTCTTCTACCGCCGCTCCGGCCACCGCGACCAGTGTTCCTCCAGTCGGGACTGCTCCAGTGGGGACTCCCGTTCCCGTTGGAACGGATACAACTTCCTGGAGCGTCTTCCAGAATACCAAATACAAATTCCAGTTCAAATATCCGCCCAATTCGGCCATCGTTGACCAGGCGGATGACAGCGCCCGCATTGACCTGCCTTTCACGCAAGGGACTCTGCTCACTTCGAAGTACATCAACGTCAGTGTGGCGGAGGGAGTCAACCCCTGCAAGAATACCGTGTCTAGCGGCGGGACGCCCACTTCCTCCGGGGATGTGACCATCAATGGCATCACCTTCCTCAAGGAGACCGGCTCCGAGGGCGCGGCCGGCAATCTCTACGAATGGGAATCCTATTCCACGATCCGCCCCAACACCAACGCCTGTGTCAGCGTGGCGTTTGTCCTGCGCTCGGCCAATGCGGGCAACTACCCCACCCCGCCCCCGCCGTTCGACAAGGCGGCTGAGTCGGCGGTCTTCCAGACCATCATGTCCACCTTCGCGTGGATGCCGTAAGGTTGTTGCATTTCGCAGAGATGTTGTATCCTGTAGAGACGTTGCATTGCAACGTCTCTACGATTCCTAACCGACCGTGAAAGACGAACGCTCCCTCATCCTGCTTGCCGACGACGATCCGTCCATTGCGGATACGCTCGCGCCTTTCCTCGAACGCGCCGGGTTCCACGTTCTGACGGTTTCCGACGGCGCGGCCGCTCTGGACAAAATCCACTCGCATCGCCCCGCGCTGGTCATCCTGGATGTGCTTATGCCGCGCATGGACGGGCGCGAGGTACTGCGCCGCATCCGCCGCGAGAATTCGTGGTTGCCCGCCATCCTGTTGACTCAGGTGGGCGAATCTTCCGAGCGCGCCCTGGCCCTCGAAGAGGGCGCGGACGATTACCTGAACAAGCCCTTCGACCCCCATGAATTATTGGCGCGCATCCGCGCCGTGTTGCGACGCGCCCGCCCGGGCGAACGTTCGCTCTCGACCTCCTGGACGCTCCTGGCTCTCGACCTGACCCTCGACCGGCGCGCCCGCCGCGCCTCGCTCAAAGGCGCGGCCCTCGAACTGACTCCCAAAGCCCTGGCCGTCCTCGAATACCTGATGACCCATCCCGATGAATGTGTCTCGCGTCAACGTTTGCTGGAAGCCGTCTGGGGCTGGGAATATCCCGCCGGCACGCGCACCGTGGACACGCGCATGGCCGAACTCCGCCGCACCCTCAGCGACGATCCCGAAAAACCGCGCTACATCGAGACCGTCCCGGCGGAAGGTTATCGCTTCATCGCGCCCGTGAAAGGCGAGTAATGCAAATCTCAGTTGTCGTGGATTTTTATTTGGACATGCGCGACCGTCAGCCCGTCATTGCGAGCGGTCTTTGCGAAGCAATCTCCTCCACGGCGCGGGGATTGCTTCGTCGGGAAGACCACCCTCCTCGCAATGACGGTGAAACCTGTAGTTTCCTGAGATAACACAGGTTTCTTCCATGAAATTCCTCTCCTCCCTCCGCGAATTCCTCACCGCCCTCTTCAACGCGCGCCTCACGCGCATCATTGTGACCGCGCTGCCGCTTGCCCTCGGCCTGCTGGCGACGGTGTACGTGCAGAATTTTCTCCGGCTGATCCCGATCCTCGCCTTTCGCATTGACATTGGAATGACGGCCTTCGTGTTCGGCGTCCTGCTCACGCTTCTTCTCGGCGCGTACTTCTTCGGGGACGAATCGCGCGGCTGGTTTGCGCGCGGTGAAATGGAGGACGTCCGCCGCGAGATGCAGGAGAGCCGACGTCAGTTCATCCGCCGCCTCGACCACGAGATCAAGAATCCGCTCACGGGTTTGCAGGCCGCGCTCGTCAACATGTCGGAAGTCTCCGCCGATGCGGACCGCCACCGTGCGGGCGAGAACGCGCGTCACGCGCTGGATCGCCTCAAACGCCTGCTTGCCGACTTGCGGAAACTGGCCGAACTGGAGGAGCGTCCGCTCGAACGCCTGCCCGTGGACATCCCCGCGCTGCTCGAAGAAGTGAACGAAGCCGTGCAATCCCTGCCCGCCGCGCAGGAGCGGAAGGTGAACCTGCTCATCGCGCGCGTCCCCTGGCCATTCCCTCCCGTCACCGGCGACCGCGACCTGCTGAGTCTCGTCTTTTACAACCTGCTGGAAAACGCGCTCAAGTTCACCTCTCGCGCCGACTCGGTGGAAGTGCGCGCGCTCGAAGACGGCAAAGCCATCGTCGTCGAAGTGGCCGATAGCGGCGCGGGCATCCCGCCCGAGGAATTGCCGAAAATTTTCGAGGAACTGTATCGCGGCGTCAACGCGCGCGGCACCGAAGGATCGGGACTTGGCCTCGCGCTCACGCGCCGCATCGTGGTTTTACATGGGGGCACGGTCGAAGTCCGCTCGCGGCAAAACGACCCGCGCGGCACGGTGTTTACGGTTCGGTTGCCTGTGGGGAAGAAATAGGCTCCACGTAGTAACGACTCCGCGAAGCGCCCTGTAAGGGTCAGTCGTTTTGCCCGTCTGAGGGGATATTTTGCAACAATGCCACCCAACTCCGAAGGAGTGACCTGATTCTAGCCCGGGGATGTGTTTGTCCAAAACCCTGAAAGGGTGGCATTTTCCGCTAGCATGGCATCCCTTGTGCGCCGGTCAAAACCGGCAAGGTGTAGTGAATGAGAGTTTCATACAATCAAGGAGTAGCGAACCAGATTGACCCCAAGTCATGCGTGCGGGCGAGTAATCGTCTGGGCGAAGCGTTGACCGGGGAAAGTGCAGGTCGGGTATTGAGCCGCGAAAGACATGAACCACTTCGGAGCGCCGACGGGATAAGGGAACCCGGAAGGCCACACTGTCTCAAGTTGTTAGCTGGACGACCAGCCTTGCGCGAGACTTGGACAGGCTCTGCGCGGTCGGAGACCCCGAACATGCACGGAAACACCTTGCGCGGGAACCGGGAGATCCTGAGAACGCCCGTAATGGACGAAGCGGGCCGCGTCGGGAAGGCTAAGGCCGCAAGCCGACGATGAACGGTCTCAGGAAGTCGGACAGTTGCATAGTACCGAAGAAATCTCCGAACCAGGCCGAAAGGCGGCGGAGGAGATGGAGGGAAGGCGACTGGCGGGAGGCAATTCATTTTGTGGCGACCTACCCGGACACAGAGCCGGGACAAGTAGGTAGCAAATGCTACAGGATGAATACGTTGCTAGTGGAACGTTATGACCGACTGCAAGAGCCGGATGCGGTAATTCCGCTCGTCCGGATCTGTGAGGGGGGCGACCCGCAAGGGTCGTCCCTACCTCGACCGGGATTGACGCTCCGACAATTTTCTTCGCGAAATTAAAAAGTCCTTCGCGTTCTTCGCCTCTTCGCGGTTAAAATACAACCATGATCTCATCCCTCCTCGGTGAACTCCAGCAAAAAGAAGACAACGCCCTCGTCGTCGCGGTGGGCGGGGTGGGACTGCGCGTCGCCGTCCCCAAGGGGCTGGCCGAACGACTCAACATCGGCGAAAAGGTGTTCCTGCATACCCATCTCATCGTCCGCGAGAACGACTTATCGCTATACGGATTTGAATCCGCCGAAGACCGTAAGTTGTTCACCACCCTGCTCGGCGTGGACGGAGTCGGTCCGAAGGTTGCGCTCTCGGTCTTATCCACGTTGACGATTGACGCCATCCAGCGCGCCATCTTCAGCGACGAGCCTGAACTATTGAGCCGCGTCCCTGGCGTGGGAAAGAAGACCGCGCAGAAGATTGCCCTGTACCTGAAAGACCGCCTCAAGCCCGACGACACGCTGGCGCGCATCGCCTCCATGAGCGACGCGGACTCCGAAGTGCTGGCCGCGCTGACCGCGCTGGGCTACTCGGTGGTCGAGGCGCAGTCCGCCATCCAGTCCATCCCGAAGGACGCTTCGAAAGATGTGGAAGACCGCCTGCGCCTGGCGTTGCAAAACTTTGGGTAGCAGTTCCAGAATCCCGTTTTCCGCCGAAGGCGAGAAAACGGGATTTCTGGCATTAAGGCAGGATTACCCACAAGTCGCCGTTCGCCCGCAGTTGCACTGCGGATGCAGGCGGCAGTCCAACTGCCGCCTGAACTTGTGGGTAATCACCAAAGGATTGCAGGTTGAAAAACGCGCCCATTCACGCTACAGAGTACCGCATAAACAACTAAACCGGAATTCAAATTTATACTCGTAATTTTTGCCAATAAGTATAGTAAATTATGCAACAAGCGGTAGAATAGATGGTACGAGGTGATTATTTGAGAGAAGAGACCCGTCCGCCCACATCCCCGCGCTGGGGCGCAACCATAAAATTGGTGGTGGCTTTCACCTTTGTCGCCATCGTGGCGGCTTTGTTGATCCGCTTCCACACCATCATCGGGCCGCTTTTACTGGCGTTCATTTTTTCGTATTTGCTTCACCCGGTGGCGAGTTTTATCAGCCGCTCCACGCGCTTATCCTGGCGGGCCTCAGTTGGGATTATCTTCCTGCTGATTCTCATCCTGCTGCTCGGTTTACTGACCCTCGGAGGGGTGGGCCTGGTCAGCCAAATCCAAAGCCTGATCACGTTCGTGCAATCCAGCCTCGAAGAATTGCCCACCATCATTGAAAACGTGGCGGCCTGGGGCGCGAAGTTTGGCCTGGATTTGAGCCATATTGATTTGAGTTCCATCAGCAACCAGGCGCTTTCGTTTGGGCAGAGCCTGCTGGGACAGATGGGTTCGCTCCTTAGCACGCTGGCAGGCAGCGCCGCCAGTTTTCTGGGTTGGACGCTGTTCGTCCTGGTCATTTCTTTCTTTGTTCTTGCGGAAAGCGGCGGCCTGCGCCAGGACATCTTGAAAGTAGACCTGCCCGGCTATTCCGAGGATTTACGCCGCCTCGGACAGGAACTGGCGCGCATCTGGAACGCCTTCCTGCGCGGGCAGATCATCATTTTTTTCATTACCGTTGCGATCTATTTTGTGGTGTTGAGCTTGTTGGGAGTTCGTTATTCCATTGGACTGGCGCTGGCGGCGGGTTTTGCGCGTTTTGTCCCCTATGTGGGCCCGGCCATCAACTGGACGATGCTGGCGCTGGTCGCGTTCTTCCAACCCTTCAAACTCTTTGGCATGGACCCGCTGTACTATACCCTGCTCGTCTTTTTCATCGCGTTGTTCATTGACCAGGTCTTCGATAACATCGTCTCGCCGCGCATCATGGCCGACGCCCTGCGCGTCCACCCGGCCGCGGTGCTGGTGGCGGCCATCATTTCCGCCAGTTTACTGGGAGTGCTGGGCGTGGTCATCGCCGCGCCGATGCTCGCGACATTGCAACTGTTCGGACAGTACACGCTTCGAAAAATGTTAGACCTGAATCCCTGGCCGCCACAGGAGGCACACCCGCCGTCCCCGCCGCGCGCCCGCCCCCTGGTCCGGTTGCGAGCGTGGTGGCGATCCATCCGCCGCAAGCCGCGTTAATCCAAAGGAGATTGACATGTCCAAAGATAACGAACCCAAAACCGATACGCTTGCCGAGACCGAGAACTTTAACGCCTGGAAGGCCGACGAGCCCGACGAAGAGACAACCTATTATCTTCAACTGGGCCGGGCGACCATCAATTTTTTCCAGGAGGAGTGGGATGAATTTTTGATGTTTGCCCGCGATCTTAACCAGGTCAAGCCAGACGAGGATGGGCTGTACACGTTGGAGTTCGACAACGTGGATGTTTGGATGGACGACGAAGACTGGACGGAATTCAAGAGTTTGGTAAACGGCCTGGAAAAATAGATTGAGCATGAAATTAACCAACTCGATCACCGACGTGCCAGGCATCCAGGTTGGGCAGGCGCAGGATGACGAGGCGCTGACCGGTTGCACCGCGGTCCTGTGCCGCAAGGGCGCGGTCGCGGGCGTGGACGTGCGCGGCGGCGCGCCCGGCACGCGCGAGACCGACCTGCTGAATCCGCTCAACCTCGTTGAAAAGGTTCACGCGGTACTTCTGGCGGGCGGCTCCGCTTTTGGCCTCGACGCGGCTGGGGGCGTGATGCGCTACCTCGAGGAGCAGGGCATCGGATTCAACGCCGGCGTCGCGAAGGTTCCCATCGTCCCGGCCGCGATCCTCTTTGACCTGGCAGTGGGCCGCGCCGACCGCCGCCCGGATGCCGAGATGGGTTACCGCGCCGCGGCTTCCGCCTCGTCCGACGCGCCGCGCGAAGGCAACTTCGGCGCGGGGACGGGCGCCTCGGTGGGGAAGATGTTCGGGGCCAAGCAGGCCATGAAATCGGGCATCGGCGCGGCCAGCCTGGAGATCGGCGGCGGCGTGATCGTCGGCGCGCTGATCGCGGTCAATGCTTTCGGCGATGTGGTGGACCCGCAGACCGGCCAGGTCGTGGCGGGACTTCGTTCCGCGGACGTGGGCCCGATCCATCTTGGGCAGGCGGGTTATTTTGCCGACACGCTGAAAATGATGAAAACTTTTTTCGGGCGCACTGTGCTTTCGTTTGCCACCAAAGCCAACACGGTCATCGGCGTGGTCGCGGCCAATGCCGATTTCACCAAGGCCGAGGCGACCAAGATGGCGCAGATGGCGCACGACGGGATCGCGCGCGCCGTCCGACCCGCGCACACCATGCTGGACGGCGACACGCTCTTCGCGCTCGCCACGGGCGGCAAAAAGGCGGACGTGTCCACCGTCGGGGCGTACGCGGCGGAAGTGACCGCGCAGGCCATCCTGCGCGCGGCGCGTATGGCCGCGTCTGCGGGAGGTCTGCCCGGCTTGGGGGACGAATAAATTCGTCACTACGTGGCAGACAAACCATGTAGTAACGACTTCAGTCGTTGCTCGCAAACAAACCACGTAGTAACGACTTCAGTCGTTGCCTGCAAAAAGAGGACAGCCGGGAAACGACTGTCCTCTTTTCACTTTTCACTTTTCACTGTTCACTGATCACTGCTCACTTCTTTCGCCCCTTCAACTCGTCCCGCAAAATCATGCCCATCACAATGCTCACCGCGCTGACGACCAGGCTGCCGAGCAGGGCGAACCAGAAACTGTCCACGGTGAAGCCAAAGCCGAAGGCCAGTCCGATCCATCCGGTGAGCCAGAACAGGAAGGCGTTGATGACCAGCGTGAACAAGCCGAGCGTCAGGATGATGGGCAGGCACCCGACGAACTTCGCCAGCGGGCGCACGATGGCGTTGACGAAAACCAGGATCAAGCCGAGGACGAGGATCGAGATCCACGGGTTGCCGATCAGGTCTATGCCTGGCACGATCTCGATTGCCGCGAACACGGCCAGGCTGTTGATGACCCAGCGCAAAAGAAATTTATTCATGGTTGCTCCTTTTGTATCCATTTACGCAGGCGCGCTTATTTTGTTGCGCCGTCGGCGCGCATCCGTGCATTTGTACGAGCGAGATACTATCTCGCTTTACGCCTGCGGATTATTTTGTTGCGCCGTCGGCGCGCATCCGTGCGTTTGTACGAGCGAGATACTATCTCGCTTTACGCCTGCGGATTATTTTGTTGCGCCGTCGGCGCGCATCCAGACCAGCGTGCGTTCGGGACGAAAGCCCGCGGCGCGGATGGACTCGTCCGCCGGGCCGATGGGATGCTCGAGGACAAATTTCCGCTGGCCAAGTTCGCGGCGCGCGTGGACGAGCAGGTGGGTCGCGGCTTCGGGAGCGGAATCCGGCCCGAGCGCCAACCAAAGCGGTTCGTGGCGCGACCCGTTCGGGGTCCAGGAGAGAACCGCCTGGAGTTGGTCGCCGCGCAGGGCGGCCCACTGTCGCAGGTTCATGTCCACGAAGAGCAGGTAGAGCCAGTTCCACAGGCCGGGCGCGAGGCCTTTGAAGTTCCAGCCGCGGTACCAGGCCAGTTCGTCGGGGTGCAGGCGCGCCAGCCAGTCGCGCTGGGTCGGCCAGAAACGCGCAGGCCGCTCGGTGACGGCGAATCCATTGTCAGGGGGGGGATCGGCCGGTAAGTCAGCGGCCAGCCAGGTTGTGCGGCGGGCGCGTTCGCGGAATCCAATGTCGGTATAGAGGTCGAGGGCGTCGGGGTTGTCGTCGCGGACGTTGAGCCAGAGTTCGTTTGCGCCGCGCGTGCGGGCGTGCGCCAGGGCTTGTTCGGTGAGGGCGCGGGCGATGCCGCGGTGACGGTATTCGGGGTGGACGGCCACATTGGCGAGCATGGTGATTTTGCGCCCGCGGTGACGGAAGCCGATCAGGCTGGTGTTGCCGACTATTTTGCCGTCCGCCTCCCAGACGTAGCCGGTGAGCGGCGTGGAGGCGCTTTCCATGGTGTTGCTGGCCCAGCGCAACCAGGGTTCGTCGCGGCTGGCGCGGCGCATCTCGCGGACGTAGTTCTCGCCGTCACGGTCCATGCTTTTGTGGAAGCACAATTCAATGAGGTCCGCCACCTGCGAAAGGTCGCGCAGGACGTTGAGCGGGCGCAGGTTGGGGTGCGCCTCGGCGCGGGCGGGGAGGGGGATGGAGGTCATTGGGGGAATTATAAACGCGTTGTTGCGGTTTGTTTGGGGGAGGGTATAATTTGCGCGCA
>CAYJLS010000026.1:0-2369 GCA_964371065.1 uncultured Anaerolineaceae bacterium | reverse complement strand
GGAATTATAAACGCGTTGTTGCGGTTTGTTTGGGGGAGGGTATAATTTGCGCGCAGGTGTTTATCGGAGCGATGCTGACTTTGTTCAGAAGAGGTGAGCCATGAATATTCGCGAAATACTGGCAGACATTCACGCACTGGAGGAAGAACTTCTACAGTTCGAGCGGAAATACGGTATCCGTTCTGAAACCTTACATGCCGCCTATATTTCCGGGGAAGAGCCGGAAGATGACAATTGGGTATTGGATTTTGGGGAATGGGCCAGCGTCTATAAGACCTGGTTGGCGCGCCAGGCAGACTACCGCAATGAAATCCAACGCATCCAACGCCAGTCTCCGGGTTTGGTGAATCTCATTCGGGAAGCCGCATGAGCGATCCATTTCGCACAGCGGAGGATTATGAACTGTATCTGTACACACTTGCAGAGCAGTTCCCTTCGATAAAGCGTTCCACCGTTACTTTCATTCGTCTTGGGTCAACGTTAGCCAGGGTAGCCGGGGAGTTGTATTTCGAGAACGGTATCCGATTGGTAGTCCGGGAGCGTGTTCTGTACCATCGTTTGCCTATCATTGTGGATTGGTATGGGTATGAAGTTTATCGCGGGGAAGAAAAGCTTTACTGGTACGACTCCCAGCCGCACCCGGATGACGAAACATTACGAAGCACACATCCTCACCACAAGCACATTCCCCCTGATCTAAAACATCATCGCATTCCAGCAACAGAGTTGAGTTTTTCCCAGCCAAACCTGCCTGCCCTTATCAGCGAAATTGAGTCGCTTCCGTCAAGGTTGTAGTTTTTGGCGAAGCATAAACTCCTGTTTTGGCGGGGAGTCCAAGTCTTGCCATGGTGTCCGCTAGCGAAATCTGTTAGCTGGCTTTTATAATTTTCATCGGGTTAATAGAGCAAATTCTGAAAAGGTTGATATGCAGATAGAGAAAATCCTAAATGATACTAAAAATTATTCTCTCGTAGTTACACCAGGCGAAGTTAAAGAAGTAGTGATTGGTGTTCCTCATCATTCGCCTTTAGGTGTTCCCAACTTACCTTGCAAAGAACACCCCAACGCTGATGAAAATGCAGGGATGTTAGGATACGAAGTTGCCCGCTTGCTAAACTGCAACAGCATCATTGCTTGTAATTCTCCTATTGACCCAAACAAGAATAAAGATAGCAACTATTGCAAAAAAATCCTATCTTGGAAGCCAAAATTCCTGGTTGAGATACATGGACATGGTGGTAATTCAGCAAAATTTGACATAGAAGTATCTTCTGGTAGTTTAGCCAATAATTTTTGGTCAAAAGAACTGGCAGAACGATTAAGGATAAAGCTTTCTACTATACCGCTATTTCAGAATTACACTTTGTCGGGTGATTTCAATGCAATTTACTTTAAGGCGAAAAATTCTTTTACCATTACAACAAATGAATGGATTGCTTTCCACATCGAGTTGCCAAAATCAATAAGGGAATCCAAGGACAAGTATTCTTTATTTTGTGAATCTCTGGCAGAAACAATAAGTGAAATATTGGCGTTTTATGACGATCTGTCGGAATCCCAAAACCAAAATGCCAGCTAACAAACGTGCAATGGATAGTGGAGATTTGCCCGTTAAATTGGGTTTGGAACGCCCAGACAGTGTCCCGTTTAGACGGGGAGTCCAAGCCTTGCCCCGCTGTCCGCTTGCAAAAACCGTTGAGTGATTTCCTTGCAAAGCATGGCTAAAAGCATCTTGATAACAGTATCACTTTCTGATATTATTGCACCGTGGACAGCAAACACCGCAAAACCTTGGAAGCCATTTTCGAGAAGCCTGAGCGAGCCAATATCGCCTGGCGAGATATTGAAGCTATGCTTGTCGCTTTGGGCGCTGAAATCTCGGAAGGCAATGGCTCGCGAGTGAGGGTTGCGTTGAAAGATGTTCGGGCTGTGTTTCACCGCCCGCATCCGCGTAAAGAAACTAACAAAGGTGCAGTCAAGTCTGTTCGCAGGTTTCTTGAAGCGGCAGGAGAAAAGCCATGATGGAATACAAAGGTTATATCGGTAAAGTTGAAATTAACGATGAAGCGGGCATTTTGTATGGGGAAATTATCAATCTCCGTGATGTGATTACTTTTGAAGGCACAAGCGTTGATGAGATTCAAAAGGCATTTCGAGAATCGATTGATGATTATCTCGATTTTTGCGCTCAACGCGGCGAGTCACCCGAAAAACCATTTTCGGGGAAGTTTGTTATCCGCCTGCCTGCCGAGTTGCATCGTATGGCTTATGTTCAGGCAAAACTGGAAGATAAAAGCCTGAATGGTTGGGTCACAGAGGTTTTGCAAACCGCACTTCAAAACCAGTGATGTCTTGGGGCAACACGCCAG
>CAYJLS010000025.1:0-33378 GCA_964371065.1 uncultured Anaerolineaceae bacterium | reverse complement strand
ATCCGATTGATGCTTCGCAATTTAGCGAAAACATGACTTTTCAGACACTCTCTAAGGCATTCAGGATTTCATGTTGCAGTTGCGTAAATTCCATCTGTGATTCAACGGAGGCTGCGCGATCCAGAAGGTTTTCAACTTTATCGGATTCATCCTCCAGCGAGGTAAATTTTCGGCTCACCCGAACAGCATTCAGCGCGGCATGAATCACACTGCGGATGAGGTATGGCTCGAATGGGCGGGATTCGTCGAACTGATGAATCCGCTGATAAATGTGCATGAACGTTTCTTGAACGACATCCTGTGCGAGGGATTCATCATGAGTAATCAGAAACGCGGCGCGCACCGCCTTGACCTGATACCGCTGCATGAGAATCTCCAATCCTCCAAGATCGCCGCGCTTCAGGCAGAGAATGGCCTGCAAGTCATCCATGAAATTCTCCTTTGTTCTGATAAGCACCCATATTAGGTATACACAATGATAAGCGAAAAGGTTGGGATGGTTATTAGAAATATTCCCCCTCACATGAGAAGCAGCAAGTTAAAAGTAACCTTTGAATTTCCGCTAATGAGCATATTCCAGGTTTGGATTGAGCACCCAGCGGGTTCATCCTTCAACTGCAGACTGATCGAGATAACTCACCCGCAACCTAAACCCGGCGCACAAACCCGGCAGCCCATCCCCCAGGCCAGACCATCCTTGCCTGGCAGGACAAACACCAGAACCGTCCGCCGCACGTATGGCAGGGGATATTCCTGGGTGGCCGAGATCAGTCACTATTGCAGAATCTCCAAACCTTTCGCTGGGAGAGCGATCCCGTTCTGCAACCTGCCTGTATGGGTCAGGTAGAGATGGAGGTGGCACGCCGGGTTCTACGGAGTTCTGAAACCAACAACGCGGTTATCCAAAACTTGAATACTGGCAGTTGAGCCTAAGATCTTGTTATGGTGCGGCAGGTACTCCAAAAAGCGTTACGGTGGATCCCAGCAGGAACCAGCGCCCGTAGCGGGCTATGAGGATTTTTCCATCCGGAGAAAAGGTCAGGGAATAGTCGCCGATGAATTGGTTGTTGTCCGTATCCAGGCCGGAAAACTTTTTTACCAGTACTCCCGCGGCCGCATCCCAAATCTCCAGTGACTGTTGATACCCCACGGCCAGCCACTTTCCATCCGGCGACAATGCCAGTGCCAGTTTTGTGCCGCCATAAGGCCCGCCGAAGGATTTAACATTTTCCCAACCAGCCAGTTCATACAACCCGATCCGGCAATCCGGGGTTACCGTATACACCTGGCTTCCATCCATCGTCACGGCAAAGGGGATGGAAAGGTTACAGCCCGCCACGCTGTGCGACTGCAACACCTGTCCGGTCTGTACATCCAGAATGGTCAGGAGGCGGTCCTCTTTCTGGATGGAGTCGATCAGGAAGAGTCCAGCATCCGGGGAAAAACCAAAGTTATACCAGTTGCTTTTCAGGTAGTCCGTCCCGATAAACCCACGGACCTGCTGTCCGGTCTGCGCATCCCAGATGAACAACTGTGAATAGGTCTTACCGGCCACCAATTTGCCATCCGGGCTGAATACAAATTGGAACCAGATCCCATTGAATCCATAGGAGGCCAGCAGGTTCTCCTGGGTCAGGAGGAAATTCCTGTCCGTCAAGTGGAAGATCTGCACCTGGTCGCCGGATTGCAGGATCGCGGTCGAGCGGTCGGGCGAAACCAGTACGGTATTTTTCCCGCTTCCCGTCAGCAGTGCGGTGGGGTCGCCTCCCAGGGCATCCTCCCAGGCGGGAAAATCGTGCGCAGCGGTATAGTAATCCGGGGCAAGCATGCTGGAGAGCGGGAAAACCGGTAACGTTGCCTGGTGGCTGATCTGCCCTTGAGTCACGTCCAGTATGAAGATTTCGCCCTGTGCTGTCCAAAGCAACGCCTGCGTGCCGGACAGGGAAGTTCCATTCATGTACCCGCCGGCAATGGTCTGGGTCACCTCGCCGCTCTCGAAGTGATGCACCAGGATCTGTTGATCACCGCTGGTAAGGAATAACTCCCCCACCGAGATCGGCGCACGCTCTCCCGGCAGGCGGGCGATCATCTGTCCGGTGCTGGCATTCAGCAGGTCGGTCTGCCAGGGCGCATACCCGGAATCCACAGCCAGGAAGGTGCCGTCCGGGGAGAGGGCGGAGTTCGAGCGGCCATAGGGATAATTCGTCAGATCCACCCGGTTTCTTGTGTCCAAATTCCAAACCGATTCCGTGGTCAAGAGCGTGCCGTTGTAGTCATCGAAATGGGCGCGATAGGCCGCAATCAGATCGCTGCCCAGCGAGTAATTCTTATTTCCTACAAGGTCCCAGATGCGATTGGATTCGTTAGCGGCTATTAAAATTCGGTGACCATCCTGCAAGGCATACAGATAAACGGAATCGCGGCCCAGGCTGACATCCATCTGGGCGGTGACATTTCCGGTGGCAAGCTCAATCAGTTTTAGAACATAGGAATAGCCGAGGATGACCGACTTCGAATCTGCACTGAAACCCAACCCCCGGAGATTATTAGACTCCCCCAGTTCGGTTTCCGATTGATCCTCTGTTTTGAACAGGATCACCTGATCCTCTTTCACATAAGCCACTTGGCGGCCATCGGGAGAAACAGCCATCAGCGGAAACAGACCGGATCCAAGTTCGAGGAGTTTCCGGCAGTTGCCCAAATCCACCAGTTGCACTGCATTGGTGCTTTTGCCCTCTGCATTCACCCAGCGCCCGTTGAAAAGGAATAGATTGGAATCGGGAAAGAAATCCATCAGAAGCGGACCCCGACTCCCGAGGTCGACGCTTCCAGGGAAATCCAGCGTACAGGCCTTCGTCCCGGAATCCAAATCCCAAAGGATGACCTGGCTTTCATTTTCATTCGAGACGTTGGCCAGATACCTGTCGTCACTGGAGAGCCGGTAGGTGGTTCTTCCGCTGGATTGATCCAGGTTGATCTTCAGGAACGGCCTGGGGGTCAGTTCCGGCAGATCGTAAATCTGCACGCCATTATTGAATACAGCCGCCACACGGTCCTGCGCGTCCGAGACCTGAACCTTCAGGAGATTGGCATCCTGAAATGTAGCGACCAGCTCCAGGTCTGAGATGTTTTCCGCGCTGAGGGACTGGAGCGCAGGCAGCGGGCTGAAACGATCCACCGGCAGTGGAATGACCGTCGGCGCGGTTGGTTGCGGCGATGCGACCCCGGGATCGAGTGCGACAGTTCCCGTCTGTTTTTGTTGAATGGAGAAGGATGAGATTTTCAATGTGGCATACGGTCCCACCTGTGTTTCCGTCCCCATCCGGGTTGCATTTACAAACAATGGCTCTGCAAAGGAATGGCTGTATTGAAAGCCGGCGCGATTTGTAATCTCGAGCAGCCTGCCCGCGTTGGAAATCGTGATCTCAAAATGCTGGGTGGGGGAGGCCAACTGTTCAAAGAATTCCGTGAAGGTGTAATCGGGCGCAGAAACCGGCGCATATCCCAAATTCCAGCCGCCTGCCTGGTAGACCCAGAACAACACCGGGCGCTCGCCGCGATCGTTGGTTCCATAAATCAGAATCCCCGTGCTCTCCTCCTCCCGCAATTGACTCACATCCAGATCAATCACCCAGCGGGTGTCAGTATTCAGGTCCAGATTGCCTTCGTACAGCGTCGGGGTATTTGATGAACCGGCAGGGATGACAATCAGGTCTTGCCAGGGGCTCTTCTCCGAATCCTGGGAAGCAGCAGTGGATGGCGCACAGGCCGTCAGCAGGAAAAAGACCAATATGGATTTCAAAAGGCGTTGGTGAAACATGATGGGAATCCTTTTAGCGGTGAAGTTGTTTATGGAAAATCGAATCCCGCTATTATCACATTGTTTTTCAAAACCCCATACCCTGGGGTTGGGTCGAAAATTAAAACTAATTAGCCCCCTGCACCACCAATCTCGCCAGCGCTCAAGCCTGACCTGATCAGGGACTTACAAGGCGATTAACTCTTACCTATTCATCCAACAGCCATTCCGCAGCGGACCGTACCTCCACCGGGATTCCCTCCATCTCGAATGGCCTGGCGTTGGCATCTGTCAGAATCAAGGCGTTTTCCACCTTCACAATCTGGATGGCCTCCTTAATCGCCCGGAGTTCCCGTTCGCGGGTTGCCGGTTGATCCAGGTTTTGTGTGACCTGAATCAACTGGTGTTTTTCCGGCAGATAGAAATCGACTTCATAACCACCCGGGGATGCGAAATAATAAATTTCCTTTGTCCTCCGGCGGAGAGCCAGGAATACTAGGTTTTCCAACAGCCTGCCGGTGTTCGATGAAAAACCAAACCCCACTGCGTTGGTGAGTCCCGTATCAATGCTATACACTTTCTTGGGAGCAATTTGCTGGCGCTTCACGGAATAATCGTATACGTTCAGCGTAAATAAAAGCCAGCTGTTTTCCATAAAGTTGATATAGCTTTTTATGGTATTGACGCTGCCAACCCGAAACTGTTCCTTGAGTTTGTTGAAGGAAATCAAATTGGCGGGGTTGCTCATCAGGAAAAAAGCCAGTTCCTTGATGACCGTGATTGACTCTATTCGATAGCGCGTGGCAATGTCGCGATGTAGAACATCGTCATAAAGCGTACGCAATAGGGGAAGTGCCGGATATTTCAACGCATCCGGGATGCCGCCAGATTCCAGATACGCCTGCAGTGAATTCTGGAGTCGGGCATGATCGGCAGTGGTCATTCGCTTTAGATTAGGTACAGTTTCGCCCCGAAATTGGAGAAACTCTCGAAACGAAAACGGGAGCAGGTCGATGGGTACGTAGCGGCCGGTCAGGCGTGTTCCCAGTTCCTTGCTGAGCAGGGAGGCGTTTGAACCGGTGATGTAAAACTTAAATCCCATGTCCATGAAGCGCCGGACAAAGCGTTCCCAGCCGCTAATATTCTGAACTTCATCAACAATGAATATCTTGCGCTCGCCAAACACCTGGATCAAACCCTGAAACAGGTCGGTGGCATCATCAGCACGAAAACCCAGAAAACGATCATCTTCAAAGTTGATATAGTAGAATTGATTCTCGCCCAATCGATGCGCCATCTGAGCCAGCAGGGTGGACTTTCCAACCCGGCGCAATCCTGAAACAATGACAGCATGGGGAAGGCTGGCGGCCTGTTCAACCTCTGCCAGTTGGGTACGCACAATGCCGGTATCCCGCTCCCAGAATGAGCGGAATTGCTCCAGAAGCATGGCTTTGATCTGATCTGTGGTCCAGCGCGATTTCCAAAAGTTTTCATTCATATTGAAATAATAATACAAATAGTTTTCATTGTCAATGAAAACTATTTGATAAACAGGTTGCCTGAATTATTTCAAACCATTGAGGAATTATCGTATTCCAGACTTGGATTCAACACCCAGCGGGTGAGCGCCTCCAATTCTCCCTGTTCCAAATAACTCACCCGCAGTCCAAACCCGGCGCATAAACCCGTCAGCCCCTCCCACCAAGCCAGACCCTCCTCGCCCGGCAGGACAAACTCCAGAACCGTCCGCCGCACAAACGGCAATGGGTATTCCTGAGTGGCCAGGATCAAACCCTGTTGTAGAATATCCAGACCTTCCACAGCAGGGATCATCCACCCCTGCACCTGCCGTTGAAAAGTCTGGCGCGGCTCGGGATCCGGCCAGAATAATTGCAACAGGCGCAGGGTCCAGCCCGGTTGCATCGAAGACAGGATGGCCTGCCAGGCCTCCTGTGGTCGCACTTCGGGACGGTCCGGATCGGCAAATAATTCCGCAAACAAGCGGCGGGTATCATCCTCCCCGACCAGGGCCGCATGGTTCCCAGCCTGGACAAAGCCCCGGCTGATGACAAACGTGCGCGTGGAACCAACCGTCTGCTCGTTCATGCGCTGGCTGGCTTGAAAATGGATTCGGGTAAATTCAAATCTGAGGCGCGAAAGCCCGGCCGTGTAGGCCGGTTGCCAGTCGGGAGCAAACCCTTGCCTGGTTCAAATCGAAATAACGGCGAGAAGGACGGCCGTCCAGCCGTGCGTTCCACAATGGGGGAAACCTCCACGATCTCACGCACGATCTGCCCGACCTGCGGATTACGTTCGATGTAGACCGCGGCCGTCACGGCCTCGGCGAAGGACTGGGCGATCTGCACCTCGGACATACGGGCGGCATCGGGGTGAGATTGCACAACCTGCAAAAAGCGCGGCCAGACATGCTCGGCGCTGGTGGCATGGATGGTGAAGGCCGAATGCCCGTGCCCGGTGGCGGCGGCGCGGATCAACTCCCAGGCCTCCGCCCCGCGCGCTTCGCCAATCACAACGCCATGCGGGCGCGAACGCAGGGCGGCGCGGATCAGGTCATACATGGTCACCGGCGGCGGTCCGCCGCGAATCTCCGGGCGGGTAACCGTGTAAATGATGTTGCCCGTGTCACTCCGGTAGTCCCCATTCCAGCCGTTCAATACGATCTCATTGCTGTCCTCTACAATGAATAGACGGATCGCCCCGCGCGGATAGTAGTCCAGCATCTCCTGTAAAATACGTTGCCCCACAAAGGTCTTGCCCGAGCCGGTCGTGCCGGCGATCACCAGCGTGCCGCCGTGCACCATCACGGACAAGAGATAATTGGCGGCCTCGGGGGTGAGAATGCCATTGCCGCGCGGAAAATCCTTCGGGTCGAAGCGCGGGCGCGGCACGGGCGGCAGGCGCGTCTGGCACAACAGTGACAGGGAACCTTGTGTGAGGTCCGAAGCGGTGCGGTAATTTGAAACGCGCAGGGTGATCGTATCCCCGTATGGGGAAGCCGGCGGCATGACATAGTTGATGCGCACGCCCTTTCTGCGAACCGATCCATCCACGAGCGGGACCATCACCTGCAACATGGCATCCGCGATTGGGTAATCGGGCGTGGGGGCGCGCTGGCCGGCGCGGTCGATCATGACCCGCAGGGCGTCGCCAATTCCTTCCGGCACGGCGCCGGCA
The DNA here is from genome assembly GCA_964371065.1 of uncultured Anaerolineaceae bacterium. Lineage (GTDB taxonomy): Bacteria > Chloroflexota > Anaerolineae > Anaerolineales > Villigracilaceae > Denitrolinea. Next base: position 26,384 of record CAYJLS010000025.1, on the reverse strand, counting down.
TATTCCCAGCCGGAGGTTGTGGTGTACACATAGATATGCCCGAGGTTGATGGCAATGTCCTCCACATCCGGACGGGCGATCAATTCCAACAATGGCCCCATGCCGGACAGTTCGCCGATCAGGCGCAAGAGATATTCTGGAGGCAGGCTAAAACCGGCCTCCATTGCGCGCGCTTTTATTTCTTCGAAGACGCTACGCGCCAGGGCTTCGATCTCGGTCGAGGAGAGCGAACGCTGCCGCGATTCAACCGCCTTTTGCGCGCGGCCTTCCTCGGCCAGGAGCATCCACCAGCGCTCCAGTTCCTCCGAAGAATGCGCCTCGGTAACAGGTTTTAGGGTCTTGCCAGCGATATCGAAAACCATCGCTTATTTCCCAAACCAGCCGCGTTTTTTGGATTGCTGCGGCAGGAGACCAACGCGCGCCGCGCCCTCGCGCACGGCGGGAACGAAATGCGCGGCGAAGCCCAGCAGGGCATCTGCAAACGGAGCAAGTTCTTCCAGTTTCTCTTTCTTGTAGCGCCAGATCAGAATATCCTCGCGGCGGTCCGAATTAACCGCCTGCGCGGCCAGGCGCGGATCAACAATGGGCAGGATGCCGTTCGGGATGAGCGCCAGTTCGATGCGGTTCTCCCGGAGTGACTGCTGCAGCATCTTATTCGCCGACTTGAAGCCGTCCCCGATTACCTGGTTGTAGCACAACTTGACGCGGCTGCCGATAAACTCCTGCGCACTGGTTCTGCCGACCACATTTGCCAGCGAGTGGATCATGCGCGTGATCCAGCGGCGCGTTTCGGCCAGGTCGGGGATCTCCGGCTTGATGATGATGGCGATGCCCTCAGCGGCCTTGAGCGCGGCGCGGTGCACGACATGCGCGGGATTGATACCCACATCCATGATAACCACACCGCCCGCCGCGACCCCGGCTTCATACAATCCCTGGATGACCTGCGAGACCCTCTCCTCCTGCTGCAGGACTTCATCCCCGAGATCATCGGTGATCAGTCCGGGCAGGACGCGCAGGGTGGGTAAATTTTCCAAAGGCGTAAAGGCACTGAGGTACGCCGCGCCGTTGGCCACGCCGCTCATGACATCCCGGCCCGGCTGGGCCAGCTCGCGGCGCAGGAGTCCGATCATGGTGGTGTTCACTTTTTCCAATCGCAGATGATATTGCAGCGCGCCGGCGTTGCCGTCCGCGTCCACCAGATAGGTGGTGATGCCCGAGAGAGCCAATGCCACCGCCAGGTTGACCGCCACGGTGGTTTTGCCCGTCCCACCTTTCGGCGAGGTGACCGCGATCTTGCGCACGGCCATCCCGGATTGAATGCGCGCCGACATGTCACTGCCCAGCACCGCCCGGCGATACTGGTCATCCGCGGCCAGGTTGCCGGCCTCTGCGCGCCGCAGTTCTTCATACAGGCGATTGATGTCCATATCCGAAGGTGGGTAGGCAAAGGCTGGCACCCCAACCCCATTCGCCCAGGCGGACATGCCATCGCCCACACCCGCAATCACGAAGATCAACTTGCCGCGCTCGGCGGCCTGGACCAGGCTCTCCGGGGATACAGAGGATTCCGGTGAGATTACGATCAGGGCGCGAAAGTCGAACAGCTCGATGTGCCCTGGCGTAAAGGCCGCTATCTGCGCCATGACCGCATGCCCCTGTTCGGATAATTGTATGTTCAGGCGCGAAGTGACCGTTCCCGCGCCAAGCAATAGAACCTGCATCATTGGCCTCCGCCCAAAACTTCCTCGCGATCGGCTTTGAACAGGTCTTCGAAATCCCAGTAGGTGAAACCGGCGGTGGGCGTTTCATCGCCGCGCGCTAGGAGCGAAATCACCAGCTTATCTCCCTGCTGTAAGGCCAGGGATAAAACTTCCCGGCTGGCATTGGGAACCAACAGGATCAGCATGCGCGCCTGGCTGATGGTTGTGAAGGAGGAGGATGAATCGCTGGCAGCGGTTGAGGCAGTAGAGGGTGGCAGTCCCTGCACCGCGATCACACGCACACCCATCGGGAACAGGTCCTTCGCCAGAGGCGGCAGGGCGCGTGAGAGCGCTTCCGAGAGCGCGGTTTCCTCAGGTACGGGTGTGGCGGTGGGCTCGATCTCGTAGCCCGGACCGAGAACCAACTCCGGCATGGCGGTGGGAGTGGTCATCGGCTGCGGGCGGCTGGTGATCACGACCGTGATGCCGACCAGGTCGCCTGGCAGGAAGGCCTCCACATCCGGGGCCACCAGGTTCATGGCCTCCAGCGGCAGGGGGAACAAACTGTATCCGGGATATTTTGCCAAGACAGCAGAAAGACGCGTGCCCTCCGCGGCCTGTGCCAGGATCGCCGAGCGAAAGACCGGCTGGCCGTTGAAGATGGGCTGCGCCACAATTCCGCCAACGACTCCTGTGACCTCCTCTGCGGGAATGTACAGGCTGGCGTTGTCATCCTGGAAGACGGTCTTGACTGCCAGGTCCTCCGGGGTAATGACATCGCCGATGTTCAGGTCCCGCGTCGCCGAGAGTATCTCGATCGTGGGCGGCCTCTGTGCCGCGCCCAGGGCGCTCAGGGCAAAAAAGGCCGCCAAAAATACGGCCACCGATACCCCCAGTACCACCAGGTTGAGGCCGGTGGAGGCAATTCGTTTAAGCATCTTGTGTTCTCCATTGATTGGGTTTCCAGGGCAAGGCGCTCTGGTGGATGGTCTGCTGCAAGGCCGGGGTCTCTGCGATCACTTCCTCGAGCCGTTCCAACGTCTGGTGCAGCAGGGCGTACAAAACGATCAGCATAAAGTCCGTGCGCAGATGATTGGACTCGAATAGATTGTGATGCACCTGCACAGTTTTCCGTGCAAGTTCCATCACATCCGCGCCGGCCAGCGACTCCGCAGATAGGCGCGGCATATCCGGGAAGCACATCTGGATCAAATCGGCCAATTCCTTCCGGGTCTGCTCGTTGAATTCAGAGGATGGATTGTTTAGGAATTGCGCGGGTGGTTTGAGTAAATCTGCAACGGAAGTATCCGGGTTATCGCGCAGTTGCTCAAGAGCGCGCGGCAGACGCTTCAGTCCCGCCCGGATTGCTTCGGACAGCCGCGCCTGGGCTTGCTGGGGAAGCGAAGCCACCGCATCTACGTTGCGGATGGATACGTGATTCCGCAGGCCGGCTGGCAGGGACTCGAGCAACCTCTGCCAGCGTTCGCGTTTGGACTGATAATTCTCGCTCATAGGGGGAATGATACAGAATTGTGTCGGGAGGTATGGGGAGTGTGTCGCCAGTTGTATCGGTGACCGGTACCGATATTTGACCGGCGATGAAACCTGCAAATATCAGCGCAGTTCTGCAAAGATCCGAATGGTTCCAAGATCAAACTGTTTTTCTCCGCCATCCCGGAATTTCAAATCCATCGCAGGCGCCATCTTCCACCAGCGACGCGGCTGTTGGATGACGAGCGCATTGTCGCTCCAAACCTGCACCTCCACCGGTCCAAAGGCCGGCAGGTTCATGCGGCACATTTCGGTATCGTCCACGCTCACGCTCCCCAGCCATTCCGTCTGGCTGATCCAGCGCAAACGGATCTCGTACTCATGCCAGGTGCGGGCATCCATCTGTAGCGCCTCGACCCTGGCCGGCACCCAGTTGAGGGCTAGATAACAAAGCGGGCCTTTGTTCCCCAGGACGGGCGACTCATCTCATCCCCCATCACCGCGAACCCGAACATATCAAACGGCTTGGCAAACACACCATCCTGCTGGAGTGTGCCCTCCGGCTGGAAGATCACACCAGCCGAGCCATAGAATGGATCACTTATTCGCGCAGAAAATTTCAAGACCACATCGGTGGAGGGTGTCGGGCGAAATCCGCTCCCACCGATGAGCGTGACGTTGTTGTACCGGCCGGCCGCGGGCTGGCGGGTGAGGTCCGAGTCTTCATTCTTGAATTCGGGATCAGGGAAATGCTGGATGGACAAACCTATGCTCGATGGTCATGGCCGCGGCATGCCAGATATGCTCATTCGAGGTCTGTCCGCCGCCATTGATGCTGGTGAATTTCCAGAATTGCGGGGATAAGCCTCCCTCGAAACGGTCTTCAACGGGTTCGGGATTGGGGAACTCGTTCAAGGCATTCTCTGCCAGTCTGGCAAGCCGCAGCGTTTCGCTATGGATGATCCAGGCGGAAACCAACTGGCGGTAATTCAGCCCAAGAAACAGGATCAGCAGTGCCAACAGCAGGATGACAATGTTGTAGTTGCGATTCACTTGATTCTTCCTTTCAGTGGGTTTTTCTCTATGGGATTTTTGGTGAAGCGTTCCCATCGTTTCGAAGGGAAGCCTACGCAGCACATAATACAAAATTGATGGAAGAGGTATAAAGAGCGTGTCGCCAAGTTTCGGAAAATAATCCCCGCTTATTTTTCTTCAGGAGTATCAAAAGAGGTGATTGATTACTTATTCTCGCGTCCCATTCTGACCATTAGCCAACTGGAAGCCTCCCTGAATATCCCTTATATCGCCGCAAAACGCTTTGTGGAAAAACTGGTGGATACTGGGGTACTGCGCGAAATGACCGGTTATGTACGCAATCGTATTTTCCGGGCGGACGAAATCTTTATGGCGATGGAAACGGTTGAGCAGGTAATTTAATTCCGCCTGCGTCATCTACCAGTCATCCACTTCCATCACGGGATACGATGATTGCATCCGCGTTGCCGATGGATACGTGATTCCGCAGGCTGGCTGACAGGGACTCCATAAGGGGTTGCCGGGATTCGCATTTGGATCGGTATGTTTCGCTCATGCGCCGCATCATACGAATGCTTGGGGATAAAGATTGCCCGTTTATCAGCAGGCCGGATTTGGAAATAAATTGGTTCTGAAACAGGTTTTGAAATCATGTAATCGAGTTGATAATTTACTTTCCATATTTCCTTCTCAACTCTTCCGCCGCGGCATTTAACTCCTTCGCGTTGCGCTGGATCTTCTTGATCGCCGCGACCGCGTCATCCACACCCTTCGTTCCCGCGCGGAAAATGGCTTCGTCCAGCCAGACGGCTTCGTGTTCACAGGCGCGTGTGGCGACAGGCAATTTCATATTCTTGAAATCAAAATATTCAGGGAAGGCCTTCGGCACCGCCAGGTTGGATTTTTGCGGATGGAACAATTCATAATTATGCATGGCTTCATACCCGACCCAACAACCAATTCCCTCCGCGTCGAGCGCGCCGCATAGCACATCATGCTCCACGCCAAACTCATTCGGGTCAATCGCAAAGATGTAGCGATAGAACGAGCGCGTGGTGTGACGGGTGTCACGCTTGAGCACGCGCACACCTTTGACTTCGCTCAGGGCTTCGTCCATGTAGGCGGCCATCTCTTCGCGCTGCCTGGCCTGCGCCGGGAAGCGTTCGATACCGACCAAGGCCAGCGCGGCCTGCAACTCGCTCAGGCGAAAATTCCCACCCTGCAACGACAGTCCATTCGCGTCTTCGGGACCGCCGCCCAACGCGTGCGGACGTCCGCAATCAATCACGCTGGCGGCCAGCGCGGCGGATTCGGGCGTGCGGCATAACAGGATTCCGCCCTCGCCAGAAGTGAGCGTCTTCGAGGATTGCAGGGAGAACGAGCCGAAATGACCGATCGTCCCTGCGCCGCGCCCGTTCCATTTTGCCCCGTGCGCGTGGGCGCAGTCTTCGATCACGATCAGGTTGTGTTTTTCAGCCAGTTCCATGATTGCATCCATGTCCGCCATCTGATGACCGAGATGCACGGGGATGATGGCTTTCGTTTTGGATGTGACCGCCTTCGCCGCGGCCTGCGGGTCGAGACAGTACGTGTCCGGGTCCACATCCACGATGACGGGGATCGCGCCCGCGGACATTGGGGCGGACGCGGTTGCCTGGAAGGTGTACGCCGGGACGATGACTTCGTCCCCCCAGCCAATGCCAGCGGCGCGCAACGCGACCTCCATCGTGACGGTCCCGTTGATCATTGGGACAGCATAGCCGCCGCCCTGCAACTCCGCGAATTTCTTCGCCAGTTCGGCGGTCTTCGGCCCGGGGTACGGGTACCCGCCCCAACGTCCCGAACGAACGACCTCCGTCACCGCCTGGATATCGCGTTCATCCCACACCGGCCAATCGGGATATGGCTCCGTGCGGGTTTTTGGTCCGCCGAGGATTGCTAATTCAGACATGTATTTTCTCCTGTTATGCGAGTGCGTCGTGCTCTCATCATTTAACGATTTCTTTTGCCGTGCGGACCATCGTCTCACGAACGGCGTAGCCATCGAAGCGGGCCTGCTCCATGCCGAGGATGACCGCGCCCACCACGGGCGGCCCGTCGAGCCGAATCAGTTTTGCCCTTGGACAATTTTCGAGCACGATATCACGCATCGGATTCATGATACGTTCGCCCGCCTCGAAGACACTGCCCGATTGGATGATCTTGACCGTGTCGTTTTCCATCCCGATCTGCCGCGCCACTGAAATCGCCAGCCAGCCGAGTTCCTCGCCCGCCCAGCGCGCCACTTCCTGCGCGGCGACATCGCCTGCACGCGCTGCTTCCAAAATTTGGATCGCCAAAAACGGGAAGGGATGATACTGCTGATTGGACAGCCCTTCCATCAAATCAATTTCGTCTCTCGCGCCGACCGCGTCGAGATAGATTTTTGTCAACGCGGTCGGCGGGATGCGTTGAATCCAGGCGTAGTTCACCATTTGCAAGCCACGCTGGACGATCTCCGCCGCACCGCCATATTCGCCGAACGGCGCGCCGTTGCCAACGATGCGGCCTTCCTTACCGTCCTTGTTTCGTCCGCGGCAATTGTTGGATGAACCTGCTGCGACATTCACACCGATGCCGCGTGTCGCGCCCGCCAGCAATCCACTCACGCCATCATTCATCACTTCAACGGGACAGGATAAGCCGAGGGCCGCGGCGATGGCTTTCAAATGCGGTTCGCGGTCGGAGGGGAAGTCATAGCCTGCGACGCCGAATCCTGCGCCCGCGACCTGGTCAGCGGAAATGCCAGCCATTGCGCGTGCCTGCTCGAACGATTCCTTCAGAGCATTTTCCAACCCGTCATAACCGACAACCTGATGATTCCCGCCCCAGGATTTGCCAAAGCCGATGCACGCGCCAGTTTCGTCCGCGATGAGCGCGTGGGTTTTGGTGGAGCCTACGTCAATGCCGAGGAAGTATTTCATGGTTACCTTTGTTTGGATTCCGTCATTGCGAGGGCGGTGTTCTCACGAAGTGGCCCGAAGCAATCTCCACAACGACGAGGGGATTGCTTCGATGCTCGTCCTTCGACTGCACCGTGAGTACACGGCTCCGCTCTGGACAGCGTCTCGCAATGACGAATGTTAGTTGAATTGTGGAAGCCACTGCTGGTTGGTTTCAAGCATGTCTTCCAAAACTTCTTGAACCTTGTCTGCGCTCGGACCAAGTGGATGAGCCAGCAATGCCTGGGACAGCGCGTTTCGATCTCCATGCACCGCGGCCTCGACGGTGAGCAGTTCGTACATCTTGACCTGGGAGATAAGTCCGAAACACACGGCAGGCAGGGGATCGGCAGGAAGCGGATGGATGCTGCTCCGGTCCACTTTGGCAGGCAGTTCCAGCACCCAGTCCGCAGGCCAGTCCTTGACCGCGCCATTGTTGCGGACGTTCACCACGTGGACTTGTCCGAGATCGTTGTGATGGGAGTTGATCAGTTGCGTGGCGAGCGTGGAGTAGTACGCGCCGCCGCGCTTCATCAAGTCCGTGGGCGGCTCGCTGAGGGCGGGATCGGCATATTGGCGCAGGAGGTCTTTTTCGATTTCCATCACTTCCTCGGCGCGGGAAGGCGGCCAATTCTTTTGCGCTTCGAATTTTTTGTCGGTATAGTAGAAATATTGCAGGTAGTAGTTGGGGATCATGCCGAGCGACTCGATGGTGCGCACGTCCCATTCAGGCTCGGTTTCTTCCTTGAGCGATTCGAGATACGCGGCAAAGATCAGCGGCCACATCTCTTCGCCATCAATGGTGAAGCCGCGGTGCCAGGTGAGATGGTTGAGGCCAAGTGTGTTGAGGGCGGCGCGGTCGGAGTCCACGTGCGAGCCTGTGGCTTTTTCGAGTTCGTCGAGGATCTTCATTTTGGCGGTGATGCCCACGTTGCATACCCCCACCGCAGGGACATCAGGCGCGTAGCGCGTCAGCGCTTCGGTGACGAGCCCCGCAGGGTTGGTGAAGTTTGCCAGCAACGCGCCAGGCGCGACTTCACGAATATCTTTTGCAATATCCAGGATAACGGGAATGGTTCGCAACGCCTTTGCCATCCCTCCCACGCCCGTGGTCTCCTGTCCGATCAGACCGTGACGCAGGCCGAGATACTCGTCGCCGCGGCGGGCGGGCATCTGTCCCACGCGCAATTGCGTGACCACGTACGACGCGTCCGCGATGGCCTCGCGCTGATCAAGTGACGGCACCACTTTGAACGGCTCACCTTTGGCTTTGACCATACGCTGGGCAAATCCGCCGACAATTTCAAGCCGTTTCTTGTCAATGTCCATCAGCCAGATTTCTGTCAGCGGAAGCGAGTCGACTGTGGCAAGAAATCCGTTGACCAGTTCAGGTGTGTAGGTGGAGCCGCCGCCAATCACAGTAATTTTCATTTTGGATGATTACTCTTGGGTTGTTTCTCTCTTCTTTGTGAGCGTATCCTTGATCTGCTTCAGGTAATCACCATGCAACGGATACAGCCACAGCAGGAAGATCGCCAGCAGGAAACCGATGGTTGTCGGCACGGTCAGGAAGAGACGAAAGCCCATGTCAACGGAGGCAGGCTGGATGTCGAGTAACGTATCGTAGCCGAAGGCGGGCATCATCAAACCAAAGATGGTCGAGATGAATAATCCGCTCAGGGTGATGAGAAAACCGCTCATGCCAAAATACATGCCCGCCCGCTGGTGACCGGTCTTCACCTCGTCCTCGTCCACCACTTCGGCCATGATGACGTCCCCGATCAGGATCAACCCGCCCAGCCCAATCCCAAGCACGACCGCTGCCGCGTAGGTGAAATTGATGTTTGGCGAAAATCCCATCGGGACGATGCCGAGGATCATCACTGCATTGGCGATCATCAAGGTGCGGCGCGAGTCGAGTTTATTTGCCACCCAGTTGCGCCACGGATAGAGCGAGAACATCGCCACCACGAACGCGATCCCGAGGATGGCGGTGGTCAATCCTGTGTCCACTTTCAGGCTGTATTTTAGATAGAACAGAATGCCCGTCTGGAGTGTGCCTGTGGCGACGAAACGCATCATCTGCGCGCCCGCCGCGGTGAGATAACTGCGGTTGTAGAAGGTGGCCTTGAGCGCATTCCCAAGCGGGAAACTTGTGTCGGTCTTGAGATCGGTGCGTTCGAAGAGTGCCGGATAGCCCGCGTAAATTGCGATCACCGAAATGACCGCCAGCAGGATGCCCATGCCCGACCAGCCCAGCAGGTTCGCCAGCAGGGGAGGCAGGGCCGCTCCGATGACCAGCGCCACGGTTTGGAAGATATTCATCTTGGCCGCCACGTCGGTGCGCTCTTTGTAATTTCCGAACATTTCAGGGAGCAGGCCATAGTAGCCGGTGGCAATCGCCGTGTACAAGCCTTCCCAGATGACGATGCACGTCCCGAAATAAACCAACAAGGCAACGGGATTATCCCGCCCGTCGAAGGGCGCGGTGAAGAGCAGGGCAAACGTCACCGCGTAGGGTAGTCCCGTGAACAGGATGTAAGGCAGGCGGCGTCCCCAGCGCGAGCGCGTGCGATCAGACATGTATCCGAGCACGGGATTATTGGCCGCGTTGTAGATGGTGTAGAAAAACCAGAACGCGGAGTACCACGTCACAGGCAGGTTTTTCACGTCCACGATATAGAAGGCGATCACTCCCGCCACGGCCTCGGAGATGGTTGCCACGCCGAGGCTCATCAACGAATACATGATACGCGTTTTGGTGCTGGTCTGGAATTCGGGTTTTGTGGTTACAGCGGTCATGTCAACTCCATAGTTTTTTCAACATGGTTTTGGTTGTTCCAAGCGCGATACCTTCGCACCTCGCCTGCAATCGTCCGGGGTAGCGATACGCCAGCGGCGCCACATCCACTTCGTAACCGCCCTCCGCGTGCGACTCCTCTGTGTGCAAATAACTGATGCAACCATCGCTCACACTCGCGAACAACGTATGCGCGGCAGGCGAAGCGGATTTAACTTTCATTCCAATTTCAGTGAATGTCTCCGCGCCGAACGTGACCAACGCCAGGTCGCCGACCCGCACCACGTTCACACGCATCGGCACCGACCAAAATCCGTTCTTCGCTTCGATGACCGGTTTCCACGGATAACGCTGGGCGAGCAGGATATCCGCAAAGACGGCCATGAACCCCGGCATCTTGGCGAGCGCCAGCAACGGCTTCTTATAATTTTTGGGTGGACGGGACGAGGCGACGCGCGTCTCGGTCGGCATCCACGCTTCGACGCGTTCGATGCTGATGGGGGTATCCCGCATCTTTTCCGACGTTTGGCGAGCCGCCGTTAAAACCGCGTTTGCCACGCTCAAGCCTTGTTCTGTCACCTTCTCAAAGACACGCGCATCCTCCCAATACATGTCGGGATTGATGTTGGCGGTCGCACCTTGCAGGAAGAGCGCCAACCCGCCGAGTTCGGCTTCCACCTTCTGGCGCATCGCACCGATCCAATCCGCGGAAACGAGCAGGTTGTCGGGACCAAGCACCGTTCCGTGACAGGCGTAGTTGACGAGGGTAGCGATACGAGAATCTTCCAATCCAACCAATGTTGAGGAGAGCACAAACACACTCACCACTTGCACAGACTTATCCCGCGCTCCCTCGGGACTGCGCCCGATTTCCATGTGACCATCAGGCATTTTCTCGCGGCGGTTGATTCCGACATTTGCCTCGCCGTGCGAATACTCCAACCAAGCAGGTAGGAGATTCTCTTGCGCGTTCTTGACGGCGTCAACAATGTTCTCCACCAGCGAGTCGATATACTCCCGATTCTTGCGCGGCGACTTTTCGTCCGCGTAGGCGATCGGGCCAGAGTGAGTGTGGGAACAGCACACCAGCACCTCGGTCGGGGCGAGGCGGGCGCGGACTCTGTCCACGATGAACTCGTTGATGGTCAGCATGTCCAGCGCGACAATGGCGACGCGCGTCGTCCTGTCGTTGAGGACGAGGGCGGTGGCGGTCAGTTCATCGTGGACGCCGAGGTTGCCCTTCGCACGATCCCCGTAGCCGATGAGGAAGATTCCCTTCGGCGGGCTGATAATGCGTCGGGCAATGCCAGCAGAAAGAGAGGAGTCCTTTTTCATGCAATCTCCTTACGGAACACGCAACACGATCTATTCCATCAATCCATGTTCAGGTTTTTGCGCGTCTCTTCGGTTGTATCGCCAATACGATATTTCTGAAAGAGGAAGTAGCCAACAAAGATGAACACGGCCATCACGGGAAACGCCAGACGGACGCCGAGCGGATTCGCCTGGGTGTAGCCAAAGTTCTCGAGGAGCAGAGGCAGGATCAGGGTCCCGACCGAGGTGCCGAGACCGATGGCGAAGGAAAACGTCCCGTAGTAGATGGCTTCACGGCGGCGACTCGTCAGCATTTCATCGTAGTCCACTACATTGCCCATCATGGCATAGATCAGGATCAGATATCCGCCAAGAGCCGCGCCGACCAGCGCGACGAAGATATAGGCCTGTAGCGATGTGCCCACCAGAAAGCCAAACACAAAGATGACGCCAAGCAGGATCATGCTGGCATTGAGCAGGGCGCGCTGGCTATACTTGCGATTGAACCAGGTCCAAATGGGACCCGTGAGCGCCATGCAGATGATGAGCACGCCTTGATAGATGCCCACGTCGCCTTCGGTCTGGCGCAGCACGAGCGTGACGAAATATGGGAAGTTCGCCAGCACCATCTGGTAGGCGATATGAATGGCAAGCGTGGAGAAGAATAGGATGAGAAACTGTTTGTTTTGGAACGTGGCCTTGAGGCCTGCGAGCGCGGACATCGGCTCGCCGAGCGGACGATCCGTCTCGCGCAGGCCGAGCAGGGTGACGTAGATGGTGATGACGCCGACTACGCCGACCACCGCTCCCATGGCAACTGGTCCGATGCTCCCGAACAGCGGCGCGGCTACCAGTGACCCGATTAACACGCCGATGATTCCGAAGACGCTTTTCCAATAACTCAAGCCGAGACGGGTATGAGTCTCAGGGGCCATCTCGGGCAGACTGGCATCGTAGGGGATGCCCACCAGACTGTAACTGGTGTGATAAATGAGGATGATGGCCATGAAGTAGACTGCGTTAAGCGCGTAGTTCGTGAGGCTCGGGGGAGTCCAGAGAAAAATCGCACCCAGCAGGATGAACGGCGCGGCGAACATCAGGAAGGGTCTGCGTCGTCCCCAGCGCGAACGCAGAGTATCGGAGTAGTGACCGATGAATGGGTCGATGGCCGCATCCCAGAAGGTGGCGATGAGCAAAAGCACGCCCATCGTCACCGCAGGCATATAGGTGGGACGACCCGAGTCGGGCGGCGGCGCGTAGAAATACAATAGCCAGGTACTGACGGTGATGGCGAGGATGTTCAGTCCTGCCGAGGCGCTTGAGTAGAGCGCCACGCGCCAGAAGGGGAGTTTATTGTTTTTGTTTTCCATGCAGGCCTCCAATGGTCAGGGAGTCGGGTATCGGGTGGCGTCACCCGTCATAATCCACAATGCAACGCGCTCGGATGCAATATCTTGAGCGGTTCACCGTGCTGAAAATCTTTTCCTGCGCAAATCTGCTGTGATTTGAATTCGAGCGCCATGACCAGTTGCGCTGTGGCTTCGGGGATGAACTGCGTTTCGTAACAGCGCACGGCGGCGATCTTCGTCTCCCACGTGGAGGTGATGTCTACGATCTGGTTTGGTTCGCGCGAGTAATAGAAGGCAATGCCGAGGAGGGAGTGTTCCTGGTATGCGGCGTCTACTGCATGGTCGGAGGAAGCGATCTTGGGCAAGCCGGAGAACAGTACCGCCTCCGCTGTCGCCAACCCTGTTTGGATGTGGTCGTGATGGGCTTCGTAGGTCAGCCAGGGATCGGGGGCAAAGACAAGATCGGGATGAAGCAGGCGGATGTACTTCATGATGTCGCGGCGCAGGGCGGACGTCTCGTACTCGCCCGCGTCGGGATAGTTCAGCAAAATCTGCTCCTTCACACCGATGATTTTCCCCGCCGCGATCTGGTCGCCTTCCAGGGACTTGGTGGCCGCTTCCGCAGAAAGTGACGCGTCCTTCACGCCCATCAAGTCGTCGGTGACGGTGAGATAGATCACCTCTGCGCCGTTTTGGGCGAGTCGCGCGAAGGTCCCTCCGGCGGCGATGTCGTTGTCATCGTAGTGGGGCTGAATGCACAACACACGCTTTGCAGAGAAAATATCGGGAATGGGGAGGATGGATTCGATGGTCATAGTTCTCCTCTTTCAAAATCCTGTTCAAAGGATCTTGCCGCGCGTTCCCAAATTTCATCGGGAACAAACGGCGAATCCGGATAGCCGGCCTCAGCCGCTTTCCGGTACGCGTATTTCACAAAACGGGGCAAGGTATTAATCCCTGTTTCGATATCGTGCAACCAGCATTTTGCAAACGCACCGCCTGCTTCGAGCAGGCCTGTGTTCTCAAAGGCTTTCCTCGCCAGGGCGACATCGTAGTGCACCTCGCGAAGTTCCACTTCCCAGCGGTCATGTTCCCATGAAAGAATCACGTAACTCCCGCCGGTCTTTCCTACGAACGTGCCGCAAACGGACCCAGGGTTGAGAGCCAGCCGTCCATCCAACCGCATTTGCCAGGGCTCGTGTGTATGTCCAAAGATCAGGACGGGTTCCGAGACCATTCCCAGTGCGGTATGTAGCGGCTCCATATCTTTGTCCGGGTAAACCAACTCCGAGACGTTTCTTGGCGATCCATGTACCACACGAATCGGGTTTGTCCTTGCAAAACTGATGGTGCGCTGTTCGGGAAGAGTCTTCATAAAATTTAGCGTATCTTCATCCATCCTGCGATAATTCCAGTGCATGAAGGCCCATTGGCGGGTTGTGTACCACCAGCCTGGCGCATCGCCAGAGGCATAGCGCAGAATGTAGTTTTCGTTGTTGCCACGAATCATCCAGGCATCCAATTCGCGCAGACAGTTGATCGCTTCGACGGGATTGGGTCCCGCCACCATGTCGCCCGCGACGATAAAGCCTGCCACTGAATCCTTTTCGATTTCCTTCAAGGCAGTTTCCAGGGCAGGAATATTTCCGTGAATGTCGGCAAGTATGGCAAGACGCATTGTTATTTGATCTCCACCACATTGCCGGTCTTGCTGGACTTATAAGCCGCGTCCACCACCTTCATATTCATCCAACCTTCCAGCCCGCCGGGGACGGGCGTTTTCTTCCTGCGGACGCAATCAATAAAATAGGCCATCTGCGCATCATACAAACTTTGCGGGCAATGCTCCTTGCGAGGAAACTTGAACCCAGATTTGATCACATCCACCTTTTGCGCTTTAATATTTGGCACTTCGAGTTGGGTCGGGAATAACTGGCCGAATCCCTGCGTGCCATACAACTGCGTCGCGGCTTCGGGACCGTCCGCGTGCGGCTGCCACCAACCCGACTCGATGTAGGAGGTCGCGCCATTATCCCATTCGACAATGATGACGCCTGTATCATCCACATCAAAATCCTTGTAGTAGGTTCCGATCTTTGCATAGACTGAAACGGGCTTCGGGTCGCCAAGCAGGAAGCGCGCCGTGTCGAGCGCGTGGATGCCCATATCCGCCATTGCGCCGCCGCCCGCAAATTGCTTTTGTGTGAACCAGCCCGAGGGTCCCCAGTGGGTGTGCACACCGATCCCTTTGGTGCGGATGATCCTGCCCAGTTTCTTCGACTGTGCTTTCAGCCACAATACATCCGGGTCAAATCGCCAGCAATGTGCCACCATCAACTTAGCGCCGCTTTGCGTGCTGGCCTCCATCATCTTCTCTGCCTCGCGTGCGTTCATTGCCATTGGTTTCTCAACCATCACGTGCACACCCGCTTTGAGCGCGGCAATCGTCTGCGGCGCGTGCAGGTAGTTTGGTGTGCTAACTACCAACGCGTCTACTCCGCCGTCTTTCAACAGCGCTTCCACGGTTTCGTATTGACGTGAGATTCCGAATCGTTTTCCAAATTCCACCATCGACTCGGGCTTGTGATTCACAACTGCGGTTAACTCCACTCCCAAATTCCTCGAAGATTGGGCATGAATTTTGTTGATGTAGCCCGTTCCCGCAAATGCAATTTTCATGGATGCTTCAGTCTCCTTCCTTTGCACATAGCGTTACAGTCACAGGCAAACACACAGCCTTTAGCCAGTATACTACCCAATCAGAAAGATGCCATGATTCTTCACTCGGAAATCCTTGCTCAGCCCGAACGACTGACGGCATTGCTCAATCACCAAAACAGACGGTATTGGATATTGCGCGTGCCATTCAAAAAAATGCGCAATATGTTTTCCTCATTACAACTGATTCCGCCCAACCAATTTTGCATGGAAAGAATTTCCACGGACAAAGCATGGAAACCGATTGCCATCCAAAAACAAACCACGATGAATCGAAAGGAGAAGTGAACAATCAACGAATCGAGTCATCCATGAACGGTTTGAAACGTGCCTGTCGCAAATGCCATGACTTTCTCCACGGTAGACGAAAGCCGCAAGCATGTAGGCCGTTGACGGCGGGCTGAAAAGGCTTTTGCGCGCATAACCACTTGCGCATGCATTTTCGACTCGCACACGAATATCTGCGGAGGATTTACCGAGACGATACATTTATAGTTTTACACGGGACTTTGATACAGCTATGTTGCACCAATTCGATCGAGCATGAGGCTAGAGATATGTTTCTGGTATTTGTTAACTGCCGCCGCTGTCGTGCTACAATCCACATCAATCGAAACAAATGACTTGTAGTGATGAGGAGAACTGTGCCATGAACGATCAACGATTATTCGATTTATCCGGCAAAGTGGCTCTGATCACCGGAGCGTCGCGCGGGATCGGGGAAGCGATTGCTGTTGCTTATGCCCAGGCCGGAGCGAAGGTGGTGCTTGCCAGCCGCAAGCAGGCAGATTTGGAAGATGTCGCGCAGCGCATCCGCGCAGCGGGCGGAGAGGCCCTGCCCTTGGCGGCGCACACCGGCGACGCGGCGGCGGTTTCTGCTTTGGTGGAGAAAGCAGTATCCACTTTCGGCGGGATTGATGTGCTCGTCAACAACGCCGCGACAAATCCCCACTTCGGTCCCATCCTGACCGCCGAAGATAGTCACTGGGATAAGATTTTGGATGTGAACGTCAAAGGTTATTTTCGTGTCATCAAAGCCTGTGTCGGGAGCATGAAGGCGCGTGGCGGCGGAAAGATCATCAATATGGCATCCGTAGCCGGGCTGGAACCTCAGCCGATGATGGGCATTTACAGCGTCAGCAAAGCCGCCGTTCTCATGTTGACCAAGGTGCTGGCAGTGGAACTGGCCCAGTTCAATATTCAGGTCAATGCCATTGCGCCCGGCATTGTCAAGACGAAATTGAGTTCTGCCTTGTGGCAAAATCCGCAGATCAATCAGGCAATCCTCAACATCATTCCTCAAAAGCGGATGGCGGAACCGGAGGAAATTGCCGGTCTAGCTGTGTATCTGGCCTCACCGTCATCCAGTTTCGTCACCGGCTCGACGTTCAGCATTGATGGTGGTCAATCGGTTGGCACGCCGTTTGAATTGTAGAATCAGCCGCGGAGTCAAGTATGGAACCAAAATTTGAACTTGCAAAAACTCTTGCCACCATTCGCGAGTTTGTCGAAAAAGAAATCATTCCGCTGGAACCGCTCCTGCTCAATCACGAATATGATGTGTTGATGGAGCGCTTGGCTGAAAAACGGCAAACTGCAAAAATGCTGGGATTTTGGTTGCCGCAAATTCCGCGTGAATATGGCGGCATGGGACTGACATTATTCGAGCATGGTCAGGTCAGTGAAATCCTCGGCCGGTCACTGTTGGGACATTACGCGTTGAACTGCCAGGCTCCCGACGCCGGCAATATGGAAATCCTGATCGAGCATGGCACGCCGGAGCAAAAAGAAAAATATCTCATGCCGCTTCTGGCAGGCGACATTCGCAGTTGCTTCTCGATGACCGAGCCGGAGAATCCCGGTTCCAACCCGACCTGGATGAGCACTGCCGCAGTGAAGGATGGCGACGATTACGTAGTCACCGGTCACAAGTGGTTTTCAACCGGCGCGGACGGGGCGGCGTTTGCCATCGTGATGGCGATCACCAACCCGCAAGCGGAAAAATACAAACGCGCCAGCCAGATCATTGTGCCGGCGGATACGCGCGGCTTTCGGCTGGTGCGCAAAACATCGGTGATGGGCGAACGCGGCGCGGGTTGGATGAGCCACTGCGAAATCATGTACGATGGCGTGCGAGTGCCGCAGAGCAGCCTGCTTGGTCCAGAGGGAGCTGGCTTCATGATCGCCCAGGAACGCTTGGGGCCGGGCCGCATCCATCATTGCATGCGCTGGATCGGCATCTGCGAGCGCTCCTTCGATTTGATGTGCGAGCAGGCCGTCCGTCGGGAGGTCGCTCCGGGACATCCTTTAGCCGAACAGCAGACCATCCAAAACTGGGTGGCCGAATCCCGCGCTGAGATCAACGCGGCGCGGTTGATGGTGCTGGACGCTGCCAAAAAAATAGATGAAAAGGGGCAATACGCCGCCCGCGAAGAAGTGGGGCTGATCAAATTCCACGTGGCCGGTGTGTTGCAACGCGTGCTGGATCGCGCCCTGCAAACGCATGGCGCGCTGGGCATGACCGACGAAACGCCCATCGCATTCTGGTTCCGCCACGAACGCGCCGCCCGCATCTACGACGGTCCCGATGAAGTACATAAACGCTCGGTGGCTCAGCGGATTTTGCAGAAATATAAGTAACTCACCTTACGTACCCTCACCCTATCCCTTTCCCGTTGGAGAGGGATAGGGTGAGGGCATGCAACTGCGCAAGGCGAATAATAAAGCGGAGACGCATGTCAACCGATCAAAACTCAGACACCATTCAAGTTCGCCCGGATGAACGGTTTGACGTGGAGAAACTGGCCGCGTATCTAAAGGATCGTTTGCCCGGTGCGACTCATTCCCCGCTCGTGCGGCAGTTCGGCGGCGGGGTTGCCAACCTCACCTACCTGCTTGACTTTGGCACGCACCAATATGTGTTGCGCAGGCCGCCGCTGGGGCCTGTTGCCAAGTCGGCGCACGACATGGGGCGCGAGTACAAAGTTCTCTCGGTATTGCATCAGGTTTTCCCCTACGCCCCACGCGCTTTTCTTTACTGCGATAATCCGTCCATCATTGGTGCGGACTTTTTCGTGATGGAGCGGCGACAGGGCGTGGTGGTACGCCGCACCTTGCCGCCCGAATTTGCCGCGAACCCCGATGCTCCTCGTCAACTTAGCGCGGCGTTCGTGGACGCACTGGCTGACTTTCACGCAGTCAACTATCAGGCCATCGGCTTGGGCGATTTGGGCGAACCAGACGGTTTCATCACTCGCCAAATTGAAGGCTGGTACAAACGCTGGCAGGCGGCCAAAATTGAAGAAGTGGCTGACATGGATTCCACCTATGCCTGGCTGAAATCCCACCAGCCGCCCGCCTCCGCCTATTCACTCGTACACAACGATTACAAGCTGGACAACATCATGTTCGCTTCATCGGACCCGGGCAGGATGGTCGCCATCTTCGATTGGGATATGTGTACGCTGGGAGATCCACTCAACGATCTGGGGGCTTTGCTCAGTTATTGGACTGAGCCAACTGACCCGAAGTATTTTCTGTCGATGGCAACCATGCCAACGGTCGGCTTCATGACGCGGCGCGAGTTGGTGGAACGCTATGCAATGAAAAGCGGACGTTCGGTTCACGACATTAATTTCTATCACGCCCTCGGACTTTTCCGCCTGACCGTTATTATCGCCCAGATTTATATCCGCTACCAGCGCGGCCAGACTCAAGATCAGCGCTTCGCCGCCTTCGGAAAGATGATCCCGCTGATGGCGCGCGCCGCCCGGGAAACGACGGGAACAAAGCAGAAAATAAAAGGATAAAACCATGAAATGGATCACACGCTCGCACGTTCACGTAGACCGGGTCGCCTGTCCCTGGCTCATCACCCGCTTTATTGACAGCGAAGCCGAATTCCTCTTCGTCCCCAAAAACCAGATCGAGCAAGTCGCCAAAGAAACAGGCGCGATTCCCTTCGACGCACCCGGCGTGGAACTCGGCCATGTGGATGGGCGGTGCTCATTCGAGTCCATCATCCTCAAGTATGAACTGAAAGAAGCGGGCCTCCTGCGTATGGCAAAAATTATCCATGCCGCGGATGTGGAGCAGGATATCGACTCCGATCCCATCGCACGCGGCCTCGAAGCCATCGCCAGCGGATTCAGTCTGCGCTTCCCCGAAGACCTGGAAAACCTGGAACATCAATTTGAAGTCTACGACGCGCTCTACGCCTGGTGCAGACTCGACATTGCCAAGGCCAAATGAACCAGCGCCGCGACATCACGCTCCTATTTTCCACCCGCATCATCCGCCTGTTTTGCTACGGATTTCTCTCGGTCATCCTGGCGCTCTATCTGGCGGAGACGGGTCTCGCCGAAAACCAGATCGGCCTGCTTTTTTCACTCACTCTCGCCGGCGACGCGGGCATTTCCCTGTGGCTCACCACCCACGCCGATCGCTTCGGGCGCAAGCGCACCCTGCTCGTTAGCGCGTTGCTCATGCTCGGCGCGGGGATTGCATTCATCCTCACCGACAACATCGTCGTGCTCATCGCCGCCGCCATCATTGGCGTCATCAGCCCGAGCGGCAACGAGATTGGCCCCTTCCTTTCGGTGGAACAGGCCGGGCTAACCTCCATCATCCCGGATGAAAAACGTACCAACATTTTCGCCTGGTACAACCTGGTTGGTTCCTTTGCCACGGCCACCGGCGCGCTCTCCGGTGGATGGCTGGCACAGGTCTTGCAATTCCGTGGATGGGACGCACTGGACGCCTACCGCGTCGTCCTGACGGGATATGCCCTCGGCGGCCTGCTCCTGTTCATCCTTTTCCTCTCGCTCTCGCGCGACGTTGAGGTTGCCGCGCCCGCCCCAACCGATTCCACGCCGCGCCTGCTCGGACTGCACCGTTCGCGCCGCGTGGTGCTCAAACTCAGCGCGCTCTTTGCCCTGGATGCCTTCGCGGGCGGCTTGATCGTTCAAAGCATGATCGCCTACTGGTTCCACGTCAAGTTCGGCGTGGACTCCGGGATGCTCGGCAGTATCTTTTTCGGAGCCAACATTCTCGCGGGCATCTCCGCTTTATTGGCTGTGCCGCTTGCGAAAAAAATCGGCCTGATCAACACCATGGTGTTCACGCACATTCCATCCAACATCCTGTTAATGCTCGTCCCCTTGATGCCGACTCTCCCGTTTGCCATTGGACTCCTGCTCCTGCGTTTCAGCATCTCGCAAATGGATGTACCCACGCGCCAATCCTACACGATGGCGGTTGTCGCACCTGACGAACGTTCCGCCGCTTCGGGTGTCACTGCCATCGCGCGTTCGGTGGGCGCCTCCCTCTCCCCCGCGCTGACAGGCATCTTCTTTGGCATTCCCGCCTTGTTCAACGCGCCCCTCTTCCTCGCGGGCGGACTTAAAATCGTTTACGATCTTTTGTTGTTCCGCGAATTCCGCTCCGTCAAACCGCCCGAAGAAAATTAAAACCGGACGGGTCCCGGATGGTCGAGTCGCAGATTCTGAAAATTGGAGAAACCAGATGTCGAAAATAATCCTTGTGACCTATGCCAGCCGGGCGGGATCCACCGCAGGTGTGGCAGAAGCCATCGGTAAGACTCTCGCAGAAGCCGGTGTACAGGTGGATGTGATTCCCATGAACGATGTGAAAGACCTTTCCCCCTATCAGGCAGTCGTCGCAGGCAGCGCCATTCGCGGATCGAAGTGGCTGCCGGAGGCCATGCAATTCATCCAGACCCATCGGGCCGAACTGTTGCAAAAACGTGTCGCCGAGTTTACGGTGTGCATCACACTGGCAATGTCAAACGGAGAACGATACCGCCAGGCTGTATCGGCATGGGTCGCGCCGGTGCGCGCCCAAGTCAAACCGCTGAGCGAAGGTCTCTTTGCCGGGATGCTGGATTTCAGTAAACTGCCGTTCAACTGGGATACCCTGATGCTGCGCCTAACCGTTGCCCTAGGCATCTTCCCGCGCGGCGACCACCGGGACTGGAATGCCATCCGTACCTGGGCGGAAAGCATCCATCCCATGTTGATCCAGTAGACACTGCGGAAATGGATAGATCTCGCGTTTACGAGATTCGCGTGGATGGTCACCTAACATAACGGTAGTCTGATTGATTGGAAAGACTGACGATCTGCCTGCACCCGGACGAAACGGCAACGATGACAGTATTGTTGACCGATCAGCCGGTACTTTTCAGAGTGCTGGCCAGGATCCATAATCTCAATTTGACTTTGATCTCGGTAAACAGGTTGGCCACTGACCGGGCCCAATAGGCATTGTTCCTTTTCCCGGGACCTGTGAGAAATCAAATCCACACATAGGTAAAGGGGGCGTGAAATCACATCCAAAAGAAGATTGGGTTCTTCTGCCGCCTACGCGCTTTGACAATTCCTCTTCGTCCCCCTATAATTCCGAACGTATCCCCTTCCCACATTTCATTTCTCCTCTCTAAAAGCCTGGCCAACGCCGGGCTTCTTCCGTTGTATTACTTCCCCACTTCCAAACCATCCAAAAGGAGATCACTCTATCGAATCAAAACCAATTCCACTCAACCCAGCTCACCTTGAAAGTATTTCCACGGACAAAGCATGGAAAAATCGCCATCCGAAAACAAATCACGATAAATCGAAAGGAGATGTGAACTATTCACGAATAAACCGTTTCAAAATTGACTGATGCAAGCGCCGACACGCCCTCCATCTTTGAGCCGTGTCGGGTAACGCACACCTCCATAAATCACGCAACACCGACACAGGAGGCTTTCTGATCCGATCCAACAACTGAATATCCCCCAAACCTAAACGGGCGCTGTTCCCAGGGATTTTCCCGGGCGGCGCCCGTTTTCGATTCTCTCCACAGCGAGGACTCGCCGGGATGAGAGGCCTGGCAAAATGCGAGACCGCCCAGTTCACAGCTGGACGGCCTCAAAAGGTAAAACGAACATGTGTTCCAATAATACCACAACCAGCAGGACTGTCAAGATTTTCTCGCCCTTTCGCCTGAACGCAGCCCAGCGCAAAGTGCTGGCGGATGGCAATCTGCTCAACATCGCCGCCCCCTCCGGGCGACAGCAGGGAGACTACCTGTATTCCGCCACCGTTACACTGCTGCGCGAGAACGCGGCCGTGTACACGACCGCGCCGGTCTGGGCCAGCGTGGAGATCCAATGAGCGGGAACCGGCACACCGGTCCGCGCGGATGCGTGATCATGCACTCCCCCTGGAAATATTTAACCAATCCAAACAAGGAGAATGATCATGCGAACCCTGGCCGTGCTTCTCGTCCTGGTTGCCATCGCCGCCAGTCACAGATCCCGCAGTGTTCTCACTTGCACCTGGCGCAAGTGCAGGTGTCTGCGGGGCCAGCCGTATCACTGGCTTGGCGCTGCCCTGGCCGCCATCGCCCATTGTCTGGGCGGATAAACCTCAAACAAACTCATCGGAAAGGAGGTCGCAGAAAATCGCATGGAAGATATTCTCTCTGCCGCCGAAGAGATCCTGGGAACCGCGGTTCGGGTGGAACACAATCGGGACTGGGCCATCTTCTGGTGTCCCTTCCATAACGATGCCGGGCGCGAAGGAAAGGGCGGTCATCCCAACTTCGGCGTCCATTTGATCAAGGGCTACTGGAAGTGCCTGCGTTGCGGCGCCAGTGGCGGTTCGTTGAATGCCCTGCGCATCAAACTCGGCCAGGATTGGAAACCGCCTGTATCGGTTGCTGCGCCGACACGCCCACCCAGGCCGCCGTCACAGGTTGAAATGCTGGATGAAGCCATGTCGGAAGCGCGCTCCATCGTGCAACGATCGCCAGCCTGGTCGTATCTCGCCCAACGCGGCGTGCTGCCTTACACAGCCCTGGTGTACGGTCTCGGGTATGGCATTCCCGTGCCCTGTGTCCATCGCGAGATCTTCGAAGCCGCTAAACAATCCATGCTGGTGCGCCGTGATGGAACCTGGTTGTGGGCAGGCGGCGTAGTGTATGCCGACCCACCCTCCCACCCCAGCGTGATGAACGTGCGTTACATCCCCGAGGAGCAATTGCCCAAAGGCACGCGCAACTTCAAGCCGGAGAAGAACCACAAAACCTGGGGCAACCGCATCCAACCGCTTGGTAGTTGGCGCATCCGCCCCTCGACACGCACCCTGGTCGTGCTGGAGGGCCTGTTCGACATGTTCATCACGGCACAGAAGATCCGCCAGATTGGGCGCGAGGCCGATACAGTGGCAGTGTACACCAACGGTGCGAGTCCCTCCGCCAAAATGCATCGGTGGTTCAGTGAACACAACCAATACGAGTATGTGTTACTGCGCGACCCGGACAAGGCCGGGCAGGAGTGGGCCAAAACCGTATCGGCCTCCATCCGACACGGCGGCGCCAACGTGCGCACCCTGAAACCACCCGACCAGCTCGACCCGGACGAAGCCATCCTGAGCGGATGGTGGCCGTCTGGAATCTAATCCATCCCATTCCCGAAATCGGGGAGCGAGTCGTCGCTCCCCGATTTCTATTTTCCAAGGAGACCCCTCATGTCTGTGTTAATTGCCATCGCCCTGCCTCTGCTGGGCTGGGCGCTCTGGTTTCTGATCGAGTTCATTCGCTATATCGTAAGCGGCGAATATGAACTGGACAAACGCCTGCGGAACATCTCGCGCTAAATTCTGTGAGGAGACCAAACATGATCACAATTCAGCAAGAGTCCCTGAATGCCGCCCTGAACGCGGTGACGCGCGCCAGCCAGAAAAGTTCGCTGGCCGCCTTTTCCCTGGTGCGCCTGGATGTCACGACCAGCGGCATCTTGAGCCTGTCCTGTTTCAACGGCGAGAGCGCGGCGCGCGCCATCACCCAGGCGGCTTGCGACGAGGATCTCTCAGTCTGCGTGGATGCGCTGACCTTGAGAGCCGTGGTGGAAACGCTTTCCAGCGAGATCCGCCTGTCCGTGGAGCAAAATTCGCTGGTCATCCAAAGCAGCGCCAATCGCACGATGCTGCGCATCGTGGATGAATCCCTGCCCGTCATCGGCGAGGAAAGCCTGACTACCCTCACCACGCTTTCGGGCAGCGCCTTCCGCAACCTGGCGCGCGTCCTGCCCTTCGCCTGCGCGGACAGTTCCCGCGCCGCCCTGCAGGTTCTGCATCTGACCATCGAAAAGGAGGCCGTGATTGCGCAAGCGGCGGACGGCTACTCGGCAGGTTATGTGCGCGAGAGTCTTCCCGGCGTCGCCGAACCAACCTGCGTATGCCTGCCCGTGAATTTTGCCCGCCTGCTCGCAACGCTTGTGGATGATCGCGATACGGTGCGCCTGGGAACTTCGGGTCCCAACCACACCCTGTTCCAGATCACGAACACGGACACCGCCAAGGACCTGACTCTGGCGACCGTCACCTCGGCAGACAATTTCCCCTCGGCGCAGATCGGGCAACTCATCGAAGAGGCGCGGCAGGGCACGTCCGCCCATTGCCTGGTGAAACAGGCCAGCCTGGCGCAGACCATCCGCATGGTACACGCCATGGGCACACAGAATACCTTCATCAAGGCCGTGCACGGCGCGGTGAAGATGGCCTCGGCAGAAACGGAAACCGGGCAGGCGCGCAACATCCTGGATGGCACTGCCAGTGGAGCGGATGCAAATGTGTGGCTGTCTGCCACATTCCTGAAACGCGCCGCGGATGCCTGCAAAGGCGAAGTCACGATCCGGATTGCGGATGGGAAGAAACCTGTACTGATCGAAGCGGGCGGCTTTACGGCGGTCATCATGCCCATGCTGGTGGAGGAAGACAAGGATCCCTTTCCGGAGGAGGAAGCCTTCGCCTTGTCCCTGCCTGAACTGGCAATGGCGTAACTGACATTTAGACACCTGATCGAGAAGACGGCGCACCTCGTTTGCGCCGTCTTCTCTTTTCCAAGGAGACCTATGGACACTTCCGCTCAATTAATCTTCCAGGCCCTTTCGCAATATGACCAGCCCAAACTCAGGAGCCTGCCCCTGCGCGAGCAACCTGCCTATCGTGTGACTCAGAACGCGGCGGCCTGCAATCTCTCTGAGTTGCTGGCGGCGGTGATTGGCGGGCAGAAACAAATCGAAATCTCGCAGGCCCTGCTGGCGCATTTTGGCGGGGACATTCGCCGCCTGTTCCAGGCGCATCCCGCGGAGTTGGCAACCGTGAAGGGCATCAGCCAGGCCACTGCAACCCGCATCAAAGCCGCCCTCAATCTTGGCCTGCGGATGAACATTCCCCCCGATGAACGTCCCACAATCAATTCTCCTGCGGATGCCGCCGCGCTGGTGCAATACGAGATGAGCCTGTTGGAGAAAGAGCACCTGCGCGTGCTTCTGCTCGATACCCGCAACCACGTGCTGGACATCGTGGAAATCTATCAGGGATCCGTGAATTCATCACAGGTGCGGGTTGGAGAGATCTTCCGCGCCGCGATCCAGCGTCTGGCCGCGGGCATCATTGTGGTCCATAACCACCCCTCGGGTGCGCCAAGAAGCATGTAAGTAGAGAGTTCCAAGCGGAACCCTGCACGGAGTAGCAGAGTGGCTAGAGGGACAGGGGCGAAGACCTGAAGCAGAATCGCTTCTGAAGCTCCCTCGACAATGTGGCAAAGGAAGCCCTTTCTTCCTAAGGCTGCTAGCCAGAGTATCGCCACGGTTACGAGAGAAACAGCCGTTTGAAGCGCCGCAGGTTGGAACACCCGTTGACGTTAGGGCGAGGGTGTAGTCATCGGATTGTTCATCTCGCTAGGATGGACAAAATCTCAGAGGGATAGGAAACCGGCACTCCGTACTTTCCCGGTTTCTCCGATGACGAGCTAGGCGAAGAGCCGAGCCAGGCGTACAGGCTAAACCTACAGCGATATGACAACGCTACTTACATGAACTTGGGAACCATGTGCGGCTCTCCAATAGTGGAGCAGGCCAGCTTGCGGCCACATGCCGCACATGGGGCGGAGCCTTCGTAGTAGTCTGAGGCAGGGAAAGCCT
>CAYJLS010000024.1:0-33601 GCA_964371065.1 uncultured Anaerolineaceae bacterium | reverse complement strand
AGGTAGCCCGCCGTGTCATCCCATCATTCTAAAAATGGCCAAAGTCCAGTAGATACGGTATGGTGATCTTTATCCGTATCGGGACACGAACCCTCCGGACTGGAATTTGCTGAGAAAAAGCATCCTTGAAAATAGACATTCTTACTTTTATTCATGACGGAAAAGAATAGGGCAGGTTCTGAATGAAAGGATTATATATATATATGCAATCATTCATCTTATCATTCTTGTAAGGTCGAATGGATGGTTAATGGCCAAAACAGTATCATTTTAAAAAGCAATCCAAACACAAGTTCGTGATCAAAATGATATGAGCCGGGCAGCCACCGGGATTGGATTGCATCTGTTCGATCAATTCCAAACCATTCATGCCGGGCATCAGCATATTAGTAAATTTTCCTAAAGAACAGAACCCAGGCTCCTACTAGAAACCTGGGTTCTGTCAATCCTCACCTCCCCCTCAACAACCTCGACGAATTCAACAAAATCCCCACATCGGGCAGGGACTGTAATGCCGCCGCGAAAATGGGCGGAAGGAATCCGAGTGCGGCCATCGTCAGCCCGAAGGCGTTGTACAGCAACGTGAAGCCGATGTTGCCTTTCACCACGCGCATCGTCCGCCGCGCGATCTGGAACGCCTCCGGCACCAGCGACCAGTCTGGCCGCAGGAGCGCGATGTGTCCCGCCTCCACGGCCACGTCCGTGCCGCCGCTCATGGCGATGCCCACGTCCGCCTGCGCCAGCGCGGGTGCGTCGTTCACGCCGTCGCCCACCATCACCACCACGCACCCCTCTCCCTGATATTTTTTCACCACGTCAATTTTGTTTTCGGGCAAAAGGTTGGCGCGGAAATCCACGCCCAGTTGCGCGGCCAGTGCGGACGCCGTCCGTTCGTTGTCGCCCGTCAGCAATTCGATTTTTCGGATGCCCCACTTTCGCAGTTCGCGTAGCGCCGCGGGGACTTCGGGACGCAACGTATCCGCCGCGGCCAGCACGCCTGCCAGCATTCCATCCACTTCAACGAATAATAATGTCTTGCCCTCGGACTCCAACCGCGCCGCGACATTCGACTCCCCGTTGACGTGCCGCGCGCTCCCGACCTTCACGCTTCGTCCCCCGACCTCGGCCTGGATCCCGAACCCTGCGGCGGACACGAACCCCGAGGCTTCCTCCAGCGCGATCCCGCGGACGTGCGCTTCCTTACGCACCGCCTCCGCCAGCGGGTGCTCGGAGTACCGCTCCGCGGACGCGGCCAATTGAAGCAGGGCATTTTCTGATAGACCATTCAGGGAAATCACGTCCGTCAATTTTGGCTGACCAAGAGTCAACGTGCCTGTTTTATCGAGCAATAGCACGTCCGCTTTCGCCAGCACTTCGAGGTATTTCCCGCCCTTGATGAGCAGTCCGCGTTTCGCCGCCGCGCCGACCGACGCCAGCATGGCAATCGGAGTCGCCAGTGCGAAGGCGCACGAACAGGCCACCACCAGCACCGCGGCCGTCGCCATTGGATCGCGGCGGATGATGAACGTCAGCAAAGCGATCCCCGCCACGACGGGCATATACCAATACGAGAATTTGTCCGCCAGACGTTGCACGTCCGCGCGGCTGCCCTCGGCTTCTTCGACCATCTTGACGACGCGACCGAAGGCCGTGTCCGCGCCGAGGTGCGTCACCTGCACGCGAATACTCCCCGATTTGACCATCGTCGCGGCAAAGACCTTCGAGCCGACCGTCACGTCCACTGGCATGGACTCGCCCGTGATCGCCGACTGATCCACTGACGACTGATTACTGATCACTATTCCATCAACAGGTATCTTCTCGCCAGGCCGAATGACAACGATTTCATCACGCGACACTTCCGTCACTGGCACTTCCACCTCTCCCCCACTTCGTTCCACACGCGCGGTGCGCGGCGCGAGGGCGGTCAGGTCTTTCACGGCGCGGCGGGCGCGTTCAGTGGTGAACTTTTCGGTATAATCGCCCACGCGCATGAAGAAGACCACCAGCGCGGCTGTGACCCACTGTCCGATCACCGCCGCGGCGATGACGCCCATCGTCATGACGGTGTGCGCGATGATCTGCCGCCTCCACGCGGCCTTTGCCACGTTGACGAACACAGGCCAGCCGAATGCCAGCACGAGACCGAGTCCCAGCGGCCAGGGGATTTTGTCCGAAATGGATTCGAAGAGTCCCAGCCCCTCGCCGACGATGACAACGAACAGAATGACCGCGAAGAGAACGCCGAGGATTGCAAGGATTTGGCGGGTAAACGCGCGGGGGTCGAGTCCGCTTGCGAGGGCCGCGCCAGCCTCAGGTCCAGAAGGAACCGAGTAGCCTGCCGAAGCGACCGCGGCGCGCAGGTCGGTCATCGTCACATGTGCGGGATCGAGTCGAATGATCGCTTTTTCCGCGGCGAGGAAGACATCCACTTTTTCGACGCCTGGGAGGGAGGCAATGGCTTTGTGGACGTGCTGGGTGCATTCGGCACAGTCCATGCCGAGGATGGGGATTTCGATGGTTTGCATAAATACCTTTTTAAACACAAAGGACACAAAGGGGCACCAAGGAAGAAGGCTTAACCTTTGTGTACTTCGTGCCCTTTGTGGTGAGATTCATTTCAAGTGGGTACACTCGTAGACGCCTTTGGCAACATCGCCTAAAAGTTCGTCGGCGAGGGCAAGTAGTTTTTCGACGCGCGGATCGCTGAGACGATAGCGAACATAGCGCCCGTCCTGCTCAGCCGCGACCAATCCACAATCGCGCAGACAGGCGAGATGGTTGGAGATGTTGCTTTGGCTGAGACCTGTGGATTCGACGATCTCGGTAACGGTCATCTCTCCATCACGCAGGGTCTCCATGATGGAAAGGCGCGAGGGATCCGCAAAGCCGCGAAAAAGTTTGGCTTGCAGGGCGATGGAAGTAGGATTGGCGGTGAGGAGCATTTTGTCTCTCTTATCATCGTATCAGTATATGATGATGCAATTGTAGCATAAATCGAAGTAAAATCATCCATATTTTTCGACAATCAACCCGCCATCGCATGACAAAAAACTGAGCCGGGATTTGACCGCAAAATCAGTGACCGGGCCAGGAGATTCTATCCAGAAAGGAAGGCTACGATGGACATTCGAAAAATCACTCGACAGGCCGAAAAAATTGGCCGGCAACAAGCGGACGAGGTTTTGAAGTTCCGCGCCAAAGAATTGGAACGGCGAAGCAAGGCAGTGGGGAAAAAAGCCAAAGGCGTGAAGGCCGCCGGAACCGTCCCGGCAATCAAAGGAAAGTTTATTCGCGCGGTCGGCGGAGCCTCGACTTCCGGCGTACTGGTTGCCGAGGGCGACTCCTGGTTCAACTATCCCCTGAACGATATTCTACGCCTGCTCGAAGACCACCACGGTTACGAAGTGGAGTCGGTCGCGCATTGGGGAGACCGCGTCGAAGATATGGCGTATGGCATGGGGCAACTGGAGGAGTTTACGAGGCGCATCGAAAAACTCCTGCGGCAAAATATTATTCCAAAAGCCATCCTCGTTTCCGGCGGAGGGAATGACGTGGCAGGCACGGAATTTTCGATGATGGTCAACCACGCGCACTCCCCGATCTCCGGCCTCAATCAGTCGGTGCTTCAAGGCGTGATTGACGAGCGGGTGCGGATCGCCTATGTCACCATACTGAGCGCGGTCACGCGGCTTTGTGAACAACGCACCGGACACCGCATCCCGATCCTCGTCCACGGTTACGACTACGCCGTCCCGGATGGGCGCGGCTTCGCGGGCGGTTGGGGCTTCCTGCCCGGGCCGTGGCTGGAACCCGGCTTTCGGGAAAAAGGCTATGAAGATAAGAAGGAAGTACGGCTCGATCTGGTCAAACAGATGATTGACCGGTTCAACGAAATGCTTCAAGGCATGGTTGATTCCTCCAATTTCTCGCACGTGAAATACATTGATCTCAGAAATACACTTTCATTCGGAGACAATTACAAGAAGGACTGGGCCAACGAATTGCATCCCACCGCCGCCGGATTCGAGCGTGTTACCAATCGCTTCGCCGCGATATTGGACGCATTGCCGTAATGGGAAAAGGAGAAAAGCCATGATCCTCAATCCGCAATTTCAAACAAAGGATTCCACGGGATCGCAACCCACCCGCCCCGAGTATGTGCCCGGTGTGTTGCAGATCAAAATCAAGAACGATGTGGTCAATGAAGTGCCCGATCTGCTCGGCGCCACCCCTGCAAGTATCCGCGCCTTACGCCTGCCGAACATGGTGGACGAGCCGTTTGCGGCCCTGAGGCAAAAACGAGCGATCAGGAAAATAGTGCCTGTTTTCTCACGAAAGACCGGCGGGCAGGCGTTCAGCATGGCCCCAACTTCGGTGGCCGCCGCCTTCACCATGAGCGTGCGGACTTCGGAAAACGAGGACCTGCAAGGGATCAATATCCTCCATCTCTCCAAGGATGCAAATCTGGAGAAGGTGGAAAAGGATTTACGAAATACTGCGGGCGTGGAATATGTTCACCGCATTCCCGCGCGTTGGGCTTGCGCAACAAAAACAACAAAGAAATCCTCCGATCCATTCGTAAATCGCCAGTGGGGATTGCGGGCGATCAATTACTTCCAGGCGGTTCCCGTGCCCGATGCCGGCGCAGTCAAAGTCGCAGTGCTGGATACTGGCCTGGATACCACCCATCCAGACCTGCAAAATTTTTCCGCGTACCATCACGATGGCGCCAGCGCAACGGATATTGTCGGTCACGGGACGCACGTGGCCGGGATCATCGCGGCGACGGCCGGCAACAAAATCGGAATTACAGGAATCTGCCATTGTGAGTTGCACATGTGGAAGATCTTCGGGGACGAGGCGGCATCCGACGGGGAATATTATGTGGACGAAGCCATGTACCAGCGTGCGCTCAACGGCGCGCGCAACAGCGGCATGCGCGCCTTGAATCTCAGTATCGGCGGCACGGTCTTTACACAGACGGAATCTTTGCTGATCCGCCGCCTGATCGAATCCGGTTGTACCGTGGTGGCCGCCATGGGAAACGAGTATACCGAGGGCAACCCCATCGAATATCCCGCCGCCTATCCGGGCGTGGTCGCGGTCGGGGCGATCAGCGAAACCAACCTACGCGCCTATTTCTCGAACACCGGTCCGCACATCGCGCTGACCGCGCCGGGCGACAACATCCTTTCGACCCTGCCCATGAAAAAATCAGCATATCGCGACGAGACGAAGTACGCCTCCTGGAGCGGCACTTCCATGGCCACCCCACACGTAACCGCCGCGGCCGCCCTCATCCAGGCAAAGAACCCCGATTTGGAACCCAAACAGGTCGCGAAGTTGCTAAAACGAACGGCCACAAAATTGCCCGCCATGAAGAACAAATCAAAAACAAAGGACTTTGGAGCCGGTTTACTGAACTTGCAGACTGCATTAAAATAGAATTGGAGTGTGAAAGTAAAATGAAGAAGAAAGTTAAGGAAAAAGAGGATTTGGTTCAAGTCAATGTAAAACTGATCGCAGGAGCCAACCAAAAAGCCTCGTTCGACACCTTGCGCGTGGCGCCTGGTGTGATCAATGTGACACAAACGTTCCCCGACGAGGTTGACGAAGAATTGTCCACCCTTTATCTGTTGGATGTAAAATCCTCCAAAATCAAGCCCGTCCTGCGCCGTTTGCGCGCCAATCCTGAAATCGAATACGTGGAGGAAGCCGCCTCGCGCAAACTGATCCGTTGAGAGGTTGACAAAACAATCCGACCGCTAAGGACTTGTGTAAATATAAGTTCCGTGTTTCCGTCAGCAGTTGGACTGCTGACGGCTCGCAGTGCAACTGCTCGCGAACTTTGAAATCGGGAAGTCGTTTTTACACGGCTACTAAGTTTAAAGTTACCCACCGCCACCGATGCTCAAGACTTCGGTACCTATTGATTTTCTACAAATCGTCGTCTATACTCACGCCCAGGAAAATCATCATGCCCGATAAACGAACAACCCCCAGAAAAAAGTTTTCTTTCTACATGCGAGTGTTGGACGATGAAACCGAGGAAACCGTCGGCCATCTTGTTGAAGTCAGCGCCAAAGGGATGCGGCTCGAAACCGTCGCCCCACTCCCGCTGGGGCAGACCTACAACGTACACATGGAACTCACGCCAGACGTTTCAGACAAATTATTCATGTTCGTTTCCATCCGCACCAAATGGTGCAAGACGGACGACATCATGCCCAACCTGTATCGCGTCGGGTTCGAGATCACAAATATCAGCCCGCACGACCAGGAGATCTACCAGCGCCTGTTGGACATGTATGGCGAATAAAAAAGCAACCAAGAGAAAACTTCCGAAGTCTTGAAGACTTCGGAAGTTTTTTTGTTACGCTTTCATCAGCCCCACCGTCAGCGTCTCGCCGTCGAAGTCCTCCTCGGCGGTCTGCGCCTCGGCGGGCGCGGCGGCAAATTGCAGGTCAACCGTAAGCGTCTCGGCGGTGATGTAATCACGGTGCTCCTGGATGGCGGCCTTCAACCCGTCGCTCGCGGTGACGTACAGCTTGATGCGGTCGGCCACCTCGAACTCGGCGGACTTTCGCAGGTCCTGCACGCGGCGGACGAATTCGCGGGCCTGTCCCTCGCGGACGAGTTCGGGCGTCAACTCGGTGACTAGCGCCGCGACGTACGCGCCCTCCTCCGCGACTGCGAAGCCCGACCTGGCCTGCGCCCTGACTTCCACTTCATCTGGCAGGATATCGAACGTCTCGCCTCCTGCCTGGACTTTGAGCGGGTCGCCGTTTAACAGGCTGTGCGCGGCGGCTTCGGCGTCCATCGCCAAAATCGCCTTCTGGATGGCGGGGAACTTGTTGCCGTATTTCTGTCCGAGTTGCTTGGGCAACGGCTTGACCGTGTGCGAGACCGCCTCGGTGGCCGAATTCAGAAGACGGATCTCCTTCACGTTGAGTTCGTCCGAGATCAATTCCGCGAAGGTTTCCACGGCTTTGCGCTCGGTGGAATTGCCCAGCGAGAACGCGCCCACCGACAACGGCTGGCGCACTTTGCGGTTGGCCTTCTGCCGCGCCGCGTGCCCCAGTGAGACGAGTTTCACGACCGTACCCATGTCGCGGTTCAGGGCCTCATCAATTCGGGCGGAGTTGGTTTCGGGCCACTTCGCCAGGTGGACGGATTCAGGCGCGGCCGCGTCCACACCGCGGACGAGGTTCTGATAGAGTTCGTCCGCAAGGAAGGGCATGGCCGGCGCGAGAAGTTTGGAAACGGTAACAAGCGCGAGGTAGAGAGTCCCGTAGGCGGCCTGCTTGTCCGAATCCGATTCGGATTTCCAGAAGCGGCGGCGCGAGCGGCGCAGGTACCACGTCGAAAGTTTTTCCACGAAATCCTGGATCGGACGCGTGGCGCGCGTCACTTCGTAGGTTTCGTAGCCCTCGGTCACTTCGCGGACGAGGACATTCAACTCGGACAGCAACCAACTATCCAGTCGCGAAAGCGACGACAGGCCGCGTCCCTCGGCGAGACCAGGCGAGGGAGTCCATTTGTCGAGGTTGGCGTACGTGACAAAGAACGAATAGACGTTCCACAACGTGAGCGTGAAGTCTCGCACCACGCCGCCAACCAATTCGGAAGAGAAGCGGCGTTCCTGTCCGGGCGGGGTGGAAGTATAGAAATACCAACGGAAGGCGTCCGCACCGTGAGCATTGAGTACCTCCCACGGATCCACAATGTTACCCCTCGACTTGGACATCTTCTCGCCGTTGCCATCCAGGATCAAGCCGAGGCAAAGCACGTTCTTGTAGGAAACCGTATCGAATAGTAACGTGCTGATGGCGTGGAGCGAGTAGAACCAACCGCGCGTTTGGTCCACGGCTTCGCAGATGTAATCGGCGGGGAATTGCTCCTCAAATTTTTTCTGATTCTCGAATGGATAGTGCCATTGGGCATAGGGCATCGAACCCGAGTCGAACCAAGCGTCAATCAAATCAGGGACACGTTTCATCGCGCCGCCGCATTCTTTGCAGTCCCACGTCACTTCGTCCACATACGGGCGATGAAGATCGAGTTCGGTCAGGTCGCGGCCAACCTTCTCGGACAGGTCCGCCACCGCGCCGACGCACTCGCGGTCTTTGCAGTCCTCGCACTCCCAGACGGGAAGCGGCGTGCCCCAGTAGCGCTCGCGCGACAAAGCCCAGTCAATGTTATTCTCGAGCCAGTTGCCGAAGCGTCCATCCTTGATGTGGTCGGGCGTCCAGTGGATGGTCTGATTCAACGCCACCATCCGATCCTTGAACTGGCTGGTGCGAATGTACCAGGCGTCGCGCGCGTAATACAAAAGCGGGGTCTTGCACCGCCAGCAGAAGGGATAGGTGTGCGTGATCTTTTCCGCGCGGAACAGGAGCCCGCGATCGTCCAAATCACGGATGATGAACGGGTCCGCGTCCTTGACGAATTGTCCGCGCCACGGCGTGA
Organism: uncultured Anaerolineaceae bacterium; assembly: GCA_964371065.1. Taxonomy (GTDB): domain Bacteria; phylum Chloroflexota; class Anaerolineae; order Anaerolineales; family Villigracilaceae; genus Denitrolinea. The sequence continues at coordinate 25,129 of CAYJLS010000024.1, read as the reverse complement.
CCTCGGGAATGAACGTGCCGTCGGGCAGGACGGTCATCAGCACGGGCAGGTCGTGTTCCAGCGCGGCCTGCATGTCTTCCGCGCCGAAGGCGGGCGCCATGTGGACGAGTCCCGAGCCGTCCTCGGTGGTCACGAAGTCGCCGAGCACCACGTAATGTGCGGGCTTTTCAGGCGGCAGGAACGTGAAGAGCGGATGATACTTCTGCCCTTTCAGTTTCTTGCCCTTGAACGTGTCCACGACTTTTACTTCTTCATCACGGAAAACCTTTTCGAGCAAAGCCTTCGCAAGGATGAGTTTTTCCTTCTTGCCGCCTGCGGTTGCGCGTTCGACCGTGACATATTCCACATCGGGATGCGCGGCCACAGCCACGTTGCCGGGCAGGGTCCACGGGGTGGTCGTCCACACCAGCAATGATGTTCCAGGCTTGTCCACCAGCGGCATGCGGACAAAGACCGAGGGGTCCACCGCCTCATCGTAACCGAGAGCCACCTCGTGGTCGGAAAGAGTCGTCCCACAGCGCGGGCAATACGGCACGACCTTGTATCCTTTGTAGAGCAGGTCGCGGTCCCAGAAGTTTTTCAGGATCGCCCAAACCGACTCAACGTAGTCGTTGGTGAACGTCACGTAGGCCGTTTCCAGGTCAACCCAAAAAGCGATGCGGTCGGTGAGACGTTCCCAGTCCTGGATGTAATCGAACGCGGACTTGCGGCACTCCTCGTTGAACTTGGCGATGCCGTACTCCTCGATCTGCTTCTTGCTGATCCAGCCGTGCCGCTTCTCGACCTCGATCTCCACCGGCAGGCCGTGCGTATCCCAGCCGCCGCGCCGCGAGACGTGGAAGCCGCGCATGATCTTGTAACGCGGGAACATGTCCTTGAAGGCGCGCGCCAAAACGTGATGAACGCCGGGCTTGCCATTGGCAGTCGGCGGTCCCTCGAAGAACACATATTCGGGCGCGCCCTCGCGCTGTGAAATCGTCTTCTTGAAGATTTCTTCGCGCTTCCACATCTTGAGCACGGACTCTTCCATGCTCGTCACGTCGAGTTTGGATGAAACTGGTTTGAACATAGTTGCCTCGTCGGATAGTCAGATAGTCGAATAGTCGTTAGTCTGATAGAAAAACAAAACTCTCGCCTCCAACCAGAGACGAGAGCGAGTCCCGCGGTACCACTCTGTTTCCCATCGAACGATGGGCGCTTATCGAAGTCTATCAACTTCGCGCTCTGCTAACGAAGAGCGACTCCGTCTCACCTACTCTTCGCCGACTATCAGACTAACCGACTAATTTCAGTTCGACGCTCCGGGAGGATTTTCAACCTGACTTGCTGACCCGCTTCACACCGACCGCAGGCTCTCTGGCAGTTCGACAGGTTTACTCGTTCCCATCCACGCGTTTGATTGGCGGGATTATGCCACAAAGTCTAGAGTAGCACAAGTCTGAGACTTGTTCTACAATGAAACTTGCGGGATAATCGTCCGCATGGACATCCTCATCACCGACACCTCTTCCGCGCAACAAATCGTCTCCGCCTCTTCCCTGACCCTCAACCTGCCGCGGCCTCCCATCAGGTTTTACCGACACGGATGGCAATCCTGGTCGCTCGCGGCATGGACGGATCCCGTCCGCGAATTACCGGTCATGAAGCCGGAGATTTTCCATTCCCGCCAAACCGATCCCATTTACGCACACCATCCGCAACCCAATGGATCCTGGCTGGGCGCGGTCGAACTCCCCGGCGGAGAGATCGTTTTCCTCGGCGCGCTGGGACTGGAAGCGCATGTTGCCGTCCGCGACGGCCAACTCCAAGGCTGGTACGAAGCGGGAGAAGGAGACTGGTTCATCGCGCACGGAGACGAAGCCGAAATCTTTGCCCGCTACGCGGATCTACTCGGTGAACGCTTCGGGCACGGCAATGCAAAAAAATCGCCCCGCGTCTGGTGTTCCTGGTACAGCTTTTATAAAGAGATTGACGAGAACAAAATCCTGCGCGTTCTCGAAAGCTTGGGCGACCTGCCCTTCGATGTCCTCCAAATTGACGACGGCTGGCAGGTTGCCCCTGGCGACTGGAAACCGAATGCGAAATTCCCTTCGGGCATGGACGGGCTGGCCGCAAAAATCCGCGCGACGGGAAGAAAAGCAGGCTTATGGATGGCCCCGTTAGCGGTTGGAGAAAAGTCCAGTATTTTCAAGGAACATCCCGACTGGCTGTTGCAGGGACTGGACGGCAAACCCGTTTCGGCGGGCTTCGAATGGGGAGGCAACACCTTCGCGCTCGATGCCACCCATCCGCTGGCCGCGGAATGGCTCGCCGAAACAATCCGAACCGCCATTGGTTGGGGCTACGATTACCTCAAACTGGATTTTCTCTACGCGGGCGCACTGCCCGGCAAACGTCACACGGACATGCCGCGCGAGGCCGCCTATCGCCACGCGCTGGGAATTATGCGCCGCGCGGCAGGAGAAGCGTACCTGCTGGTGTGCGGATCGCCCATCCTCCCGTCATTGGGACTCTGTGATGCCATGCGCGTCGGCCCCGATGTTGCCAATTCCTGGGACAGCCGCCTGTCTAGCTACCTGCTCTACAACCTGACAACGCCGGGCGTCAAAAACGGGATTCGAACCTCCGTCAGCCGTTTGTGGCTGAAACCCCTCGTCCACGTTGACCCCGACGTGGCATTCTTCAACAACAAGGGTTCACTTACACTTGAGCAACGTCAACTTTTTCAAAACCTGACAGAGATTTGCGCGTTCAAAGCCACCTCCGACCTGCCAGATTCGTGGACGGATGACGAACGCGCCAACGTCCGCCTGTGGCTGGAAACGACCCAGGAAACCAAGCGGACAGGAAGATACACCTTTACGGTTGGGAACCGCGCCGTGGATTTCGCCCCCGCCATGGACCTGCCGCCGCGTCCGCGCGGATTCGATATCATTCAGCGCGCCGTCGTTTCGTGGTTTGGGGAACAGATGTGGGCGCTGAAAATCTGGGATTGGGTTCTTAGAACCAGCCCGGCGAAAATAAAAAAGAACAGCGAAGTATAGTCCACCGTTCTTTTGGATCTATCCAAATATCTCATCCGTCATCGCGGCTACTCGTAAGGCGGATTGCCAATCCGCCCCACAAGCTCATCCGTTTTTGCCGCCATGATGAAATCGTTCCTGTGCAGGCCGCCGATTTTGTGCGTCCACCACTGGACGGTCACTCTCCCCCATTCGGTGACGATCAGCGGATGATGTCCCTGCTCCTCGGCAATAGCACCGATTCGGTTGGTGAATTCCAACGCCGCGACGAAGTTTTTGAATTTGAAGACTCGTTGTAGGCGCAAGATACTATCTTGCGCTACCACCTGCCATTCGGGGACTTGGGGATGCAACTCCGCGATCTCCGCCTCGGTGAGAGTCGGTTCGCCGCCGCGACAGGCGACGCATTTTTCAGCAGTAAGATTAATCATGGGTACCTCCTACCGATAAAGGTTATCAACGTCAGTGCGTCGCACCTGCCAGATGGGATGAAACCGTTAAACGAGATTCTTCCTCGCTTGGACAAATCCCATAAATAAGGTGCGACGCACTCCCAAGTCAGTTACATCAAAGCCTCAACCAACTTCTTGATTTCATCCGGCTTGGAAAGATGCAAGCGCAAGACTTTCCGTCCAGCCGCGATCAACGCTTCGTAATCGCCCAGCGCCTGGGCGCGGATCAACGTGCCAAAACTCAAGCCCTGCGTGGGGATTTGCAGATCGGTTTCCGCGTCAGTCACAATTTGAACGAACAGCCCAGTGTTCGGTCCACCTTTGTGGAACTGTCCCGTGGAATGTTGGAAGCGCGAACCAAAACCCGCGGTCACCGCGCAGTGAGTCTTTTCGCGGATGGCAACCCGCATCAATTGCAGGGCTTCGGTCATCTTTCCATTGCGCGGCAGATAAGCGTTGATGGCTACGTAATTGCTTGCCTTTGCCTGCGCTAGGAATTTCTCCAGCGCGGGTTTTGCATTGCTCCCGCTCACCAAATCCACATCGGCGAGTTTGCCTGTCTTTTGGAAATCTGCGATGCGCGCGTTGGTGCGGAGTTTGCTGTCCTGCACGTCGGGCTGGTCAAAGGCATTGATGCCCAGGATGTGACACGCGGTCGCGATAGCCATCTCCCAGTGGAAGAATTCCGCCGCCGCATCGTAGTAATTGGCAATTGGTAATTCGATAACGGGAAATCCTGCGTGACGCAACGCTTCGATACCATTCGCCAGTTCACCGTTTTGTCGCAGGTAGACGAAAATGCGGTCACTCCCGTAGACTTCGGGCGCGCCGAGCGGCTCCAACGCCACCGGCAGGATGCCCTTCCCATGCTTGCCGCTCGATTCGGCGACGATCTGCTCGACCCAGCCTGCCAGCGCGGACAAAGGTGCGTCGGCCAGGACCGTCAGCTTGTCGCGGCCTCCGAGGGCGGATTCGGCCAGGACGGCCCCCAGCACCATCCCCGGGTTACGCGCCGCAGGAATGTGTTCTCCACACTGACGTTTCATCCAATCCGCGCGGTCGAGGAAGCGGGACAAGTCCATGCCCAGCAAGGCGGCAGGCACCATCCCGAAGTCGGTCAGCGCGGCGAAGCGTCCGCCGACGGATTCGTCGGACGAGAAGATTTTACGGAAGCCGCGTGCGTGCGCCAGCGCTTCGAGCGAGGTGCCAGGATCGGTGGTGGCAACGAAGCGCGAGCCGTCGCCTTTGCTCAAGTCCCAGAAGAGATTGAATGCCGCCATTACTTCAGCGGTTCCGCCTGACTTACTAGCAACAATGTACAAACTTTTATCGGGCGGATAATATTTAACGGCTTCCGCTACTTGCGCGGGATCGGTTGAATCTAAAATAGCCAACGAAAGAGGCGCGTCGATCTTCGCCGCGGCGAGCAGGGAACTCAATACCTCCGCGGTTAGCGAAGAGCCGCCCATGCCGAGCACGAGGGCGCGATCTATGCCCTCTTTGTGAATTTCATCGGCAAAAGATGTGTAAGCAGGGATCAAGGCGCGCGCTTTTTCGGGAGAGTCCAGCCAGCCGAGGCGGATCATCACTTCCTTCTGGCCTTCAGGGTCAGATGCCCAAAGCGTGGGATCGTGCCGCCAGAGGCGCGCGGAAACGGAATCCGCTTCGAGCTGGGACACGCGTTTGGAAACGGAACCAGCCAGAGGTCCAAGAGAGGAAGCGGCGGTCTTCCTCCGCTCGTCAATGGTTGCGATCAACTGCGTGAAGGCGTCCGAGAAGGCCTTGACTCCCTCGACTTCCAGTTCGTGAGTCACAACCTCCATCGAAATGCCCAAAGTTTCGAGTTGCGCGAATGTGGCGCGAGCCTGGTCGAGATCGCGGGTGAGCGTGATTTCGGGAACGCCGTGGTCGCGGAATGCATCCAGCGTGGCGGGCGGGACGGTGTTGACGGTTTCGGAACCGATCAGGTTGTCAACATAGATGCTATCTTTATAGGCGGGATTCTTGGTGCTGGTGGAAGCCCAGAGCGGACGTTGCACGCGGGCGCCGCGTAGTTTGAGCGCCTCCCAGCGGCGTGTGGTGAAAATGGCAGAAAACGCTTCGTAGGCGAGTTTGGCGTTTGCGATGGCGGCCTTGCCGCGCAGGGGCGCGCCCTCGGGAAGTTTCGGGTCAACCTTGGTATCAACACGCGAGACGAAGAACGAGGCCACCGATGCAATGTGGTCAATTGGGTGTCCCGCGGCGAGCCGGTCTTCGAGACCGTCGAGGTAGGCCATCATCACGTCGGCGTAGCGCACCAGCGAAAAGATGAGCGTGATGTTGATGTTGATGCCGGCCGCGATGGAGCGCCGGATCGCAGGAATACAAGCCTCTGTGGCGGGAATCTTGACCATCAGGTTTGGCCTGGCGACGCGCGTCCAAAGTTGCTCTGCTTGCGCGGCTGTGGCTTCGGTGTCGTTGGCGAGATACGGGCTGACTTCGATGCTTACAAAGCCGTCGCCGCCATTCGTCTCTTCGTAAAGAGGCAGGAACGCGTCGCAGGCATCTTTGATATCTTCGATGGCAAGTTGCCAGAAGATCTTCTCCGCGTCCCAGCCAGCCCAGGCCAGCGGCACAAGCGCGGAATCATAATCCGTGGACTTGGCGATGGCGTTGTTGAAGATGGTCGGGTTGGAGGTGACGCCGCGAATATCGCCGCGTTCGATCATGGCTTTGAGTTCGCCATTCTCCAGCAGTTTGCGCTGGATGTTGTCGTACCAGAGGGACTGGCCGAGGGAGGTGAGTTTTTCTATAGTATTCATTTTAAAGTGAGGCTCCTGATTAGTCGTGTTGCGTATTGCGTATTGCGTAACGAGGATTATTCTTCCATGGCTTTGATTTTCGCCACGCGCCGCGCAAAGCGCTCTCCGCCTTTGTCGTTTCCCAAATAGTGCGCGCCTAAAAATGCCTTCACCAACGAAGCGGCAAGTTCAGGACCAATCACGCGTGCACCGAGGCACAGGACGTTCATGTTATCGTGCTGAACTCCTTGTGCGGCGGAATACGTGTCGTGACAGATCGAAGCCCACACGCCTTTCATTTTGTTGGCGGCGATGCACGCGCCGACGCCCGATCCGCAGACCAAAATCCCGCGCTCGGCTTCGCCATTTTGGATGGCGCGGCCAAGCTTCTCCGTGAAATCGGGGAAGTCCACCGGCTCGGCGCTGTTCGTCCCAAGATCGAGCGGCTCGTGTCCAGCGGCGCGCACCGCTTCGAGCACAGTCGCTTTCAGTGGAAAGCCTCCGTGGTCACATGCAATGGCAATTTTCATACCTGTCTCACAATCCAAACCAATGTATGCCGGTCAGAAGCCCGACGCCAATAAAGAACACCAGGAAACCGATTGCGAAATAAACGACCCGCGCCGCGGTATCGCCGAGCAAACGATTGACCAACTTGCCAGGGCGCGATACAAGACTCCAATTGAATGCCGCTCCCAGCATCGTCAGCAACCCGAGCAGAATAAAAATGATCCCTTCAATTGTATCGGTCATTTTATTTTCGCTTCGTTACCTTTTTGACTTTGGCTTTCGGCTTCACAGTTTTCTTCGGCATAATGGATTTCGCCTGCGCGACGATGTTTTCAACGGTCAAGCCCAACTTCTCGAAAATGACTTTATACGGGGCCGACGCGCCGAAGCGCTCGATGGAGATGATCCTGCCGCCCGGGCCGACGTATCTTTCCCAGCCCTGGCCGACTCCCGCTTCGACAGAGACTCTGGCTGTGACCTTTTTCGGCAACACGGACTCGCGATAGGCTTTGTCCTGTTTCTCGAACAACTCCCAACTCGGGAACGACACCACGCGGACGCTGTGTCCCTTTTCGTGGAGAACCTTCGCCGCGTCGTAGACCAAACTGACTTCGGACCCCGAAGCCATCAAAATGATATCGGGAGTTTTCTTGCCGAAGGTCGCAAAAATGTATGCGCCGCTTCGCAAATTAGAAATTTGCGGTACATAGGTTGGCACAGCCTGACGGGTCAATGCCAGTACGGTGGGACCGTGACGGTTTTCGATGGCAAACTTCCAGGCTTGTGCGGTCTCGTTCGCGTCCGCGGGACGGATGATCGTCAGATTCGGAATGGCGCGCAACGCGGCGAGATGTTCCACAGGCTGGTGCGTGGGCCCGTCTTCGCCGAGGCCGATGCTATCGTGGGTAAAGACAAAGATCGAAGGGATGTGCGACAGCGACGCGATGCGGATCGCAGGACGGCTATAGTCCGAAAAGATCAGGAAAGTGCCGCCGTAGGGAATGACGCCGCCGTACAAAGCCATGCCGTTCACAGCCGCGGCCATCGCATGTTCGCGCACACCGAAGTGGAGGTTGCGTCCTTGCGGAGAATCTTTTTGGAAATCGGGCGAGCCGTCAATTTTGGTGTTGTTCGAGGGCGCCAGGTCCGCCGAGCCACCCATGAGTTCGGGCAGGATTGCCGCCAGCGCATTGATGACCTTGCCCGAGGCGGCGCGCGTCGCCATGCCTTTCGCGTCCGCGGGGAAGACGGGCAGGCTTTTCTCCCAGCCTTTCGGGAATTTCCCGCTCAAGCGGCCTTCCAGTTCTGCGCCTTTTTCGAGATTAGCCTGTTTGTACGCGGCAAACTTCCGGTTCCAGTCCGCTTCCAATTTTTCCCCGTTTTCCACAGCCTCACAGAAAAAATCAGCGACATCATCAGGGATGTAGAAGCGGGGTTCCTTTGGCCAGCCGAGGTTTTCCTTGGCGGCGTTCAGCTCCTCGTCGCCGAGCGGCTCGCCGTGCGCCTTGGATGTCCCCTGCCGGTGTGGAGCGCCGAAACCGATGATCGTGCGGCACATGATGATGGACGGGCGCGGGTCAGATTTGGCGGCTTGGATGGCGGCGTCCATCGCGTCCACGTCGTTGCCATTGTCCACTTTTTGGACGTGCCAGTTATACGCGGCGAAACGCGCGGCGCGGTCTTCGGTGAAGGCTAAATCGGTAGAACCGTCAATCGAGATGTGATTGTCGTCGTAGAGATAGATCAGTTTGCCGAGACTTAAATGCCCCGCCAGCGAGGCGGCTTCGGAGGAGATACCCTCCATCAGGTCGCCGTCCGTGACAATGGCGTAAATGTAAGCGTCAAACAATTCCGGCGAATACGTCGCAGCGAGATGGGTCGCGGCGATGGCCATGCCTACGCCTGCGGCAAATCCCTGCCCAAGCGGACCGGTGGTCATTTCCACGCCGGGGGTAAGTCCGTATTCAGGATGGCCGGGCGTGCGGCTTTCCCACTGGCGGAAGTTCTTGAGTTCGTCGAGCGCGAGATCGTAGCCCGTCAGATGCAGGAGGGAGTAGAGCAACATCGAGCCGTGTCCGCCCGAAAGCAGGAAGCGGTCGCGTCCCATCCAGTTGGGATTGCGCGGGTTGTGGCGCAGGTGACGCGTCCAGATGGTAAATGCCATTGCGGCGGCACCCATTGGAAGTCCGGGATGACCCGAGTTGGCTTGCTGGACGCTGTCTGCGGACAAAAATCGGAGAGTGTTGATCGCGCGGGATTGGAGATCGGTGGTGTTCATGGGCATATTTTACCATCTCCCCGCCTTCGGGATTTGCGCAAGCATCCCCAACAAAAAGCGGGGAGCCTTGTAGACTCCCCGCCATGGGAATTGGAACCGCCGGCGTTACGGCTTGTTGATCACAATGGACGTGCCGTTGCTGTCGCCGTCCAGGTCGCCGTTGGCGGCCGAGTTGTAGACATAACCGCTCGCCGTCACGTTCGTCACTGTGTAGGTGACAGAGGTGATGTTGTTCTTGGCAGTGGCGCTCACGCTGCACTGACCACTGGCGCCTGTAGTGCAGGAAACGGCGGTGGTGTTGAACTTGCCATCCACTTTCGCGCCGGAAACGGGCGCGCCGTTGGCGTCCACGACGGTGATGGTCACGGTAATCTTCCAGCCGTTCTTGGCAGTCGTGGTAACCGCATCCAGGTCGCTGACGCGCATTTCGACCGTCGGGCCGCCGCCGCCGAGGGAATCAATGGCGGCTTTGGCCTGCACCAGGCCGTATCCGTAGTAGACATCGCGGCCGGCTGCGCCGAGGTCCTGCGCGGTATTCGCCAACGCATCGCGGATCTCGACGTTGGTCGCGCTCGGTTTGGCGCTCCAGACGAGGGCGGCCACCGCGGAGACGTGCGGCGTGGCCATGGAGGTGCCGTCGTAATACTCGTAACTGTTGTTGGAAGGCCAGGTATAGGAACTGGCCACCGTGGCGCTCAGGCCAAGTTTGTTGGCGACCAGGTATTGCCCATCCTCCTGGCTCAGGCTGATGGCGATCAACGATGATGAACTGCCGTCGCCCAGCGTGCCGAGGAAATTGCCGGGCGCATTGTTGTAAATGGCCGCGGCCGCGCCGCCGGAGTTGGCGACGTTGTTCACCTTGTCCAGGAAGGAGATGACGCCGCGCTCACACAGGACAACTTTGCCGCTCCAGCCCGCATTGGTCGCATCGCACAGGCCGCCATTCACCAGCGCGCCGCTGGCCGAGCCGCGTCCCGCGAACTCGATGTGATAGGCCACGTAGGTGACGCCGTCAACGGTCAATTTGTTGTCATCCAGATAGGGGATCGTGCTTAGAACATGCACGCCCGGCGCGGACAGTTCCACCTGCGAATTGTATTGGGAGAAATCCGCGCGAGTTTTGGCCTCATCCACCGCGGCAACGGACACAACAGAGGAATAAGAGGCCGGGTAACTGTTCGCGCTGGTGCCTTCGTTGCCGGCCGCGGCAATGGACAGAATGCCCTGCGCGTACAGGCTGTCGAAGGCGCGTCGCTCGGTGGCAACCGAACGGCTGCCGCCCAGGCTCATGCTGATGACGTTAGCGCCCGCGCTGGCGCAGCGGTTGGCCGCGTCCACCAGCGAGGAGGCGTAAGCCCACACCCCGTCATCGCCAAAGACGCGGACGATGTAGAGGTTGACCGTGCCGGGAGTGACGCCCACCACGCCCAGCGCATTGTTCATGGCGGCAATGGTGCCTGCCACGTGCGTGCCATGGCCGTTCATGTCATGTTCCCAGCCGTTGGAGATGGTGGTGTACCCGCCTAGGACGTTTACGCCCTGGAAATCCTCGTGGCTGGTCAACAGACCGGAATCAATGATGCAGACGGTGCGATTGGAGCCGGTCGGGGCGCCGCTGTCAATCGCGCCGTCGCGGTTGGCATCCCAGACGTCACGCGCCTGCACCAGGTCCACGCCGTAGGGAACAGTCTGCGAACCGGCCAATTGAGGCGCGGCGCTCGCGTCCTGTCGCTTGGAGCGCGTAATCCCGATCATGTAGCGCGGGGCGTCCTCCTCCACCAGGACAACGTTGGGGTTGTTCTGGATGCCCGCCAGCGCGGCCTGCGGAAGGCTGACCGCAAAAACGTTCAAACTGGCAAAGGAATAGTGAAATTCCGCGCCCGCGCCCTTCAGCGCCTGTTCCACAGCCGCGCCCTTGCCCGGCGCAAACTGCACCATGACGCGCGCCTTCTCCGGGCCCGCGAAAACGGTAGACACGCCGAGCAGGCCAATCAATAGAGCCACAACCAGCGCGAGATGGATCAATGACGAACGTTTCATTCTATAGATCTCCTCATTATTTTTGTTTTTTGGCGTGACGTGAGATAGAACGAATTATGACATCTTGAGCGGCCGGCCTCCTTGACTGGCAAAATTGAGCGAATTATACGACCAGTTCGCAGGATGTCAATTGAATTGGCAAATTCGTGCGCACGCAAATTCAATCGGCTTCATCATCCCTGCCTAAAACGCTGTATAATCGCCGTCGAGGTACCCATGAGCATTCGAGAATTGACGCTCAAACTCAACCGTTTACGACCCGCGGAAAAAGCGGAGGTTGTACGGAAATTGGCACAGGATATTATCAATGTCTGGCCTGGTATTGAAAAGACGCCTGGCGTTGTGGGCGGCGATGCCTGCATTGTCCGCACGCGTATTCCTGTCTGGGCGCTGGAAAATTATCGCAGGCTGGGCTTGAGCGAGTCTCAAATCCTGGCGAATTATCCATCCCTGCGCGCCGCTGATTTGGTCAATGCGTGGGCGTATGCAGAAGCGCACTCAAAAGAAATCGGGAAGTCCATCCAGGAAAATGAAGGGGACTAAATATGGCACGGTGTTGTCCGACAAAATAGAAAATAAAAGAGCAACTCTCGGGTTGCTCTTTTTCAATATTTCTCCTTCAACTCCCCAACGGGCAAAACCACAAATCCATCTTCCTTCGCACCCAACTGCATTGTCTCAGCGGGATGCTTCGCGGTCATCCAAGCCGTGTAAGCCGCAACCAGCGCGTCGAGTTGTTCGGGGTGGTAGATCAACTCCATCGGCATCACGCCCAGGCGCAGGCGGTGACGCGTGATCTCCTCGAAGAAGCCCATCGGATCTTTGATTCGCAAGCCGGCATCGTGCAGGACAATCTGACGTTGCAGGCGGCCTTCGAGCGTGGGCTTCGGCAGGGGGACTTGTCCGAGCAGGGCGCAATAGCAGGCGTGCGGATGCGTCTCCAGCCAGAGGTGCTCCGCGCCTTCCTGTGGATAGGCGCGAAACCCCATCTTCGCCAGCCGTTTGTAAAGTGAAAATCCCAACTGCACCCAGCCCGCGCAAGTCTCCTCGCGGGAGGGTGTGGCAGAGACTGAGATGCCGCGCTCGCGCAGGTCGTGCTCGGCCACCCGCAGGTCCACGCCGCGAAGCGAGTGCGGAGTCAGCGTCTGTTTTTCGAGGCGCTTCCGCACCAGTCCCGCGTTGACGCGCGAGGGCGCGTTGACGGCCACCGTCGCGGCGGGGAAGTTGCCCACGAAGGTCAGCAGGTCTTCCAGTTCGCCGTCCGCCAGCGCCAGCAGGTTACGCTCGTCGTCCAGCGCGGCGTAGGTGAAGGGACTGCGCCCGGCGGTCGGGTCAATGCCGATGTAAGCGGTGTGTGAAAAGAGCATGGTAAGATGGGTTTTGAAAGAGGCGTCGCAAAAGTGCCGTGTCCGTCATTGCGAGCGCACTTCCCTGGCACCGCCCGCCAGGGCAGGTGTGCGAAGCAATCCCCGCCACGATGAGGAGATTGCTTCGTCGGGAAGAGCACCCTCCTCGCAATGACGAGCATAAATCATTCGAGTGTGACTAAATCTGGTTGATCGAGTTGGTCAACCTTTAGGCAATTTTGACAAGGTCTGTTCCACCTCGCGCTGGGCGGAACAATCTATGGTCAACGGATATTAAACGGATAAACGGATGTGGCGACTCCTCGTCTTGCTGTTCTCCATCCGCTTACACCGTACCTGCGGTCGGTGCAGGTGTCCGTTTCCCCATCCGTTGACAACGTGTTCTGGTGACAAAATATCGCTTGAACTTGCGAACGTCCAAATTAATGAACCCGTGGCAAGGACGGTTGAGCAGTTACACTCCAAGAAACGATAGTCGGACTACCAACTGATTTTAGTCACACTCAAATCATTCAATGAAAGTGTAGCCCAAAAAGGATTTTTATGCAATCAACTCGACGAATTTGGTTCGCGGGGATTCTGGTGCTTGGTCTGGCTTGGATCGGGGTGAGCGCTGACCGCCTCGGCGAATCAACCAATGGCCTGGTCCCCGCGCCACAAAAAGGATTCCTGGCTCCCGATTTCACGCTCCAAACGCCCGACGGCGTTTCCATCACCCTCTCGAACTTGCGCGGGCAGGCGGTGATCGTCAACCTGTGGGCCACGTGGTGCCCGCCCTGCCGCGCCGAAATGCCCACGCTTCAAAAACTTTACGAGGAGTACAAGGATCAGGGTCTCGTCGTACTGGCGGTCAACTCCACCGCGCAGGACGATCCGCAGGCCATCGCTCCCTTCGTCGCGGAGTACGGGCTGACCTTTCCCATCCTGCTGGACACAAAAAACGAGGTCGGGCGCGCCTATCAACTGCGCTCACTCCCATCCAGTTACTTCATCGGACGCGACGGCGTGATCCGCGAGGTGGTCATCGGCGGACCGATGGCCGAGGCACTGCTCCGCACGCGCATCGAGGAAATTCTCAAATAACATGATCGAACTCTTCCGCAATCTCTTCGCCCCGCCGCGTCACATTATCCTGCTGGTGGTCGCCCTGTGGATCGGGTTGACGCTTTCCGAGAAACGCGCCGCCCGCCACAAGGTCAATGGGCAGGCTCTCAACAACCTCGTCTTTTACGCGCTGATGGCGTTCGTCGCGGGCGGGCGCATCCTGTTCGCCGTGGCCCAGCTCGAAGCCTTCGCCAAAAGTCCGTTCAGCCTGTTCGCCCTCAATCCCGACCTGTTCGATCCGCTCGGCGGGCTGGCCGCCGCGTTCATCACAGCTCTCGTCTACGGCCAGCGCAAGGGACTCGCGCTCTGGCCGACGCTCGACACACTGACTCCGTTTTTCGCGACCGTGATGGTCGGCATCGGCGCGTCACACCTGGCTTCGGGCGACGCGTTCGGAAAGGAAACCTCCCTGCCCTGGGGAATTGAATTATTCGGAGCGGTGCGGCATCCCAGCCAGGTTTACGAGACGTTTGCCGCGCTGGTCATTCTCGGGATCGTTTTGCGGACTTCCCCCGCGCGGGACGGCGCGACCTTCCTCTCGTTTCTCGCCTGGACCTCGGGCGGGCGCGTGTTTCTCGAGGCTTTTCGCGGCGACAGCACGCTCGTCTTCGGCGGCCTGCGGCTGGGGCAAATTTTCGCATGGATCGTGCTGGCATCCGCATTTTTCGGGTTGGAGAGGTTACAATCTGGGATGACTGTCAACGCGCAAGCATAGATCAAATTGGCAATTTAATCTACATCCGGGCTACACACAGATGGACAAAATAATCATCAAAGATTTGAAGGTTCAAGGCATCCTCGGCATCCATGATTGGGAGCGCGTGACGCCGCGCGAGATCGTCATCAATGTCATCCTCTACACGGATACGCGGCGGGCGGCGCGCACGGACGAACTCTCCGATTGCGTGGATTACAGCGCGATGGCAAAAAAAATCCGCGCCCACGCGGAGAGCGCGGCGCGGATGACTGTCGAGGCGCTGGCAAACGACCTGGCCGGGTTATGCTTGCAGGAGCCGAGGGTGCGGAAAGTCGTCGTGCGGGTGGACAAGCCCGGGGCGGTGGCGGAGGCCGCCTCGGTGGGGGTGGAGGTCGAACGCGCGCGGCAGGCCAAAGTCCAGAAAGAAGCGGGGAAAGTCCGACGGCGCGGAAAAAGTCCCAAGTCGAATTAGACGCGTAGCGGCGCGGCGCCGCGCGAGATATTCGCCAAAAATTCCTCGCGCGTGGCCAGGTTGGCGCGGAAGGCGCCGTGCATGGCCGAGGTGGTCATGCGGGCATCGTGCTTTTTAACGCCGCGCATCATCATGCACAGGTGCAGGGCTTCGACAACGACGGCCACGCCCTGCGGCTTGAGCAGGTCGCGCAGGAAGTCGGCGATCTGGCGGGTCATGCGTTCCTGCACTTGCAGGCGGCGGGCATACATATCCACGACGCGTGGGATTTTGGAGATGCCCAGCACTTTGCCGTCGGGGATGTAGGCCACGTGGACGCGCCCCATGAAGGGAAGCATGTGATGCTCGCACAGGCTGTAGAATTCGATGTCGCGCACGATGACCATCTCATCGTATTTGACATCGAAGAGCGCGCCGTTGATCATGGCGACAGGGTCCATGTGGTAGCCGGCCAGCAGTTCGCTGTACATGCGCGCCACGCGGCGAGGGGTGTTTTTGAGGCCTTCGCGCTCGATGTTTTCGCCCAGGGCTTTCAACAGGCGGGCGATGGATTCTTCAGCCTGGGGGCCGTCTATCTGGCTTGCGGCAAGTTGGTCGTCTGTCAGGTCGTCGTCAAAATCCAGTAGTTCCATGCTGTGTTCCTGATAAAACTGGCCCAGGCGATGCCCGGGCCAGCAGTGTGTTCGGCAATCGCTCAGCCGAGTTCCGGCTCGATCAGGCCATAACTCCCGTTGCGGCGTCGGTAAAGCACGTTGATTTTGCTGGTCACGGCATTATAAAAGACGAAGAAGTTGTCATGGCCGAGGTCGCGCATCTGGACGATGGCTTCCTCTTCGTTCATCGGGATCATCGTAAACTTCTTGCGCTTCGCCACCAACGGGGTCAGTTCGCCGGTCTCATCGTCCAGGATCTGTTCGGCGACTTCGGCGGCGGAACGCCCGTCGCCGCGGCCGCGATGGCGCTTGCCCTTGTAACGTTCGATCTGGCGGTCCATTTTGTCGAGGGTGATGTCGAAGGCGGCGTGCAGGTCGTCGGCGCGTTCCTCGGCGCGCAGGAGCAGGTTTTTGCCGCGCACGGTGATCTCAGCGTTGAAGCGGTCCGCGGCGCTACGGGCGGACTTGAGATAGGTCAGGTCCACGCGCACATCTTCAATCTGCGGCAAATGGCGGCTCAAGCGTTCGGCCTTATTGGCAACATATTCCTGTATTGCGTCAGTCATTTCCAAGTTGCGGGTCTGGACGTCTATGGCAGGGTGGGACATGGGACCTCCTTGAAATAGGGTGGGTTAGGCTTGATGCAGACCGTGGTGAGGCAACGCCCGCGCGACGGTCAACGCGAACACATCTTTTGCGCCCGCCTGGAGGAGCGCTTCGGTACACGACGACAGGGTGGATCCCGTTGTGGCGACATCGTCCATCACGAGGACGGTTTTTCCCCGAACAACTGATGCATCTGCGGAAAAAGCGTTTTGCATATTATCGCGGCGTTCCACCGCGGAGAGTCCAACCTGTGAGACGGTTTCCCGTTTCCGTTTGAGCGCGGCAGGCCGATAGTTCAGGCCGAGCGCGAGCGACAATGGGCGGGCGATCAAGTCAACTTGATTATACCCGCGTTCCTGAAGGCGCTTCCGTCCCAGCGGAACGGGAACGACCAGGTCAAAAGGCCAGTTAAGGGAGTCGGCGAACATGGCAATGGGGACAGCCAGCGCGTCGCCCAGTCCCATATCGCGGCGATATTTCAATTTATGCAAAGCCTGGCGAACGGGGGATTCAAAAGCCGCCCAGGCGCGCAGTGCGCGAAAGGGCGGCAGATTGGCGCGGCAATGGTCACACAGGCCGCTATGGGCAACTGGCATGCCGCATTTCTCACACAAAGTCCCCGCGAGTGTCGGGACTTTTGCCTGACAGTCGTCGCACCAGCGGGACCCCACTTTTCCGCACCCACCGCAGCGCGGCGGAAACAACCAGTCGAGCCCGCTCCATGCCAATCGGTAAAGCGGATACGACCAGTGGGCTTTAGTCACGGATCAAGGGCCTCCCAATGCGGCGCCAAACGCGTCAGTGATTTGGATCAGAGCGGGTGTCATCAGAATAATGAGGATGGACGGGAAGATGAGCAAACCCATCGGGAAGATCATTTTGATTGGGGCTTTGTGAGCCTCTTCTTCCGCCCGCTGGCGGCGCTTCATGCGCATCTGCTCGGATTGGATACGCAAAACCTTGGCCATGCTCACGCCCAGTTGCTGGCTCTGGATCACGGCCGCCACGAAACTGGTCATCTCGGGTATATCGAGGCGATCCGACATATCACGCAGGGCCTCCCGCTGGAGTTTGCCCAGTTGGATCTCACGAATGACGCGGGCAAAGGCCAGCGAGAGTTGGTTTTCCCATTTCTCACTCACCTTCGAAATGGCAGAGTCGAAACTAAGCCCGGCTTCCACGCAGATGGTCAGCAGGTCGAGCGCGTCCGGCATGGCCTTGCGGATTTCCTTTTGCCGCGCCTGGATTTTGCTGATCAGCCAGAGTTGGGGAAAGAAAACGCCGATCAAGCCAAATACCAATAAGGCAATCAGTAATCTGGAAAGCGGCCAGGGGTCCGGGGCGAAGCGAGAGATCAACAACAGGAATCCGTCGAACACCACCGGGATGATAAAGCGGGTGGCCAGGAATGTGGCCGCGTCGATCCGCCCCGGGTTGCCAGCCAGTTCCAGTTTGCGCGTGGTTTCCAGCAGGACTTTTTGAGGCGTGAAGCGAGCCGAGAGTTCGCCAAGACGGCGCACAATCGGCACGATGACGCGTTCGCTAAAAGGCTGCGAAAGCTCAATCTGCTCCAGGGACGCCAGTTCGCCGCGCTCGCTAAACTCAGCCAGGCGCGCCATCAATGGGTCTATATTTTCATCCTGTTCGGCCATCGTGCGGCTGCCGATCACAACCATATAGATGGCTCCGCCAATCAGGATAAGGCCAATGATAATTCCAATCACCCATTGCCATTGCATATTACACCTCGATATCTGCGATCTTCATCATAATGAAATACCCGGAAACGATCAGCCCGCCTGCCAGTCCAAGCGCCCCAAATCCGCACAACGGGCCTTTATCGAAAAACGAACTCATGTATTCCGGGTTCAAGAACCACAAAAAGACTGTTAGGAAAATGGGGATCAGGGCCATCGCGGTTCCGGATGTGCGAACCTGTGAAGTCATCACTCGAATCTCGCCCTTGATACGGACGCGTTCGCGGATGGTGAAAGAAATGATGTCGAGAATTTCAGAGAGATTGCCACCCACTTCGCGCTGAACATTAATGGCTGTGATGACAAAGTCCAGGTCGTCGCTGGGGATGCGGCGGTAGAGATTTTCGAGCGCGGTTTCCATGGTAATGCCCAACTGCATTTCCTGAACCACGCGGCGGAACTCATCCGAGATCGGGGACGGCAATTCCTTGCTGACGGATTCCATGGCCTGCATGGTTGAATAACCCGCGCGCAGGCCGTTCACCGTCAGGTTGAGCATATCGGCCAGTTGTTCGTTAAACCGCAATAACCGCTTCCCCTGCTGGGTACGAACATAAAAGGGGGGCAGAAAGAAACCGACGATTCCGCCGGCTAGGGCAGTAACCAGGCCGCGCACGCCAAATCCGCCGCCAGCCAGAAGCCAGGCGATGATAGCCATGCCAATGACCGAGATGAAAATGAGCGCGAAGTACTCGCCTACCTGGAATTTTAGGTTGGCCCTCGCCAATTGACGCGCAATGCGGTTGCCCTGGGAGGACTTCTCTACCCGCTTATTGACCCAATCCGTCAGCGCGGAACGGTCAGCCTTGCGCTCTTCTTCGGTCTTTTCCCCGTCCAGATACTGGCCGAGGCGGCGTTCCACCAGCGAACGCTCGCTGTTAACGGATACGATGATGCCCACGATGAACAGGGCAAAAACGATTACACCACCAATGATGAGGAATAGGGTTAGGCCGTTCATGGTTAATAGCGACGTCGCTCTCCAATTCCGAAGATGGATGGCGGCAAATGGATGCCGGCCGCCTCGATCTGATCCATGAATTTCGGGCGCAGGCCGGTGGGCCGCAGGCGCCCGACAATTTTTCCGTTTTCGATTCCGGACTGCTCAAAAATAAAGATATCCGTCATGGTGATCACATCCCCTTCCATACCGCTGACTTCGGTAATATTGACAATTTTACGCGTGCCATCGCGCATGCGATCCTGATGCACCACTACGTCAATTGCGGAGGAAACCTGCTCACGAATGGCGCGCGAAGGCAGGTCCATGCCTGCCATCAAGGTCATGGTTTCGAGACGGGAGAGGGCGTCGCGCGGCCCGTTGGAGTGCAGGGTGGTCATCGAACCATCGTGACCGGTGTTCATGGCCTGCAACATATCCAACGCGGCCTCGTCACGGATCTCGCCGACGATAATCCGGTCAGGACGCATACGCAAGGAGTTCATCACCAGATGGCGGATGGTAATTTCGCCGCGCCCCTCGATGTTGGGCGGGCGCGACTCCAACGTCACCACATGCTCCTGGCGGAGTTGCAACTCGGCCGCGTTTTCAATCGTGACAATGCGCTCATCATCGGGAATATAGCCTGAAAGGATGTTGAGGAGCGTTGTTTTACCAGAACCGGTACCCCCGGAGATAACGATGTTTAGGCGGGCTTCCACGCAGGCTTTAAGGAACTGCAATGCCTCCGCAGTGAGCGTGCCGAACTGGACCAACTGATCAACGGTAATCGGGTTTTTCGCGAATTTACGGATGGTCAGCACCGGACCGACCAGCGAAATTGGCGGGATAATAGCGTTCACGCGGGAACCGTCCTGCAGACGGGCATCCACGTAGGGGCTGGCCTCATCAATGCGGCGTCCCAGCGGCGCGACGATTCGGTCAATGATGCGCATGACGTGTTCGTTGTTCTCAAATGTGACCGGCACACGATGAATCTTGCCTTTACGCTCGATATAAATGTTTTTTGCCCCGTTGACCATGATTTCGGTGATACTCTCGTCTTCCAAAAGCGGTTGAAGCGGGCCGAGTCCCAGGATTTCGGCGGCAATTTGTTCCAACAGACGGGCGCGCTCGGGACGGGAGAGAACGATATTCTCCTCGGACAGGATCTGCTCAAAGAGAGCCTGAATGGTGTGCCGCACTTCGTCGAGCCGCGAGATATCCATGGACGGGTCGAGTTCGGCCAGCAAGCGGTTCTGCACGCGCGTCTTCAGGTCAAAATAGGTGCCTGCCTGGGGCGCAGTGATGGGCGCGTTCACGCGCCGCGTTTGCATGGCCGACAGGCGCGAATTATCCCCCCCGCCGCCAGCCGCGGCTGGCTGTCCGCCGGAGGGTGGCTGAGGCTGGTTTTGCGCGCCGCTTTGCCCTTGCTCAATTCGCTTCAAGAGAGACATCTTCTACTCCTACAGAGTGCCGCTGGATCGGCGTCCGCTTTATCGTTTTGCGAAGCGATCATCCATATCGAGTTCGAGAGCGGCCACGCGCGCCCGAACACTTTCTGCCAGGCCAAAAATCCCGCGTGCGATCGGCTGGGTCTTGTTGTCAATCATAAAGGGAATACCGCGATTGACTGCCGGAATGACCACGCGCTCTTCCAACGGGAGGATCGCCGCCACTTCCTGCTTCAGGTTTTCGCCAACGCGATCGGCTGTGATGGCAATCCGTTTATCGAACTTATTCATGACAAACGCGACACGGCTGCGATCAATTTTTAGTGTCTGCATCAGATCCAGGAACAGGCGCGAGTTTTTGATGGATGGAATATCCTGGGTGGTAACCAGCACGAGAACGTCGCTAACATCTATGGCGGCAATGGTAACATCGCTCAAGTAGGTGGCCGTATCCACGACAACATAAGCGTACATTCGCCGCAGAAAATCCACTACTTTGAGAAATTGATCCGCGTTGACTTTATCGGCCTGCTCCGGACGAGAGGGCGAAGCCAGGATACTAATCCCGGTCGCGGCGTGTTTGACCAGCACGCCATCCACAATCTCCGAGTCAAGATCATCGGCCAGGGGAGCCAGGTCCGAAATGGTGTTTTTGCCTTGCTCGTTGAAGAACATGGCCACATCGCCGTATTGCAAGTTCGAATCCACAATAACGACTCGGGTATCTTCATTGTGAAGCGCGACAGCCAGATTGACCGCGATCGTTGTGCATCCCGTTCCGCCTTTGGGGCTATAGACCGATACCACTTTGCCGCGCGTCAATCCAAAACCCAGCGGGGATACGGGCGATGCGCCGGCATTCATCGCGGCCGGAATCGTCCGTAGCGAGACGGCCTGCGCCCGCTCGGTGTGCGCAATCTCCCCGGCGCGGCGAATCGCGGAAATCAACTCATCCCCCATGGGGGGTTTGGTCAAAAAGTCGCGCGCGCCCGCCAGCATGGCCCGTCGCATGTAGTTCTGGTCGCCCTGAACGGACAGGATGACAACTTTGATGTGCGGGGCTTTCTGGCGAATAATTTCGGTGGCGGTAATGCCGTCCACGTCCGGCATATTGATGTCCATCAGGACAACATCCGGGTCCAATTCCTTAGCCAGTTGAATTCCTTCCTTGCCGGAACGCGCCGCCCCAACCACCTCCACGTCACTTTCGAATTGAAGCAGTTTCCGAATGTTTTCGCGCGTTTCGGCCACATCATCCACAATGAGAACCCGAAACTTTTCACCAGTCATAGCATCCCTGTTAACTTTCTTCAGGCAGGATTTATTACTAAGGCGAGACGGTTACAACATCGTTGGGCAGGAAAGGCAGGGCCAGCGTATCCACGCGCGGAGTTACGGAATAGGCAAGCTTGACCGGCACCGTAATATTGAGTTGACTCAGCAGGAATTGCAGGGTGGCCGATTCTGTCACCTGGCGCGACGTGTCTCCGCTATTCCGCAACGTGAGATAGATTGGAGTATTCGTGTACACCATGTAAGTAAGGATAACCGCCTCTTGCGGGGAAACAATGAGCGTCACAATGTCCGGGGCAACCTGGGGGGCCTGTTGTTGGCCGGGTTGCGAAGTAGGCACAGCCTGATTGGCCGCTGTGGCAGATGGATTCAATTCGAAATTTCCCAGCCGCAATACCGCTACATCCTGCATCACCATTTGGCAGACGGGACGCGGACGCTGCGGCTCGGACGGAATAATATAAATGGGCTGTTGGAAAGCAGATTCCACTTCAGTACGGCCTTGATAGGGCGGATCCCCCTGAGTTTTCACCCCCAGAGAGATGCCAGGCATCCCATCCGGCGGGACGTTCGCGGGAGCCTGGGCCACAGCCACATGATTAGGGAGAATCCCTTGATATGACGGATCCACGTCCACCATCAGCATACAGGCAATCACATTGACGTGCGCCCCGTCCGCGACGCCAAAGCCTACGGAGGCCAGTCGTGAAATGGGGATGGTAATGGCATTCTTGCTGGCGGCAATGATGGACGCCCAGGGCGGACCCCCAGCTTCCAGGCCGGTCTCAGGAGGAACCACGTCGCCCGTTGTAATAATACTACCCTGGTCAATGTTATTCTTGGCCTTCTGCCCCACCAGGCTGGACTTCTCCTGCTCCGTGAACATCACGTCGGCAACGGATGTTTCCGGGAGAGTATATACATCCAGGAGATCCTCGGTGACGAGGGTACCCTGCGAAATGTTTTGCAAGGCATAATAGACCCGGTAAACCGTAACCGCTGGAGTAGCAGGCCGCAACAAGGGCAATACCCGCGGCAACGCCACCGCGGCCACAATCAGGCCGATGAGCAGAATAAGTGCCAGGAAGATGAAAGTTCGTCCGCGACGCATAGGAGCTCCTCTCTTTATTAGACCGCCGAAAGGCGGCAAATTGTTTATATCACATGCATTATACAGGAAAAATTGCAAAAACCTTTCTGGTAAAAAAGTAAGGAGTACCCAACCCACCGCTGGAAAAGGTTTTGCACGCACTAAAAAAGGACTCTGCTTTGCGCCAGAGTCCTTTTCAAACGAACGAGTTACGATCCTAGCCAAACGTGGAGAGGCTGTTGTTGATGGTCGAGAAAACGTTGCCAATGATCGGGCCGAGTAGCATCAGAACTGCAATGACAACGATAGCGACCAAAACAAGGATCAACGCGTACTCAACAAGTCCCTGGCCTTTTTCTTTAGGGGCGAATAACATGGTATTTTTCTCCTTTCGTTTTAGATTTCCGAGGAGCCACCCTCAGATTTAATTGCATTATAAACTGTACGGTCAAAAATGCAAGACACGGGGATGGCATTTCGTTAACAATAATGTTAGCCTAAAAATCCCGCCAATCCCCGATTCGGCGAAGAACAACCCTCAAAATACGCGTTACGCCCCTGCGCGGGCGGGAACGGAAAAACCGACTCGCGTCCCCTTTCCAATCGCGCTATCAATCTCAAAAGCGCCGCCAAGCATTTCGGTCCGTTCTTTGATCAATTTCAATCCCAGACTATTGCCCTGTTCCAGTATTTCCGTATCCACTCCCCTTCCATTATCATCAACGGTAACCCGAATCAACTGATCGCCCATGTCCAGTAACACCTTGACGGTTGTCGCCTGGCTATGGCGAGAGGCATTGCCGATGAGTTCCTGGATGGCGCGAAAAATCATCACCTCGATGTATGGTTCCAGGCGGCGTTCCGTTCCAGTAACCGTGACGCTGACCTCCAAATTGGTCTGCTCGCGGAATGCTTCCGTGTATTTGCGGATGGTCGGCGACAAGCCAAGATCGTCCAGCATCATGGGGCGAAGTTCAAAAATAAAGTTACGCACCTTTTGAAAGGTTCCCATGGCCGAGACCTTAAGATTGCTAAGTTCCTCACGCGCTTGCGCCGGATCCACCTCCAGTAAGCGCATGGCAATCTCAGTCTGTAAAATAAAATTGGAGAGCGCCTGGGCGGGCCCGTCGTGCATCTGACGGGATAAACGCTGGCGTTCAGACTCTTGCGCATTGACCAGCATCTCCACACTGGCCATCTTACCCTTACCCGCCGACACGTTCGAAGCCGCCTCGCCGCCTTGCAAATTAATGCGCTCCAAAACCGCCTTGTATTTTTCGAGGTGGTTCTTGTCGTTCTGCAATTTTTCCAGCTGGCCGCGCATCACCAGCAGGCGCTGTTGCGCGTCCAGGGCAGAATCATAGGCCATACGCAATTCTTCCGGCGGCAGCTTATTGACCTGCCCCTGTGCTTGTTGCAGGTGGGCGGTGATGGCCGCATTGCGTTGCGATAATTTCGACAACTCGCCCTGGCTCTGTTCGATCATTAAAGTTACCTCACGCAAGGCGCGTTGAGTCTCTTCAAGTTCCACCTGCAAATCCATCCCTGCGCCACTGGAGGGGACAGCCTCAAGTTCATTCTTTGTCATTCCAGTCACTCCTGCTTCGTGGGATCTTTTGTTGTATCTTTTAAAGTAACCCATCCGCGCTTTAGCGAATAAATCACTGCCTGTGTTCGGTCGTCCACCCCAAATTTTCGCAGGATGGATGTGACATGATTCTTAACGGTCTGGTGGCTGATCTCCAACAGGTTGGCAATCTCCTTATTGCTCATGCCGCGCACCACGCACCTCAGCACTTCCATTTCCCGGTCCGATAGCGGATGGAATGGATTGCCGGGTTCGCTGTAAGAGCGGCGCGCACCCTCGGTGCGGCTGATCAGCCAGTCGTCCAGTTCGCGGCGGGAAAAGACGCGCGCCTCGAACACAAATTGCCCGTCCGCTACATCGCGGATCGCCTTCACCAGGTTTTCCGGCTCAATATCCTTGGCCAGATAACCGGCCGCGCCCGCCAACGCCGCGTGGACAGCCTGCTCCATTTCATCATACCCCGTCAGCAACAAAACCCGGGTGGTAAGTTTGTCCTGCACAACCAGGTGGGTGATCTGTTGCCCATTCATGCCCGGCAGGTTGATGTCCATCAACGCAATCTGAGGCTTTAGGGTGCGAATCAAATCCAGCCCTTCCTCCCCGCTGGCCGCCTGCCCCACCACCAACATATCCGCTTCGAGCGCCAGAGAATCGGCAACACCCTGGCGAAACAGGGGATGATCATCCACAATGATGAGAGAAATTTTTTTCATCGGAAACCCGCTTTGGTCTTGTTCCTGTTGAATTTTAACACAGAATTGAGCGCAAGGGTTTATGCCCAATCTTTTTTTTGGTTGCAGCAAAAATCCGCGCCAGTTCTATTTTTTCAGAATAACCGAAATACTATCCTCATACAAAATGCGCCATTGCGGATTTGCCTTGAGTATCCTTGCCAATGGAACCTCGCCCGGCAAAAGCACCCAGTCAATTTGATATTTTTCCAACAGCCCTTCCCAGTCGTCACGCGCGTTCAGCATCGTCAAATAGTCCTTGACCAGCGCCGCGCCATAGAAATCGGTCTGCCC